>NZ_CP041348.1:2811500-3137000 GCF_009834365.1 Komagataeibacter xylinus | reverse complement strand
GTTCTCCGCAACAGGGGTGACGGGCGGGGCGTTGCTCCACGGCATCCGCCGTAGCGGCATCCGCACGGTCACGCATTCGCTGGTCATGCGCTCCAAATCCGGCACCATCCGGTTTGTGGAAGGCCACCACGATTACCAGACCAAGACCTGGTGAGCAGTATTTCATCGATTGCATAACAACAAGAACAGGCAATAGAGGAACGACATGACCAATACAGCACACACCGCTTCGAGCCGCCTGGGCCTGCGCCCCGGCGTCGTAACGGGTGCGGATTACCGCCGCCTTGTCGAGACCTGCCGCGATGAGGGCTATGCCCTGCCAGCGGTCAACGTGGTGGGCACCGACAGCATCAACGCGGTGCTCGAGGCGGCGGCGCGCAACCGGGCGGATGTGATCATCCAGCTTTCCAACGGTGGCGCGCGGTTCTATGCGGGCGAGGGCATGAAGGATGCCGATCAGGCCCGTGTGCTGGGTGCTGTGGCGGCGGCCCGTCATGTCCATACCGTGGCCGCGGCTTACGGCGTGTGCGTGATCCTGCATACCGACCATGCCGACCGCAAGCTGCTGCCCTGGATTTCAGGCCTGATCGATGCCAGCGAAGAGGCGGTGAAGGAAACCGGCCGCCCGCTGTTCTCCTCGCACATGATCGACCTTTCGGCTGAACCGCTGGAAGACAATATTGCCGAATGCGCCCGCTTCCTGCGCCGCATGGCGCCGCTGGGCATCGGGCTTGAAATCGAGCTTGGGGTTACCGGCGGCGAGGAAGACGGTGTTGGCCATGACCTTGATGATGGTGCCGATAACGCGCATCTCTACACCCAGCCCGAAGATGTGCTGAAGGCTTATGAGGCACTTTCCCCGCTCGGGTTCGTGACCATCGCGGCCTCGTTTGGCAACGTGCATGGCGTGTATGCGCCGGGCAACGTCAAGCTGCGCCCCGAGATCCTGCGCAACTCGCAGGCGGCGGTGGCCAAGGCCACCAATCTGGGCGAAAAGCCGCTGGCACTGGTGTTCCATGGGGGGTCTGGCTCGGAGCAGGCCAAGATTACCGAGGCCGTGTCCTATGGCGTGTTCAAGATGAATATCGACACCGATATCCAGTTCGCCTTTGCCAGCAGCGTTGGCCGCTACGTGCACGAGCATGCGGAGGCCTTCAGCCACCAGATCGCGCCTTCCACCGGCAAGCCGACCAAGAAGCTGTATGATCCGCGCAAGTGGCTGCGCGTGGGTGAACAGGGCATCGTGGCGCGGCTCGAGCAGTCGTTTGCCGATCTTGGGGCAACGGGGCGCAGCGTGGCGCGCGCAATATAAAGCCGTATTGAAGGGGGAGTATCAGGCAACGTGTCAGCAGAAGAACGTCACCGGGAAATTACCGCGCTGGTGCGTACCCAGGGCTATGTCTCCAACGAGGATCTGGCCCAGAGGCTGAATGTTGCGGTCCAGACCATCCGCCGTGATGTCAACCTGCTCGCCCGTCGCGGGCTGGTGGCGCGGCATCATGGCGGGGCGGGTCTGGCCTCGTCGGTCGAGAATATCGCCTATTCCGAGCGGCAGGTGCTCAACCGGCGGGCCAAGGAAGCCATTGGCAACCTTGCAGCCCGCCAGATCCCTGACAATTCATCGCTTTTTGTCAGCATTGGCACCACGACCGAGGCCTTTGCCAAGGCATTGCGGCGGCACAAGGCGCTGCGGGTCATTACCAACAACCTGCATGTGGCCACCCCGCTTTCCGCCCAGACCGATTTTCAGGTGATCGTGACGGGGGGGCAGGTGCGGTTTTACGATGGGGGCATTACCGGCTCCACCGCCAGCACCTTCATCGAGCAGTATCGCACCGATTTTGCCGTGATCGGCATCAGCGGCATAGAAGATGATGGTACGCTGCTCGATTTCGATGCCGATGAGATCAGCGTGGCCCAGGCCATGATGCGCAATGCAAGGCGTGTCTACCTGCTGGCCGACCAGACCAAATTCGGCCGCAGGCCCATGGGGCGGCTGGGGCATCTTTCCCACGTGCATGGCTTTTTTACCGACCGGCAGCCCTCCGAACAGATCTGCGCCATGCTGCGCGCTCATGATGTGGAACTGCACATCGCCTGAAGTCTGGGCAGGAATTTTCAGGTGCCGCCTTTTGTTAAGGCGGCGTTTTCTGAAGCTTTAATTTACTGTGCCAGATAACCGCCATCAACCGGCAGCACCGCGCCGGTGATGAAGGATGCATCATCCGAGGCCAGGAACAGGATGGCGCTGGCAATCTCCGCAGGCTTGCCCATGCGGCCCATAGGGTGCATCTCGACCACCTTGCGAATGCCCTCGGCATCCATGCCCGCCACTGCAGGCGTGTCGATGGTGCCCGGTGCCACGGCATTGACCCGCACGCCCTTGTCGGCAAGGTCGATGGCAAGGTGCTTGGTAATGCCCGAGGCCACGAACTTGGCCGGTCCATACACGGCCTGACCTTTCTGCCCGGCAAAGGCGGAGATGGAGGACAGGCACACGATCGCGCCCTGTCCGGCATGGACCATCTCGGCTGCGGCATGTTTGCAGCACAGGAACATGCCGCGTGCATCCACCGCCATGGTGTGATCCCACAGATCGGCCGTGGCGGAGGCGAGATCGGCCTCGGGGATGACCCCTGCATTGGCTACGAGAATATCGATGCGGCCAAAATGCTTCATGGTTTCATGCACCACGCGGGCAATGTCGGCCTCGCTGGTCACGTCGGCTGGCACCGAGATCACGTCCACGCCGTTTTTTTCAAACTGGCTGGTCAGTTCATCGAGTGCATCGGTGTTGAGGTCGGTCAGGGCAAGCTGGGCACCTTCGGCGGCAAAACGCTCCGCCGTGGCGCGGCCAATGCCGCTTGCAGCACCTGTAATGATGGCAATCTTGCCTGCAATGCGTCCGGTGGGTGTGGCTGTCATGGGGTCTCCTGCTTGTCGCTGGCATCAGGCGGGTTAACGCAGGCCGTGTCAATATGTTGCCCGGCCTGCAGGGCTCAGGGCGCCTGAGCCAGGCTGATCGGGTTCTTTTGATCAGGCGGAAGTGATCGGCCCGTTTTCCCCGCTCTGGCGCGGTCAGGCGGCAGGGCAGAGGGGTCTGTGTTGCGCGATCGTACCATAATTCGGGCCTGCGCATGTTTCAGGCACGGGGGGGATCACCTATACTCGCCACAAACATGGTTTGTTGTGAATGTGGCGGGGCGGTGTTTTCCATGCGAAAACCGCCACGCCGTGCGAGCGGGTGTGGAGCATTATCGATATGGCACAAAAGTTTCGGATCGTTATTGTAGGCGGTGGTGTTGCGGGCCTTGCGCTTGCCACGCGGCTGGGCAATTCGGTCGGCAAATCGGGCCGTGCGGAAATCACGCTGGTGGACAAGAGCTTCGCCCATGTGTGGAAGCCGATGCTGCACTGTTTTGCAGCCGGCACCGCCGCCAACGAGAATGACCGCATCAGCTTCATGTCACAGGCCAGCCGGCATCATTTCGAGTTCTGGCCCGGTGAGATCACGGCGCTCGACCGTGCAGCCAGGACCATTTCGCTTGCCCCCATCAAGGACCCGCTCAGCGGGGAGGTGGTGGTTGAGGCCCGCACGCTCGATTATGACGCGGTGGTGCTGTCAATCGGCAGCCGCGCCAATGATTTCGGCACGCCCGGCGTGGCCGAACACTGCCTGTTCATTGACAACCTGGTCGATGCCAATGGCTTCAACGACCGTTTCCGCATGGAACTGCTGCGCTCCTTTGCCAATAACAACGAACTCGATATCGCCATCGTAGGCGGTGGGGCCACCGGCACGCAACTCGCCGCCGAGCTGCACAAGGCGCTCGATCTCGCCTCGCTCTACAGCTTTGGCCAGAAGCCACCCAAGCTGCGCATTACCCTGCTTGAGGCAGGCCCCCGCATCCTGCCAGCCTTCCCCGAGGCGGTATCGGCTGCGGCGGTCAAGCAGCTTGAGGCGATTGGCGTAAGCGTGCGCGCGGGTGCGATGGTCAGCGGTGCTGATGAAAACGGCTTCCTGCTCAAGGACGGCTCGCGCGTGCCTGCAACGCTGCGGGTGTGGGCGGCGGGCGTGAAGGCACCGGACGTGACCAGCAAATTCGGTGGCCTCAAGCTGTCGCGCTCAGGGCAGCTTGAAGTGCGGCCCTCGTTGCAGGTGATCGATGATGACAACATCTTCGCCATGGGTGACTGCGCCTTCATTGCCGAAAAGCCCGTGGCCCCCACAGCGCAGGCTGCCCGCCAGCAGGCCCATCATCTGGCCCGCCATCTGCCCCGCTGGATGATGAGTGGCCAGCCCATGCCTGCCTTTACCTTCCATAACAAGGGGGCGGTCGTGGCATTGGGTGATTACAATGGCTGGGGCACCTTCCCCGGTGGCACGGTGTTCGGTGGCGGCTGGCTGCATGGCCTGTCGGCGCGGATGGTGCACCTCATGCTCTACCGTCAGCACCAGTTCGAACTGTATGGGCCGGTGCGCGGCACGATCTCGTGCCTTGTCGACTGGCTTGACGTGTTCGTGCGCCCCTCGGTCCGGCTGGACTGAGGGCAGGGAGGCTGGTCCCTACGGCTGCTCCGCCGGGGTGGCTTTTCAAGCAGCCTCTTAATCGTGGCGCAGGTGGTTCGACAGGGCATTGCCCGCCGCCTGGATAATGGCCACGAACACGATCAGCACCACCACCACAAGCGACATGACCTGTGTATTGAAGCGCTGGTAGCCGTAGCGGATAGCCAGGTCACCCAGACCACCTGCGCCCACGGCGCCAGCCATGGCCGAGGCCCCGGTCAGGGTGATGAGGGTGACCGTGAGGCCTGCCACAAGGCCGGGCAGAGCTTCGGGTATGAGCACATGGCGCACGATCATCCACCGCGTGCCGCCCATGGCATGCACGGCGTCCACCAGATTGGGGTCCACCGCGCGCAGCGAGACCTCGGCAATGCGGGCAAAATAGGGAATGGCCGCCAGCGAGAGCGGCACGATCGCCGCCGCCGTGCCCAGTGAGGTGCCCACGATCATCCGCGTTACGGGAATGAGGATGACCAGCAGGATGATGAACGGGATGGCACGCAGAATGTCCACCACCAGCCCCAGCAGGCGGGCGGCGGGCGGGCAGGGCATCAGGCCACCGCGCCGCATCGCCACCATGAGCAGGGCCAGCGGCAGGCCGCCGAGCACCGCAATCAGCCCCGAGCAGGCGACCATGATGGTCGTCTCCCACGTTGCGCGTGCGATCAGGTCAATGATCAGCCGGGACATGGCCAAGAACCTTCAGTGAGGGGTCGAACTGCGTCAGGAAATCATGGATCTCGGCGCAATAGCCGGTTATCGAGATGATCTGGTCGGCAAAGGGCTGGCCCGCAATCTCGGTGGTGCCCCCTTGCAGCACGGTGGCCTCCACGCCGTATTGCTGTCCAAGCAGCGACAGCAGGGGCTGCCATGCCGCTTCGCCCGCCAGCCTGAGGCGAACGATCGCCCACCCGTCAGGCCCAGGCTCGGCCACCAGCCGCGCACGCAGGGCAGGGGGCACCTGTGGCTGCGTTTCCGACAGCAGGGCCTGGGTCACGGTCGATTGCGTGGCTGCCCCCATGATGGCCAGCGTGGGCGCGTTTTCAACAATGCGGCCCTGGTCCAGCACCACAAGATGGGTGGCAATGCGGCGGATCACATCCATCTCATGCGTGATGAGGATGATGGTCAGCCCCAGTTCACGGTTGATTTCCGCCAGCAGGTCGAGGATAGCGGTAGTGGTTTCAGGGTCGAGGGCGGAGGTGGCTTCATCGCACAGCAGCAGGGCGGGGTCATTGGCCAGCGCGCGTGCAATGCCCACGCGCTGCTTCTGCCCGCCAGAAAGCTGGGCAGGCCATTTATCGCCATGCGCCGACAGCCCCACCAGTTCCAGCAGGGCTGCAATACGCTCCGCGCGCTGTGCGCGCGGCACGCCCGCGATTTCAAGCGCCAGGCTGATATTGCCCGCCACCGTGCGCGAACTGAGCAGATTGAAATGCTGGAACACGAAGCCGATGCGCCGCCGCAACGGCACAAGCTGCGCCTGTGGCAGGGTGGTGATGTCCTGGCCTTCGATCAGGATCTGCCCTGCATCAGGCCGGTCGAGCGCGCCAAGGCAGCGCAGCAGCGAGCTCTTGCCCGCGCCCGAGCGCCCGATCACGCCCAGAATCTCGCCCCGCGCGACCGAGAAGGAAACATCATCAAGCGCCACATGCCCGCCAAAGCGGCGGCTCACATGGCGCACGTCAACAACATTCACGTCCATGCCGGTTCAACCGCACCGTGGAAAATGGAGGCAATCGCCTCACGCGTGGCGGGCTGGTGCACGGCGCGGACCAGTGCCTCGACCCACGGGGCATGCGCGTCAGCGGCGTTGACGGCCACGAAGTTGACGTAGGGGTTGTTTTGCAGCGATTCCACCCCGATCCGCTGCTTTTGTATGTCCACGCCCGCCTTGAGCGCCCAGTTGGTATTGATTACGGCGGCAGCCACGTCAGGCAGCGTGCGGCCGACAATGCCCGCATCAAGTTCGCGAAAAGAGAAGTGATGGGGGTTGTCGGTCACGTCGAGCGGGGTGGGCAGCAGCCCGGCTGCGGAATCAAGTTTGATCAGCCCCAGCGCCTCAAGCAGGCGCAGGGCGCGGCCTTCATTGCTCGGGTCGTTCGGCACGGCGATGACTGCTTTGTCCGGCAGATCGGCCAGGGCTTTCCACCGTGCTGAATACAGCCCGATGGGGGAGAAATAAGTGGTGCATACGCTCACGATGTCATAACCACGGGCTGCTTTCTGCGCCTCGAGGAACGGAGCATGCTGGAAGGCGTTGGCATCAATCTCATGCTCGGCCAGCGCCTCGTTGGGCGTGTTGTAATCGGAGAATGTCACGATGCCGAGATTGAGGCCTTCCTTCGCGGCATTGGCCGTAATCACGCGCCACAGATCCTCGTCCTCGCCCGCCATGATACCAACGCGGATCAGCTTGCCATCTGCCGCCTTTGCCCGTGTTGCCATGGGCAGGCAGGCGAGGCCGCCAGTCAGGCTTAGCAGGGTGCGGCGGGTGAGGGGGGCAATCTGTTTCATGGCATTCCTGATCGGTACATCGTGGGAAGAGCAACGATGCAGCACCACTATGGCGTGACGGTCTTTTTGACAACGCCCCTGATGGCCCGCATGGCGTGCAGGAGAGGCAGGGCATAAAGAGACAAGAGGCAGCGTGCGTCAATATTAAATACGATATATAATGTTTATTAACGCCATGCAGAAGGAGCGGACAGGCCTGGCACCCTGCACGGGCCATGGCCTTTGTGTGCACGGATTAAGGGATTTTTTTTCGGGCTGTTTTCGCATCATACAATCGGGTTTGTGCAATAGGGCGAAGGCTTTTTTACAGATTAACAGAGGTTTTTCAATGGGATGATTTTGTGTCAGCCTTTTGCTGCCACATTGCTTCATATGGTCGCGCACTGGAGTGGATCATAAAATACGATATTGACCGGAATATTTTAAAATAATACGATATTTTTTAGTATTTAACCTGATGCCGCGGCCTCCCGGCATGCCATGTGGTGCATGAACATGATGTTCCCCCTCCGATCAGCAACACAACTGGGGTATCGCTACATGCGCGGAGGCGCCCTGTGCGTGTCCATGCTGGCAGCGCATGCGGCCCAGGCTGCGCCTGATCCGGTCGTACCGGCAGACAGTACCGCGCCGGGGCAGCCGGAACGCATGGTGGTGCACATGACCCAGCGCCCGCCGATCCTCACGTTTCCACATGCCAACCCGGTGGGCCAGCCCATCCGCATTGGCGGGCAGGAAAACCGCCGCAGCGGCCATCAGTATGACTGGGGCGTGTTCAACCGTGGCAATGGCGAGGCCGCAGGCTTCGGGCCGGTGGGGCGGTATGGCGTAACCCCCTGGGCCGAGGACTGGAGCAACCTGCGCGACCCCAAAAAGCATGACGACCTGTTCGATGCGCTGAAATACATTCCACTCACCCGCAGCGGCAATGTGTGGATCAGCTTCTCGGGCGAGACGCGGCTGCGCAACTGGTTTGAAACGCGTCCTGGCCTGGGCACGCAGAAACCCAATGATTCCGGCCGTTTTGGCGTGCGCAACCTGTATGGCGCGGACCTGCATATTGGCGAGCACCTGCGTTTTTTTGGTCAGTTGGTCAATGCCGATGCGGGCGGATGGGGCGGTTATGGCTATGGCTCGACCTATCGCAAGCGGCTTGATGCCCAGCAGGCTTTTGTTGAGGTGCGGTGGAACATGCTGGGGGCCAAAAGCGGCTTCATGTTCGGCCGTCAGCAGTTTCTCGATGCGCCATCGTACATGCTTTATGCACGCGAGACGCCTAACGTGCCGCTGTCATGGGATGGGTTCCGCGCCTATATGGTATGGCAGCGCATCCGCATCGATGCATGGGATTTTGTGCAGACCGACGATAGTGACCGGCGCATGTTCCATGATGTGGAGAACTATGCCAGCCGCCTGTACGGCTTTAACGCCACATGGGCGCCGCCGGATTTCACCTTCATGGGGCAGAAGGGGTATTCCTTCGTCGATGCGTTCTATATTGGCTACAAGCTCAATGGTTCAGCAGGAGCCATCGTGGGGCCGAAGGGGGCGGTCAACGGATCGGATACCCGCAACAATTTCGGTATGCGCTGGCATGGTATTGCAGGCCCGATCGAATTCTCGGTGGGTGGCATATGGCAGGGCGGCGTGTTCCGTAACGCCAGCAACAACGCCCCGCGCGGGGTCAGCGCCTATGCCATCAACAGCACGGTGGGCTATCGGCTGCCCGAGCAGTCGCTGCATACCTTTGCCGGGATCCAGACGGATGTATATTCCGGCGGCAATGCGTCGAAAAATCAGGGCACGGTGGGCACCTATCTCTCGCCCTTCAATCCACAGACCAACTACCTCGATACCACAACCTACATGACAGGTTCGAACCTGATCAGCTTTGCGCCACTGGTGCGCATAACGCCGTTCAAGTCCGTCAGCATCCAGTTCAAATACCCGCTGTTCTGGCGCGACAGCGTAAATGACCCGGTTTACAAATCATCGGGCTACTACAAATTCGCGGGCAATTTCCGGGGGCGGTTCGTGGGCATGGCACCGCAGGTGTCGGTAGCGTGGCAGATCAATACCCATCTGTCATGGACGCAGTATGTCTCGCGGTTCATGACATCACGCGCGCTTAATGAGGCGGGTGGATCGAGCGGTACCTATTACCAGTCGAATTTCGTCTTCCGCTTCTGAATACGGGCAGCCGCGCCGGGCCGCCCGTGCCCTCAGGGCTTATTCAGCCGATTTGCGGCCAAAGATGAAGCTGGCGAGCGAGGCGGCAAGCAGGAACATCATCCCGTAAACCTTGCATGAGGTCGGGATCTTGTTCTCATGCAGCGTAACCTCGCCCTTCAGGCTGGCAAGATGTTCGGCAATCTGCTTGTGCAGATCGGCCTTGTGCTGGTGCAGCGTGCCCTCAAGGTGCTTGGCAATTTCCTGCACATCTTCGGGGCTGAGTTTGCGGAGGGTTTCAGCAGCGCTCATGGTCTGTTCCAGTCCTGTTTTTTATTAAGAACATCGCTCCGATCCTCTTCGTCGGGCGTAACAGTTTACATGTCGGTCCGGGCATTAGGGTTTTCAAGGGCGGCCCACGGCAGGGCGGGGCGGTGGGGCACGGAATTATGAGCACGCGGTTTTTGCCCGCACGCTATGCTCGTAGCCCTGATGCATGAAAAAAGGGAGCAGGACAGAGTGCTGCTTGATGTGATTGAACGCGGCCCGGAGGACGGCAATAACACCCTGCCGCCGGTCGTCTTTCTGCATGGGTTGTTTGGGCGGGCGCGCAATTTCGGGTTTTTTCAGCGCCGCCTTGCTACAACCCGTCGTATCCTTGCCCTTGACCTGCGCAATCACGGCAGCAGCCCGCATGGCCCGATGGATTACCCCACCATGGCCGCCGACGTGCATGAAACGCTGGCCGCGCATGACGCGCTGCCCGCAACGGTGATCGGGCATTCCATGGGGGGCAAGGTGGCGATGATGCTGGCCTTGCAGGCGCCCGCCTGCGTGCATGCCCTGCTTGTGGCCGATATTGCGCCAGCGCCGGGCGGCCATGCGCATTCCGGTGCAATTGCCCAGGCGCTGGCCGGACTGCATTTTCCGCCCACGCTTACCTTAAGTGAGGCCGATGCCTGGCTTGCCCCCGCCATTGCCGAAAAGCCCGTGCGCGACATGATGAAGCAGAACATCGTGCTCGGCACCAGCCCGCACTGGCAGATCGGGCTGAAGCAGATCGTGGCGGGCATGACACAGGTGGTGGGCTGGCCCGCCCTGCCACCGGGCACGCAGTATGGTGGCCCGGTGCTGTTTGTGGCGGGGGGTGCTTCACCCTATGTCCAGCCCCGTGATTACCCGCTCATGCGCCAGCTTTTTCCCCATTACCGGCTGGTGCGGCTGAAGGGGGCCGGGCACTGGCTGCATGCCGAGCAGCCATGGGAATTCCTGCGTGTGGTCGAGGAATTCCTGAGCGTGACAGGGTAAGGCCAGCCTTACTGCGGCACCGGCGCGCATTGGGGCGTAACCGGCTGGCCCGCCATGACAGCCTGCGTAAAGGCAGCGGAATCCGGCAGCGAGGCGTTCACGGTCTGTGAATGATCCAGCCCCTTGTACAGATGTGCCTGAACCGTGCTGCCTGCGGCACAGGCCGCCCTGACCAGTGAAAGCTGCAGCATGGGCGGCACGTCATGGTCATCGGTGCCCGTGCCCACGAACAGCGGCTGGGCCAGCTTCAGGGTAGGGTACGCCATGGCCGCAAAGGCCGGGGCCAGCGCCTTGGGGAAGCCCGGTTGCAGGGCGTTGGGCACGGTCAGTCCTTCGTCCCTGATCTTCTGCTCCATATCGCCCACGCAGGTGGTTGATGCGGCATGATAGGCAGCCATGGCGCGGGGGGTGAAGGCCTCTTCAGGGTGGAAGGCAGGGTCACGCGCGGCCAGCGAGGCACCGAGATAGAGCATGTAGACAACAAGCGGGTCATACTTCACGGGCCCTGCCGCCTGGGCGGCAGCGGTCAGTTGCGCGCCGAGTTCGGGCGTGAAGTAGGGCACGCCAGTTGCCACCGTGCCACGGATATTTACATCCGGCGCATAGGTGGCAGCAAAGGCCGCCGCAGCAAAGGCTGCCCCGCCACCCTGCGATTGGCCCACGATCATGACCGTGTTGCTCAGCCCCGGCACGGCGCTGACAGCGGCGCGCACGCCATCGAGCACGTTATAGGCCTCGACGCGCGTATTGAGGTAAGGATGCACCCCCGGCGTGCCCAGCCCCTGATAATCGGTGGCAACGATGGCAAAGCCCCGCTTCATCCACGCGGCCAGGTATGTGCTGTTGCGCGCACTATAGGGATGGAGCGAGGGCGTGCAGGCCTGCCCGATGCCCACGGTGCCATGTGCCCAGGCCACGATGGGCCATCCGCCCGCTGGCGGCCTGCCCGGCGGCAGGATGACTTCCGCCGTAACGGGCACCGTGCCCTTTCCGGTTACGCCATCGGTTGAAAGATAGGTCAGGCGCACGGCGCGGCCCGCATCGGGCAGGCTCAGGGCCGGGGCCAGCAGGGTCGTGCCCACAGGCGTGCCGGGGCGGGCAGGGGTTTCAGCCGCGCGGGCATGCAGGGCAGGGGCGGCCAGACACACGCTGGCTACGAGCGTGCCAAGGATTCGGGCAGGCAGGGTCATGTCGAGATCAGTCCTTCATGGGGCTGCGGGGCTGTTGCGGTATTTGCCCTGTCAGGTTCATATTCCCAGCCCATCACGGCGCTGTAAAGCGGCGGGCGGCAATAAAGGCTGGCCTGTCCGGTGCGGGGCATGCCTGCCCCTGCGGTAAAAGCATGCGGTTGCCCGGCAAAATGCCGGTAAAAACCCAGATCTGGGGCGGGGAAAGGATGGCGCCCAGCCGGAGGAGAAGAAAACAGTGCGGTTCAATCAGAATAAATTCCATCCCGATGGCAGGCCCCGATACTTTCCCGGCAATACGGTTATCTGCCACCTGCCCCATGACGGCGCGTTTTTCCACGCCATGCTTGATCTGCACAGCCAGATGAGCCAGTTCGATTTTGCCGCCAAAATCGCGCTCCTGCCGCCTTCCAGCTATCACATGACGGTTTTTGACGGGCTGAACAATACCCGCCGGGGCAAACGCACATGGCCGCGCGACCTGGCCTGCGATACCCCCATGCCGCAATGCGACGCGTGGGTGGGAGAAAGGCTCCGAACCTTTACCGGCAGGCTGCCCCATCCCCTGCGCATGCGCCCCGCGCGCCCCGATCCGCTGCGCGACAGGCAGGGCTGCCGCATACGGCTTGAGGCATTGGACCGGGAGGGCGCCACTGCGCTGCGCCGCTTCCGCCACGGTCTTGCCGCCCATCTGGGCATGCATGATTCCTGGCTGGACCGGTATGTTTTTCACACCACCATCGGCTACAGGATCCAGGGTTTTAGTGCGCGTGAAGCCCGTGACTATGCGGATGTGATGGTGCAGTTTCAGGGGCGGATGGCCGCGCGCCTGCCCGAAATCGATCTTGGGCCGCCGGAATTCTGCCTGTTTGATGACATGCATGCCTATCATCGCCAGTTCCTTGTGGCGTAACCGGAAACCGTTTTGCCCTTCCTCGCATCTTGAATATGCGTAATACCCTGCGGCATGATGGGAATGCCCACAAGGAGATTGCATGAAGCCCGACGCCCCTGACGATCAGCCAAAGCCCGGCCTGCGCGAACGCAAGCAGGCGCGTGCGCGCAATACGCTGATTGCCGAGGCAATGCGGCTGTTCTCCGCCAAGGGATATGACGAGACAACGGTGGACGAGATTGCCGATGCGGCTGAAGTCTCGCGCCGCACCCTGTTCCGCATGTTCGAGACCAAGGGCGACATCGTGCTGGCCTGGACGCGTGGCATGACCCAGACCCTGACCGAGGCACTCGCGGCCTGCCCGGCCGACATGCACCCCGCCGATGCGATGATGCACGCCTTCACCTCGCTCGTGCCGCGTATCGCGGCCAACCGGCAGGACACCTATGCCTTCGTGTTCCTGATTGAAAAAACCCCCTCGCTCCAGACCGTGAGCCTGCAGAAATACGGCAAGTGGGAAGACTGCCTGGCCGATGGGCTGGCCAAACGCATTACCGAGCGCAAGAACCGCAAGACCGCTGCCCGCCTCATGGCACGCTGCGGCATTGCCATTTTTCGCACGGCACTTGATGAGTGGATCCGGCTCAAGGGCCGACCGGCGCTGGTGCCACTGCTACAGAACACCTACGCGCTGCAATCCTCGTTATGGGTCGCACCCGCTCCGGCTGAACCATAAAAAAGGGCGGGGCCTGATGGCGCCCGCCCTGCTGGTTCAGTAATCATCAAGAACGTTTTCGGTAAAGCTGTTTTCAAAACAGCTTCGGGGAATGCCACCTTTTTGAAAAAAGACGGTATTCCCTGAAACCTGTATGATTCAGTCAAGCCGCACGGAGGGGCGCACGAACACGTCCAGCCAGTCTGCCAGGCACGACATGGTGCCGCGGAACACGCCGTAGAGTTCAAACTGATGCTGGCGATACAGCATGAGATGCACCATGCGCGCGGTAATGCCACGCAGCCAGCCACCGCCAAACACGCGCCCACCGGGGAAGGTGCCCCAGCCGTTATAATCGCCGAGCGCAACAACCGCGCCCTTGTTGTGGAAGGCAAACGGCGGCAGCGCCTTGCCGCCAATCCAGGCAGGCATGTAACGCGCAAGGTGGTGTGCCTGCTGGCGGGCGGCCTGGGCTGTGGGGGCCACGGGCTTTTCGGCAATGAAGGCGCAGTCACCCATGGCGAAGATGCTGTCATCTTCCACCAGCTGAAGCGTAGGCCGCACTTCAAGCTGGCCCGAGCGCGACAGCTTGAGTTCACCAAACTTGCGCGTCACGTCCGGGGCCTTCACGCCCGCGGCCCAGACGCGCAGGGTGGCGGGAATGCGGGTGCCATCCTTGAGCATGAAGCCCTTTTCATCAGCACCACTGACCATGGCCGAGGTCTGGACCTTGACGCCAATCGCCTCAAGCTCCTTCTGGGCCGCAGCCGATACCGCCTCGGGGAAGGCGGGCAGGATGCGGGGGCCTGCCTCAAGCAGGGTAATGTTCAGCTTGGGCGGCTTCTTGCCAAAGCTGTAGAGCGAGGCGAGGTCAAGCGCCTTGTGCAGTTCGGCGGCAAGCTGCGTGCCGGTGGCGCCACCGCCTACAATGGCAATGTCAAGCTGCTCGTTGTTGCCGAACGCCTTGAGCAGTTCCATGCGGAAGCGGTCGTTAAAGCCGTTGGCATCGACCAGGTTGTCAATGAACAGGCAGTGCTCGGCAACGCCGGGGGTGCCGAAATCATTGGCGCGGCTGCCGATCGACAGCACCAGCGCGTCATATTCCAGCTTGCGTTCATCAAGGATCACCTCGCCCGTGGGCTCGACAACCGGGGCAAGCGTAATGGTCTTGGCCTTGCGGTCCATGCCCGCGATCTCACCGGGCCAGAATTCAAAATGATGGCGGCTTGCCTGCGACAGGAAGCTGATGCGGTCATTCTCGTTGGCGGCGGTGCCAGCGGCAAAGCAGTGCAGCATGGGCTTCCACACATGCGCGAAGCTTTTATCGACCAGCGTAATTTCCGCGCGGCCCGATTTGCCGATACTGTCACCCAGCCGGGTTGCCAGCGCCAGACCGGCCACGCCACCGCCTACGATTACGACCCGAAACTTTTGTGCCATCCTATGCCTCTTTTTTACTTCTGCCGCACAGTGTCCCGGTCCCGTGGGAAAAACCCTGTCGCATATCCTGAAATATCGAAAACTGTCCTGCCGCGGGCCCGACGCGAATGGCCCGGACAATGGAACACGGCGGCCGGCCCGGTAAACCAGCCCGACCGCCGCGCCCTGCCCTGGGGGCCAGGGGGTTTTTCACCCCCTCAGCGGATCAAAAGAAGCCGCGCTTCTTTTCGCTGTAGCTGACCAGCATGTTCTTGGTCTGCTGGTAGTGCTCGAGCACCATCTTGTGGGTCTCGCGCCCGATGCCGGACTTCTTGTAGCCACCAAAGGCGGCATGCGCCGGGTAGACGTGGTAGCAGTTGACCCACACGCGACCGGCTTCAAGGCCGCGGCCCATGCGGTAGCATGTGTTGGCATCGCGGCTCCACACACCCGAGCCGAGGCCGAAGGGGGTGTCGTTGGCGATGGCCAGCGCTTCTTCTTCCGTCTTGAAAGTGGTCACGGCCAGAACGGGGCCAAAGATCTCTTCCTGGAAGATGCGCATCTTGTTGTTGCCCTTGAACACGGTCGGCTGCACGTAGCACCCGTTGTTCAGGTCGCCACCAAGGTCGGGGCGGCCGCCACCGGTCAGCAGCTGGGCGCCTTCACCCTTGCCGATGTCGATGTAGGACAGGATCTTTTCCTGATGGCCGTGCGAGTTCTGCGCGCCCATCATGGTGTTGGGATCAAGCGGGTTGCCCTGGCGGATCGCCTTGATGCGGGGCAGGGCAAGTTCCATGAACTTCTCATAGATCGATTCATGCACCAGCGCGCGGCTGGGGCAGGAGCAGATCTGGCCCTGGTTGAGGGCAAACATGGTGAAGCCTTCGATCGCCTTGTCGAGGTAATCGTCGTCCTTGTCCATGATGTCGGCGAAGAAGATGTTCGGCGACTTGCCGCCCAGCTCCAGCGTTGCCGGGATCAGGTGCTCGGCAGCAGCGTGCGCGATCATCTTGCCGGTGGGGGTGGAACCGGTGAAGGCGATCTTGGCAATGCGGTCGCTGTTGGAAAGCGCCGCGCCTACATCCTTGCCCAGGCCGTTGACAATGTTCAGCGTGCCGGGCGGGAACAGGTCACCGATCAGTTCCATCAGCACCAGCATGGAAGCAGGCGTGCTCTCGGCAGGCTTCATGACCACGCAGTTACCGGCAACCAGCGCAGGTGCCAGCTTCCACGAACCCATGAGCAGCGGGAAGTTCCACGGAATGATCTGCGCCACGACGCCAAGCGGCTCATGGAAGTGGTAGGCGATGGTGGTCGCGTCGATCTCGCTCAGCGTACCTTCCTGGGCGCGGATGCAGCCAGCGAAGTAGCGGAAATGGTCGATTGCCAGCGGGATGTCGGCGGTCAGGGTTTCACGGATGGGCTTGCCGTTGTCCCATGTCTCGGCCCGGGCGAGCAGGTCGAGGTTCTTCTCCATGACATCGGCTGCCTTGAGCAGGATCAGCGCGCGGTCGGCAGGCGCCATCTCGCCCCAGGCTTTTTTTGCCTTGTGGGCTGCATCGAGTGCCAGCTCCACGTCGGCTGCGGTGGAAGCGGGGACTTCGCACAGCACGCGGCCATCAACGGGGGAGGTGTTGGTCAGGTAATGACCATCGACGGGGGCAACCCATTTGCCACCAATATAGTTACCATAACGGGACTTGAACGGCGGGGCCGCCGTGATGCTGTCTGCTGACACGGTGATTTTCCTTCAGGGTAATGGTGTATTCATCAAGCCGGGGCGCAAAAGTGCATTACGCGCAATGCAGGAAGCCCGGCGCGAAGAAAATACAGTAAAAATTTTTCGTTTTTGTTTGTTTTTACTTATTATGATGTTCCAGAATGCCGGATATTCGGAAATTCATTCTCATGATCGTGTAAAGCATAAGTCTATGCCTTTCCTGCAAACCGGACAGTTCTGGATATGCCCCGGTGGAAAGCCGGAGAATCATCTGTATTCATTGATATATAGACGCACCCCCTCACGCAAGGGAGAGAACGGTAACGTAACCGTGATATGTGCATCAAGTGCCATTAGAACCGGAGTGTAAACTTATATAAATCAATATGTTAAACAATTATCAAAAAGGAAATATTTTATGTTTTCATGCGCTCTTCCCTGCATCGGAACAGCGAGATGCGATATGATCCATACCAGAACAGCCACGACGGGCGTGGCTGTTCTGGCAGAGGTGGGCGTGAAGGAAATAGCGTGGACAGACAGTTCTGTTTACTTGTCCGCCATTGTGGAGGGCGCGACATTGATCAGAGCATTGAGGGCGAATTCACCCCCCACGTCTGACAGGTGCTGGGAGTCGACATAGAGCGAGGCGGCCTCACGGCTGAACCGGCACCCCTGGGGCGTGCAGAAGCGCTCATATAAAGAAGCATAGGTTATGCCGCCAATCGTGGTGGCGGCCGTATGCACGGCATCTTCAATGGAACGGGAAGGCGTTACGACCCAGGACAGGGGCGCGATCCCCCCGGCAAGCGCGAGACCGGGGTCAAGCTGGTGTTCAAGCCATGAGCGCACGGGCATGAACGCCGTAACTGCCTCACGCGCGGGGTCGAGGCGGAAATGGGGTGCATCGCCCAGCACGATCACTTTCTTGCCTGCGTGAGTCAGGATGGTTTCGGTGCGGATCAGGGCGGCACGCATGCGGGCGATACCAGCCAACACGCCATCATCTACCGGATGTTGCGGGTCAACATAGGCGTCACCTGCCGCCTCGGCCTCGTAGGGGGCGGACCAGTAGCTGGTCAGGACCACCAGCTGCACTTCAGGGTTGCTGGCCACCATTGTTATGGCGCGCTCGTTATAGAGCGCGCAGGTGGCAACATGGCCCGGATGCTGCGGCATGAGGCGCGTGGCCCCCATCAGCGGCGGGCAGGAGGATTTGGTGAATTGCGTAAAATCATACCCGCCTTCGCGCGCGGCGCGGGCAAGGGCGGGGGCAAGGGCGGCTGCGTGGCTATCGCCCAGCAGGGCTATCTGCAGGCGTCCGGTATCGTGCATGCAGGCGAGGCTGGTATTGGGCCGGGCATCGCCATAATTGGCCAGGCATGACCCGCCCCGTCCTGCCGCCAGGCTAGCTTCTGTCACCATAAGGGCGGGGTTGAAGCGGGCGGGAAAGCCGTGGCTGATGTAAATGGCTGACAGGCCAACTCCGCACAATGCGGTAGCGCTGCCATAGCGCAGCAGGACCGTGCGGCTGGGCAGGCGGGCATGGCGGAAGGGCTGTTCGATATAGCGCCATGACAGCACGGCCAGCCCGAGTGATACGAATGCCACGACCACAAGCTGCGCGGGCCCGGCGGGCTGCGCCATGCACAGCCATGTCAACGCCATGAGCGGCCAGTGCCACAGATACCATGAATAGGAAATGAGCCCCACCGCTACGAATGGGCGCGCGGACAGGACGAAGCGGTTGAAAACACTGCCTTCCGCCAGTATGAGCGCCAGCGCGCCCCCCACCGGCAGCAGTGCAGCGAGACCGGGGAAGGGCGTATGTTCGTTAAAGAGACAGACGGACAGCACGACAAGCCCGATACCCGCAAAGCCCAGTATGTTGGCAGGCAGGGCGGGCAGGGGTTTTGTTGCCCGCGAACGGGCGATGGCCAGGAAGGTTCCGGCCCCGAGTTCCCATGCCCGCGTGGGCAGAAGATAGAAGACCGCCGTGGGCCAGCGGCCCATGCCGATGACGGCCAGGGCGAGGGAGCCAAGGCAGAGCGCGCCAATAACCCCAAGCACGAAAGGGCGCTGCATGCGGCGCAGCGCAAGTAACAGAAAGGGAAAAAGCAGGTAGAACTGCTCTTCCACACCGAGTGACCATGTCATGAGAAACGGATCAAGATGGGCATCGGGCGAGAAATAGTTCACCTGCCGCCAGAACAGGATGTTGGACCATCCGCTCAGGGCCGCCATCGCCCCGATTGCAATCTGCCTGTAGTCCTGCGGGCTTGCCAGCACGATGCCAAGGATCGTGACAAAGGCGATCACGGCCATGAGTGCTGGCAGGATGCGGGCGGCGCGCCGGGCATAGAAGGCATCGAAGCGAAAGCGCCCCGACCCCACATCGCGGTACACGATGCCACCTATGAGAAAGCCGGAAATGACGAAAAAGATGTCCACACCGGTAAAGCCCGATTTCAGCGGGTAAAGGCCAGCATGGAACAGGACCACGGCGGTCACGGCAATGGCGCGCAGGCCATCAATATCGCGGCGGTATCGGCGGGAAGGATCAGGGGCCATGGGCTGGCTCTTTTCGTGCAGATGTGAACAGTGCGCAGGCACGGTTCAGAGGGAAGGGAATAGCTGCACGCAAACGCCAGAATTATTGGCGGGTTTTGGCCTGCACGTTCATCACGTGAAGTTCATTTAATGATTTTTGTTGATGTATGAAGGAAGATTTGGAATTCTTGCAAAGATGCTTGGGATCCGTATGGGGGCATGAAGATATGAGGAATGCCCATGATGCTGTCATCTGACATGCCGCGCACATGGCAGTCCGCCTGTTCGGGCTGCCATGGATGCGAGAACGATATCTGCATTTTCACAACGTATTCAGAACCGTGCGTTTACGATCTGCAGATCAGTGGGGATGCTGTGCAGTAGGTAGCTTGCTGTAATCATATATTTTTGCATCGGAATGAAGTATATGGTCTGTACTTTGGACGGACTTTATGGCGGCAGGGTCAATGTCATAGCCCAGCATGTTCAGCAACAGGTATTTGTTCATGATGGATGTATAATATCCGTCCTGGTTGCGCATGTGCTCGGCCATGTCGCAGTAAGTGCCCCTACCGTTGCTGTCATGAATGATCATGGGGACGATGTACTGGTCATAACCACCATATTGTAATGCGTGACCTACGCCCACGACTTCTCCATGATCTGAAGTATAGAGCAGCGTGTAATCACCAAGGTCTGCTGCTGCCATGGCCATGATGCGCTGCAGGAGGCTGTCCGTATGGTGAATGCTCTGGTCATATGCATCAGCATTGGGGAGGGCTTCGACATCGCTGCGGATAATCTTGTCCTCATATCGCCCATGGCTTCCCATGATATGGATGACATAGAGTTTGTATTCTGCCGGGTCCTGCAACTTGTCTGCCAGCGCCGGGATGAGGGATTCATCGGTCCAGTTCACGCCACTGGTCTGGTTATTATAGTCTGATCGGGTCGTATAATCGCTATATTCCGACAGGTAACCAAAGGGGCGGGCATAAACACCCGTACCTTCCTGTGACGAGATCCAGAAGGTCTTGTAGCCATTATCGTGCGCCATTTCGATTATGTTTTTTTCATCGACCAGCGCTCCACGGTTTTCGGGTGTCTGGAATGAAAAGGTCATGGGAACCGAATTGCGGGTCATGTTGGCGTTGGAATGGACATTCGACAGGGTGCAGAGCTGCTTTGTCGTGGTCATGTTCTGCAGGTTGGGTGTGGTGTCCTGTTCCTTGTAGCCATATACGCTGTAATGCGTTGCAAGTGAGGACTCGCCCATGACAAAGATAATGTTATGCACCCTGCCTGCATGCCTGCCAATTACCTGAGGGTCAGTCATTGTGTGAGGTATGACCCTGTATCGCCTGTCTGCTATGCCAGTCTGTTCACTAATGATTACACCAATATAGGCAATATCTCCCATCACGCCTGGTGCATTGTTCCGTAAGATTGATGCCATCCATTCACGATATCCACGATCACTCCATGTTGTGGTCATGAAGGGTTTTATATTGGAATAGACTTTCCATATGTCATGAAATCCAGACAGGAGGAGTGGTATAAGCGCAATCATGATCATGCGTCCGTTCCACCGGCCCAGTCGCCATGACAGGGTAGCCACCCCGCAAAATAGTAGAAAGGCTACGATATAGGCAGGCCAATGCACCATGCCCAGCATGGAAGCGGCTTCGTGCGGGTTTGTGCCAATAATGGCATCAAGTGTGCTATCGACGACCAGCTTGCAGGTATACGTGACATAGCCATCAATGAGTAGAATTACCAAAAATATTGTATTGAGTAATAAACTGCCAACCCGCCCGCAGCTGAAGAACAGAACAGGCAATGAAATCATCAATATTGTAAAGTTGCGAGGATGACGCCCATACGTATGCTGTGCAATATACAGTTCTATCACAAAGTAAATAATACTAATAATAGAAATAAGCACTATTCTTTTATTATTGTAAATTTTTCAGCCCATTCACAATTTTGTGTCAAAACGTTTCCATATGTTATGAAATGTATCATGTCAACGTGAAAAAAATAATAATTATCGATATTTTTATTCATTTTATTTATTAATTAAATGTTTTGAACCGTATTTCCCATAAGGAAAAATATTGTTCGTACTGCAGGCATCATCTTCTGCCAGGCCGGACAATGAAGATCCCTGAGCGGGGATGCCATTGCCTTATCCGCACAGGTCTGCTCAGGATTGTTTTTGGCAGCTCCCCAGTCAGGCATGACGGAGGTGCACGTAGGATAAGGCCGTTTCATTCCATGTTTTCGACCATTATTGCCGCGATGCTGCCCCTTATTGTGGTATTTGTGCTGGGGTATCGCGCCGGGTGGCACCATGATTTTGATGGTAATCATGTCGCCGTTCTCAACCGGCTGGTCATGCTTTATGCGTTTCCGCTCAACCTGTTCGTGGGTATCGCCCACATGCCGCGCACCATCCTTGCAGGCCAGATGCCTCTGGCGGCCTCGGTTTTCGGGCTCATGTGCGCCAGTTTTGCCGTGGCGTACGGGGTGTCGCGGTATGTGGCGCGTCGTGGCGGGGCGGCGGCGGCGCTGCAGGGGCTGGCCATTGGCGCGCCCTCGGTGCCCTTTATCGGTTCCGCCATGCTGCCGGTCCTGATCGGGCATGACAGCACGGCGGTTGCCATATCGGCCGCGGTCTTCGCCATGGTGCTGGTCCAGACGCCGGTATGCATGATGATGCTGGGCCATGATGCAACGGTTGCGGATGGCGCACCGATCCGTTTCACGGGGCAGGTGGGTGCCGCGCTGAAAGAGCCGATCGTGTGGGCGCCGCTTCTGGCTACGGCTCTGGTGGTGCTGAACGTACATCTGCCCCCGTCGCTGCTCGGCGCCATGGGCCTGCTGGGCAATACCGCTACGGGTGTTGCGCTGTTTGCGTCGGGCGTGGTGCTGTTTTTGCAGCGCGTGCATATTACGCTGCCGGTGGTGATGACGGTGCTCGCGCGCAACATTGTCGTGCCCGCCGGGGCGTGGCTGGTGCTGACGGTGCTGGGCCTGCCGCATGATGTCATCCGCGCCACCGTGCTGACGCTATCCATCCCCGTGGGCACGGTCGTGGTCATTCTCGCGGTCCGTTTCAGGACCGATGAGCAGGAGGCGGCCTCAACCCTGTTTCTCAGCGCGGTGACCTCCGTGCTGACCATGGTGCTGTTTATCCTGCTCACCACGCAACATTGATCCGCCCGTATGAGGCGGGCCGCCTTCAGCCCGGATCAGGCGTATAGGCCTCGGCCCGCCGCCGGGCGGCGCGGCGTGCCTTCAGCACCAGTTCTTCATAAAGGACATGCTGGCGGATCCAGTTGATCATGCCCGATAGCGTGACCACGACAATGCCCGCGAAGGTCCATCCATCAAGCGGCTGATGAAACAGGAAGTAGCTGAATGCCACCGCCCACAGCATCTGGCTGTACTGGGGCAGGGCCACGCGGTTTGCAGGCGCGCGCGCAGTAGCCATCATCATGAACAACTGGCCAAGGGCTGCCAGAAAGCCGTAGCCGAACAGAAACATCCATGTTTTCAGCCCGTGCGGCCAGTGCGCATGGGCCAGCATCAGCGCGCCATCGCCCACCAGCGGGCCGAACAGGCTGGAGCCGAACAGCGAGAGCCGGGGCGTGTCATTGCCCGCCAGCCGGTAGGCGATCACCCCCACGGCGTTGGCAATGGCGGCCACCAGCGCGCACAGATGCCCAAGATGCAGCGCCCGCACGCCCGGCCGCAGCACGATCAGCACGCCCAGAAAACCCAGTATGACCGAAAGCCACGCCCAGCCCGATACTTTCTCATGCAGCAGCGTCACGGACAGGATGGTGACAAAAAGTGGCATGAGGAACATGAGCGAGAGCGCCTCAGGCATGGGCAGCAGCATGAAGGCCTCAACGCTGGCGGCCGTCGCGGCAAAGGTAGCGACCGCGCGCACTATCCACATCAGCGGATGGGTGGGGGCAAAGATGTCCTTGTAGGATTCGTTTTTGTTGCGGATGAACGGAATGATGAGAAAGCCGAACACACCACCGGAGAAGGCAACTTCGAACGGGTCAAGCTGGCCTGCGAGCAGCTTGGAATAGGCATCACTGATCGAGAACGAGGAAAATGCGGCAAAGGCCAGCATCATGCCCGAGGTAAGAAAGGCCATGTTCATCTGTTTCCCCCCGTTTTTGCGGCGTGCATTTGGGCATCATAGGGGGGCAGGCGCAAGAGCTGGTTGCCTGCAGATGCCTGAAAAAACAGGCATGATGGGCATGCTGGCCCACCAGCCGCCCCATCTGGCCGTGTGCTGCGATATGCTGTTACACTAAGGCGACCTGTTTGATTTTCTACCTGGACATTCTGCATGACTGACACGCCCGTCTCGCCCGCAGCCCGGCTTCAGGCCGCCCTGACCACCATCCGCGCAGGCGGGCTTGCGGCACAGGTCAGCACGTCGCCCTCCGTGCTTGAGGCCCACAGCCATGGCGAGGCCATGGAGGCTGCCTGCTTGCCCGGCGCCGTGGTCTTCGCGCGCAAGACGGAAGATGTGGCTACCGTGCTGCGTGCCTGCCATGCCAATGCGGTGCCACTGGTGGCCTTTGGGGCCGGCACGTCAGTTGAAGGGCACGTCACACCTGCCGAACACGCCATCAGCCTCGATCTTTCCGAGATGACCGCCATCGTCGAGATGAACGCCGAGGATCTGGACTGCCGCGTGCAGGCCGGGCTGACGCGGCAGGCGCTCAATGCCCGGATCCGCGATACGGGGCTGTTCTTTCCGGTTGATCCGGGTGGCGAGGCCACGCTGGGCGGCATGTGCGCCACGCGGGCCTCGGGCACGGCCGCCGTGCGCTATGGCACCATGAAGGAGAACGTGCTCGGCCTGACCGTGGTGCTGGCCACGGGCGAGGTGATCCGCACCGGCGGGCGAGTGCGCAAGTCGTCCACCGGTTATGACCTGACATCGCTGTTCATCGGCTCGGAAGGCACGCTGGGCATCATTACCGAGGTGCAGTTGCGCCTGCATGGCCGGCCCGAAACCCTTTCCGCTGCCGTGTGCCAGTTTGCCGACCTCAATGACGCGGTGCAGACCGCCATCGAGATCATCCAGTGCGGCATTCCCATCAGCCGGGTGGAACTGCTTGATGACGTGCAGATGGCGGCCTCGATCCGTTACTCGAAGCTTGATGGCTATCAGGATCTCACCACGCTGTTTTTTGAGTTCGGGGGGGCTCCCGCAAGCGTGCAGGAGCAGGTGGCGGCAACCGAGGCCATTGCCCTGTCCAATAACGGGCTGGCCTTTGCCTGGGCTGACACGGCGGAGGAGCGCACGCGGTTGTGGAAGGCCCGGCACGATGCCTTCTGGGCCGCCAAGGCCATCGAGCCCACCGCCCGCGTCATTTCAACCGACTGCATCGTGCCCATCTCGAAGCTTGGCGACCTGATTGCAGGGGTGCGGGAAGAGATCGCCGCCTCCGGCCTGCGGGTGCCGCTGCTGGGGCATGTGGGCGATGGCAATTTCCACTCCCTCATCATCACCGAAGATACGCCCGAGGGCCATGCCCGCGCGCTCGACCTTGACCGCAGGATCGTGCACCGGGCGCTGGCGCTCGGTGGCTCATGCAGCGGCGAGCACGGCGTGGGCATGGGCAAGCTGGAATTTCTCGAGACCGAGCATGGTGCTGGCACGCTCGCGGTCATGCGCGCGCTCAAGCACACCATGGACCCGCTCAACATTCTCAACCCCGGCAAGCTGCTGCCGCCGGGGCCGGTTTATCAGGGATAGGGGCCGGGCAGCATGTCTGCCCGTATCTCGCATTTCTGGGCTGAACGTGTATTTTCGATGGTATTGAAAACAGGATTCTCATGACCAAAGCACCCGAACGCCAGTCCGATACCTCGGTCGAGCGCCTGATCCTGGACCGCTGGTCGCCCCGCGCCTTTACGCCCGCCCCGATCGCCGAGGCGGAACTGCTGGCCTTTCTCGATGCCGGGCGCTGGGCGCCATCAGCCTATAATTCGCAGCCCTGGCGCTTCATTTATGCCCGGCGCGATACGCCGGAATGGGAGCGGTTCCTGTCATGGCTGATCCCGTTCAACCATGGCTGGGCGCAGCATGCATCCGCCCTGGTCTATATCGCATCCCACACCGTTATGGGGGGTGGGCAGGCCGAGCCTGTGCCCGCCCCGACCCATGCATTTGATGCGGGCGCCGCTTCGGTGCTGATCCAGCTTCAGGCCAGCAAGGCGGGCTGGGCCACGCATCCCGTCAGCGGATTTGACCACGAAGTCGCCCGCTCCGGCCTTGAGCTGCCCGATGACTATGCCCTGAACGCCGCTCTCGTGATCGGGCGGCAGGGCGATGCACAGGCCCTGCCTGAATCGTTGCGCGGGCGTGAGGCGCCCTCGGGCCGTAAACCATTGGGTGAAATTGCTTTTGCCGGTCGCTTTCCCGTAACAGGGGCAGATGGCTGACGGGCTGCCTGCACTACATCGCGCAAATCATAGCGATGTTTTTTTTGGGCAGGCTTTAAGGCGCACGCCCGACGGCGCGGGTTATTTTGAAACAATCATGCACCTTGCCGGTCATATGGGTGCGGGTCGCGTTCAGGAGGCCGGTTGCTGGCGCGAGGGCGGCAGGTCGCGCTTGGCCAGCATGCTGCACAGGCGGCGGACGACATCATCCCACTGCCCGGTGCGGATCTGGCGGATGATGCGCAGGGTGGGGTACCACGGGCTGTCGGTGCGACCCGAAAGCCAGCGCCAGCAATTGTCAAACCGGTCCAGCAATATGACCGGGCAGCCCAGCGCACCGGCAAGGTGGGCGACCGACGTATCGACCGACACCACCACGTCGAGCCCTGCGATGAGGGCTGCCGTATCATCCATGTCCCGTACGGTTTCCATGGGGTCATGCAGGCGCATGCCGGCGGGCATGTCCATCATCTGCGTGGCGTAGGTGCCCATCTGCAGGCTGACCAGCGAGATGCCGGGCACGCCCGCCAGTGGCGCCAGGCTGCGCAGCGGGATGGAGCGCCTGCGATCCATGGCGTGGGCTGCGGGCACGTCGGGCCTGCTGGCCCCGCCCCATACCAGCCCCACCCGCAAGGTGGGGCGTGCGGGCAGGAAGGGCGCCCAGGCCTGCACGCGCCCCGCATCGGCACGCAGGTAGGGCACCGCAACACCTGCATGGCCCGCGATGCGGTGCAGCACATGCGGCAGGCTGAGGAAAGGGCAGTGCCAGTCATAAAATGGCACGGACTGGCGGTCATTGAACACGCGGCGCACGCCATCCATGCGGCGGATCAGGCCGTGCAGCGTGTCGGGGGCCTGCACGCTCACCCGTGCGCCCAGGGCCGCCAGCACCGGCACGAAGCGCAGCATCATCAGCATGTCGCCCAAGCCCCCTTCGCGCGTGATGAGGATGGTCTTGCCCCGCAGGTCGGCATCCGGCTCCAGCACGGGCAGGGTCTGTGCTGCAGGCAGGCGCGCGCGACCGGGAAGTTTGCGCCGCCATTCATATTCGGCCCAGCCTCTGGTCATCTGCCCGCTCTTGAGCAGGGTCAGGGCATGGTTCAGGCGCAGATTGGCGTCATCGGGGCGGAGAGCGAGGGCGCGGGCGTGAACCCTGAGCGACTCATCGGTATGGTTCCAGCCCGCCAGCAGGTGGGCGAGGTTGGCATGCGTCATGGCGCTGCGGGGGTGATGCTCCAGAATGTAAAGCAGCAGGTCGCGCCCGGAGGCGTATTCGCCCTGTTCCATCAGGCAGACGGCCATGAGGTTGCCGGTGGTAAGCTGGGCGGGTGACAGGCTCAGCCCATCGGTCAGCACGGCCTGTGCTTCCGCCGTGCGGCCGCGTTGCAGCAGCAGTTCGCCCAGCATGTCGTGCGTGCGGATATCCTGCCCCGCGCGCTGGCGCACGGCGCGCAGCACGGCTTCGGCCTCATCCACGCGCTCATGGGGCAGCAGCAGGTCGAGCATGTCGCGTGCCGGGTGGCGGGCGCCGGGATTGGCCACGGCCTGCCGGCACAGCAGGCGGGCCGCCTCCTGCACCCGGTTGCACCCTGCATGGGCATGGGCCAGCAGCAGCTCGACATTGGGGGAGGGGGTGCAGCTTTCCAGCACGGCACGGGCCCGGGCGAACTGGCCCTGGCGCAGCAGGCCGAGCGCATCGGCAAGCATGGCGTTGGTTGCGGTGACCATGCGGGGGGCTTTCTTGTTCATGCCGCGCCATGGCCACGCCATGCGACAGGGCAGGCGCGGGCCCTGAGCTGGCCCGCCTGTGCGGCACGGAGAAAGGAGAAAGGCATGGGGCGGATTTCTTTGAAGTCAGGGATGCAGGGCGCATAGTCTAGCGCTCCTGCCACGCACGTCTAGGGCGTGGTCAGGCCCAGATGTGCTTCCAGCAGGGCCACGTTGCGCAGGTCGGCCTTGAAGGCGGTATCAAATATATCGCCCAGCACGGGCACGAGATCAGCCGCCGCCTCGATCAGCACATTGACCAGCATGCGGGCCAGCACCGGCTGGCTGGCACCGAGCGTCCAGCTTTTCCAGATGATGTAGAGGGAGGGGATGACCATGATCGCCGTGCCGCCTACGGGCAGCAGCCCGATCACCGTATCAAGCCCCCAGCGAGCCTTCGTGCCGGGAATACGGAAGGCGGCATCGAGCAGGGTCGCCAGTTTCCGCAGCCGTGCAACTTCAGCACGGATATCGGCGGGCCGCGCGCTGGCGGCCGAAGAAGCAAAAGCGTTCATAGCGATATTATGGGGTGTGCCATGAGGCGTTACAATGCGGCTGGCATCAGGCCGCACGCTTTAAAAATGGAGAAAAGTTTTTGGTAAGGCTTTTTTCAAAACGCTCCCCAAAGCCCGGCCTCACCCTTGACCGGACGCGCCGCCGTCGCGATCGATATGGCCCATGTCGCGCCCCGGCGCGATCACGTCGCGCACGCGCTGCTTGAGTTCCTTCGGACCGGGAAAGCCGCCATCGCGCTTGCGCTCCCATACAAGCTGGCTGTTGACCGTAACCTCGAACCGGCCGCCGCTTGCGGGGATGAGGCTGACACTGCCCAGTTCCTCCCCAAAGGTGGAGAGCAGTTCCTGCGCCATCCAAGCAGCACGCAGCAGCCAGTTGCAGCGCGTGCAGTACAGGATGGAAATGTCGGGGCGGTCGGTCGTGGGGATCGGGTCTGTCATGGGGCGTTAATCCTGTCTCATCCAGCCGGACGGAGCCGCCCGGCTGCCCTGATGGGTATCGTGCACCGTGAACGGATATAGCGGCTTTCAGGTCATGAAGCACCGGAAAGCTTGCGGGCCATGTGCGCCCCACATATCAATAAAAACATAGATATGAAAACAGTCGATCAGGCATTTCTTGATGTGTTAATGCAAATAATGGCTGAAGATGCCTGTAATTATGATATATTTCTGAAATCCGTTTTAATTGAACCTTATGAGAATATTGATTCAGGCGAGACAATAAAGAAAGCGTTTGGGCAAGACGCTGTCATCACCGGAATTTCAGCGCCTGATTTTCAGATTGCGCGGCCAGGTCGATACCCTTTTGCGCGCAACGATAAAAGTGGAGTCCTTCCGGTTCAGGGAAGGACATCCCGCCTATCCCGTTTTCTGGGATTTTACCTTTGTTTTTACCGGCGAGACATCCGTTACGATCCTCATCGGGTCGAGTCTGGACTGACCCACCCCTCCGCCATCGCGGCGAAGGGGAAGGCGCAGGGCATTTTCAGACTGCGTGAACCAGACCTTCACGCGACCACAGGCGCAGTGCTGCACAGGTCTGGATGAAGGCGGTGGCATCATCCGCGCTTTCCAGCGCAATTACCCCGGCATCGCGCGCACGGGGGTGCAGGCCCGCTGCCGCCAGCAAAATCTCGGCGGCATCATTATGCGCGATGAATTTGGCGTGGGCGAAGGCATCGGCAATGAAGTCACGCATGGTGGCTTCATGGCGCAGCAGGTTGGCTCCTTCCACCGTGGGCAGCAGGGCGACGGCATCATACAGCACCGACGGGCCACCATTGATCTTCTGCTGCGCTACGATTTCATTACCGGCACTGTCGGTAATGCCCGCTACCGTGGGGGCGATCAGCTCAACCGTGCCATCCACGGCCTCGGTCGCGGCAATCAGGGCAGAAAGCAGGTCGGCATTGACGCCGTTGCTCACCACGATGCCCAGCTTGCGGCCCGCAAAGCTGTCCGGCCCGTTTTTGAGGATGCTCAGCGCGGGCGAGGGCTCGAGCCCTTCCACCACCGGGCGGGCGGCGCGGGCAGGTTCGGGCAGGGGGGACAGGCCAAGCCCGCTGGCAACACCTTCGGCCAGTCCGGCATCCACATGCAGCAGGTGGCTGACCATGCGCGCGCGGATGGCGGGGGTTTCGACCTTGCTCAGTTCGAACACAAAGGCATCGCGCATGTGGGTCTGTTCCACCGGCGTCTGGCTGATGTAGAACTGCCGGGCCTGGCTGTAATGATCAGCGAAGGTTTCCGAACGCTGGCGCACCTTGGGGCCGGATTCTTCCGCGGGGTAGGAGGTGTAGCCCGCAGGCGTCTCACGCGGGCCACCGGTGGGCTGCGACCAGGAGTTGGGCTCGTAATTGGCCCGCCCCTTGGGGTTGTGCATGGCCATATGTCCATCCTGCTGGAAGTTGGCGAACGGGCATTTGGGTGCGTTTATGGGGATATGCGTGAAGTTGGGGCCGCCGAGCCGCTTGGTCTGGGTGTCGAGGTAGGAAAAATTGCGCCCCTGCAGCAGCGGGTCGTTGGTGAAGTCGATGCCGGGGATGATGTTCTGGGTGCAGAACGCCACCTGCTCGGTCTCGGCAAAAAAATTGTCGGGCATGCGGTCGAGCACGAGGCGGCCCACACGGCGCACGGGCACCAGTTCCTCGGGGATCAGCTTGGTGGGGTCGAGAATGTCGAAGTCGAAGCTGTCGGCGAACGCATCATCAAACAACTGCACGCCCAGTTCCCATTCGGGGAAATTGCCGGAGTTGATGGCCTGCCACAGGTCACGACGGTGGAAATCGGGGTCAGCGCCGTTTATCTTGAGCGCCTCGTTCCACACCACCGATTGCAGGCCCAGCTTGGGCTTCCAGTGGAATTTGACGTAGGTGGATTTGCCCTCCGTATCGATCAGGCGGAAGGTATGCACCCCGAATCCTTCCATGAAGCGGAAGGAGCGGGGGATGGCGCGGTCCGACATGGCCCAGCAGACCATATGCGTGGCCTCGGGCGAGAGTGAAACGAAATCCCAGAAATTGTCGTGCGCTGTCTGCGCCTGCGGAAAGTCGCGGTCCGGCTCCTGCTTGGCGGCATGCACGAAATCGGGAAACTTGATGGCATCCTGAATGAAAAAGACCGGGATATTGTTGCCTACCAGATCCCAGTTGCCCTGGCTGGTATAGAGCTTGACGGCAAAGCCGCGCACGTCGCGCACCACATCGGCCGAGCCCTTGTTGCCCGCAACGGTGGAAAAACGCACGAAAGCGGGGGTGCGCTCGCCTACCTTGTTGAAGATATCAGCCTTGCACACATCGGCGAGGCTGTCAGTCAGTTCAAAATAGCCATGTGCGCCGTAGCCACGGGCATGGACCACGCGTTCGGGGATGCGTTCATGGTCGAAATGGAAGATCTTTTCACGGAAATGGAAGTCCTCCATCAGGGCCGGACCACGTGCCCCCACACGCAGGGTATTCTGGTCATCTGACACCGCCACGCCCTGCTGGGTGGTCATGACTGGCGTATCATTACCGGCAGTCTGGTGGGTTTCGCCACCGGCGCCAGTATGGGTCGCCACGGCTTTTGGGGCTTTGGGTGTTTTTGTCATAATGGGGATGTGTCCGGGCTGGAGAGCGGGAGATGTGGCTTTTCCAACGGGTATGGGTGAGCAGGGTTTCATGCAGGTGTCGTATGACTGTTGCCAATCGTGCAGCTACAGGGCACAGGAGCGCATGAATTGCCTGCAGCCAGAGAGCCTTGCCATCCATGCGTAACCGTCCAGCTTTTCTGGCCGCAGCCAGCGTGCTTGCCGCCCTGTGGTGTGCCCCGGCTGTGGCCAGTCCCGAAACGGTTGATTTTACGGACCTGACCTGGACCGAAATCCGCAACGCGGTGCAGGGAGGCGATACCACCATCATCGTGCCGGTTGGCGGCACGGAACAGAGCGGGCCTTACATTGCGGTGGGCAAGCACGACGTGCGCGCCCTGCTGCTTGCCCGCCGTATTGCGCGGGCTGCGGGTCATGCTCTCGTGGCGCCGGTGGTGGCCTACGTGCCCGAAGGCGGCACGTCGCCGCGCACGTCGCACATGCGTTTTCCCGGCACCATCAGCATTACCCCTGCCACCTTCCGCGCATTGCTCAGCGATGCGGCCGAGAGCTTTCGCGTGCAGGGCTTTACGCGCGTGGTGCTGATTGGCGACCATGGCGGCTACCAGAAAGACCTGCGCACGGTGGCCGATACGCTCAACCACCGTTGGCAGGGCAAGGGGGCGCATGTGCTGTACGTGCCCGCCTATTACGATGTGGTGCCGGGCGCCTATGCCACCTGGCTGCGCCAGCATGGCCATGCAGCGGAGGTGGGCATGCATGCCGACCTGTCGGACACGGCACTGATGCTGGCCCTTGACCCGGCTCTTGTGCGAACGCAGGCGCTGCGCGCGGCCCCGCTGCCCACGGCAGCACAGGGCGTGTATGGCGGTGACCCGCGCCGCGCCGATGCAGCCCTGGGGCAGGTAGGAGCAGACATGCAGGTCAATGCCACGGTTGCGGCCATGCAACACGACGCAACAGGACGGAATTCGCCCTGATTGCGCCGCAGCCACGGCGTGCTATAGGGGCCGCGACGAACAGGATCACACTATGACACACAAGAAAAAACTACCGGTTCTGGGTCTGGGCATGCTGCTGCTGCAAGGTGGGGTGGCCATGGCGCAGGCTGTTGACACCATTCCCGGCATGCCGCCCGTGCTCGACCCCCACAACATCTATAGCGAGACCCGGGCCGATAACCTCAACCCTGAGGTCGCCAAGGATCCGCCACGCATTTACGTGCCCAACCTGCGCTCGAACAATGTGTACGTGATCGATCCGCAGACCTATACGGTCATCTCGCGCTTCAAGGTGGGCAAGAGCCCGCAGCACGTCGTGCCCGCGTGGGACCTGCGCACCCTGTGGGTGACCAACAATGCCGAGGGTACGACCAACGGCACGCTCACGCCCATCGACCCGCGCACGACCCTGCCGCTGCCTGAAGTGTCGGTGGATGATCCGTACAACATGTATTTCACCCCCGATGGCAAATCTGCCATCACGGTGGCTGAGGCGCGGCAACGGCTCGATTTCCGCGATCCGCACACCATGGCATTGCAGGGTTCGGTCTCGGTGCCGCAGTGCAAGGGCGTCAACCACGCCGATTTCTCCATCGACGGGCGTTACGCCATCTTCACCTGTGAGTTCGGTGGTTATCTGGCCAAGGTCGATACGGTCAACCGCACGGTCGTGGGCTACCTCAAGCTTTCGGGCGGGGGCATGCCGCAGGATATCCTGACCGCGCCCGACGGGCACAAATTCTACGTGGCCGACATGCATGCCGATGGCGTGTTCGTGATTGATGGCGACAGTTTCCGCGAGACGGGCTTCATCCCCACCGGCGTTGGCACCCATGGTCTGTATCCCAGCCGTGATGGCACGAAAATGTACGTTGCCAACCGTGGCTCGCACAAGATTCACGGGCCGCCGCACAGCAAGGCCGGTGGCGTGAGCGTGATCGACTTTGCAACAGATAAGGTGGTGGCCAACTGGCCCATTCCCGGTGGCGGCAGCCCTGACATGGGCAATGTCAGCAATGATGGCAAAACGCTATGGCTTTCGGGCCGGTTTGATGATGTCGTCTATGCCATCGACACCACCACCGGGGCCATGCGCAAGATCCCTGTGGGGCTGGAACCCCATGGCCTGACCGTATGGCCGCAGCCGGGCCGCTACTCGATCGGGCATACCGGTATCCTGCGTTAAAATATTATCATTAAAAAATAAAAGTTTGTGGGATGTCGCCGTTTTGAAAAAAAGGGCGGCATCTTTTTTTTGAGCCTGAAACAAAAACTTTTGCATGATGCCCCCGCTCTTTGCTGGCAATATCTGCCATACGCAATGGGGGCCGTCCGGTCATGACACCGTTAAAACAGAACACCGCCATCCGCTTCATCACCGGGCCCTCAAGCCTTGGTATGGTCATGGTCGCACTTGGGCCGGAGGGTCTGGTGGCGATCATGCTGGATGCGGATGAGCACGCGCTGCAAGAAGCCGTTGTGGCGTCTTTTCCCGCAGCACAGGCCGGGGGCGCGGATGATGCGGCGCTGGCACATTGGCTGGAGGTCGTGACCGCCTGCATCGAGGCCCCGTGGGCCATGCCCGACATGCCGCTTGCGGTGCAGGGCACGCCTTTCCAGAAGCAGGTATGGCAGGCCTTGCGCGATATACCCTGCGGGCACACCATCACCTATGGCGAACTTGCGGCCCGTATTGGTCGGCCGGGTGCCGTGCGGGCGGTGGCCGGGGCCTGTGCGGCTAACCGGCTGGCCGTGGTGGTACCTTGCCATCGCGTCATCCGCCATGATGGCAGCCTGTCAGGCTATCGCTGGGGCGTGGTCCGCAAGCAGGTACTTCTGGCGCGGGAGCGAGCGTGGCGCATGGGGGAAAAATGATAACGGTTTTTTGGTAATGCCTTTTTTTTCAAAAGGCTTCGCCAAAAACTTCTTTATTGCTGTTTTTTGAGAAATTTAAAAAAACCGCAGGTGACGGCCCAAGGCTGTTCCCTGCGGTTCCAGTTTACGGATTGCAGCCCGCTTTATGCGTGGGGCAATCCACCGTAATAGGTATCGACCTGCTGGCCATAGGTGTCGTTGCTCCAGTCAGGCGACATGTCCTGCGCATAGGCCGGCGCGCCTTCAAGCTGCTCGCGCGTGAGGGACACGATGTAGCCGCCCTGGCTGGGGTCGTAATGCAGGGCTTTCCAGGGCAGGGGGTGGTAGCTGTTCCCCATGCCCATGAAGCCGCCAAAGCTCATGACAACATAGGCGACATCGCCTGAAATCTTGTCGACCATGAAATACTTGACCGTGCCCAGTTTTTCGCCCGCCGGTGAATACACGGCCGTGCCTTCAACCTGGTCGGACGAAATGAGGTCATGCTTGTTGGTCATTGTGTTGCTTGCCGTAGCAGACATGAAACTTCTCCTTGCCGGTTCTTCGTGCCGCGCCACGCAGGGGCATGCCTGCCTTCTCGTGTGGCTGTGGCGCGGGTCCTGTTACAAAGGGGGGGAAGGCGGTACGGCACAGCCATGGCCTTCTCCTGCCCTGAGCCGGTGCGTTCAGGTTTTGGTGTGGCTGTGCTGGCCGCCCTTGCGCCCGGCCTGCGCCGCCCGCTCGGGGTCATCGGCAAAATTGCCGGAAGGGTGTTCTGTGCCCTTGTGGCTGGCCTGGGTGGTTTTTCCCGCCTCATGGCCGGTGCCGCCGTGGCTGTGCTGGCCACCCTTGCGCCCGGCCTCGGCGGCGCGTTCCGGGTCGCGGGCAAAGTTGCCAGAACTGTTCTGGCCCCCTTTATGCCCTGCCTCGGCCGCTTTTGCGCGGTCATTGGCAAAGTTGCCGGGATTGTGTGCGGCACCGCCACCCCCGCGGCTATCGGCAGGGGCCAGGGCGATACGGTTATGCAGGGAGATATGAGAATTCATGATCTTCACCTTTCGCTGGCAGCGGCTACAGGGGACCCTTGTTTTTCCTCGTTTCATCATGGGGTTTACTGAGGAAGCGATCCCGGGAACGCCCGCTGTGAGGAGATCAACGATGCATCCCTTACCCGGTTGCGGTCGGGCTGCATAAAATAAAAAAATAGGCCATTACAATAAGCGGGCATGCCGGAATGAGTCCGTCCACAATAAAATTAAGACCATATACCTTATAATTCATGCCAATCTCGGGCGGGGAGGGGTGAAGTAAGGGAAAAGCTATTGCACGAGGATTTGGTGCAGCGCGTCAATGCACCCGGCACTTTGTGTTGCGTGGCGACACGCAGCGGGCCTTGTCGTGGTCCGGTTCATGTGGGTGCTGGCTATAAGGCCCCGATCAAGGCGACAAACCGGAAATACAGGCGGCGAAAGCCGCTTCATCTGCGTTTTTGCGGCCTTGTGGTCTACTCGGCTGCCATCTGCGTCAGCATGTCGCCATATTGCGCCAGCATGGCTACCACTTCCATCAGTACGGATTGCAGGCGCACAAAGCCTTCATGCGGCTGCAGGGTGTCCTGATCCATATACAGCGCCCGGCCCATTTCCAGTTGCAGGGCCTGCACGCCACGCCGTGGCCGCCCGTAATGACGGGTCACATATCCCCCTGCAAAAGGCACGTTGCGCGCAACGCTGTAGCCGTGGCCTGTCAGCACATGTTCCACCAGCGCTGTCATCTGCTGGGTGCAGGCCGTGCCCCAGGCATTGCCCAGAACAAAATCCGGCTGCTCCCCGCGTCCCTTCACCACAGGCATGGAATGGGCATCAAGCAGGAGGCAGAAGCCATGTCGCGCCACGCAGTCATGCACCAGCCCGGCGAGGGCATCATGATAGGGTTGCCAGCAGGTGCGTACCCGCTTTTCCGCCTCCGCAAAGGGGAGCGGGCGCGCATAGATCGGCCCATCACGCGAGGCAATGCGGGCAATGGTGCCAAATCCCGCCTTGACCTTGCGGCTGGTGGTATTGCACCAGGCGGGCAGGGGCTCGCGAAACATGGTGGGGTCGAGTTCCCATGCCTCGCGGTTCACATCGCAATAGGCTCGTGGAAAGGTAGCGTGCAGCAGGGTGGCCCCCTGCCTGGGTGCTGCTTCAAACAACTGCTCCACATAACAGTCTTCGCTACGCCGCAGCGCAAGGGCGCCCAGCCGGGACAGGCGCAGGAACTCTGGCATGTAGTTGCGCCCCGAATGGGGAGACGCCACGATAACCGGCCGGTGGATGCCTTGTGGTTCAATGATATGGAAGGGCGGCACGGCGCGTTCCGTCATGCGGGTTTTCCCATAGGGAACAGCCGCATAGGAAAAGATGGCGGGAACGGAAAGGCAGGACAGCGCATGGCCGCCATAGGGGCAGGCGGCAGCTTGGGGGTCAATGCGTTTTTTTTGAAAAGGGGGGTTGCATCTGTCTGAAAGGGCCAGTAAAAGCCATTTCAGCGGACGCCGCGGGCGCATAGCTCAGCGGTAGAGCACTATCTTGACATGGTAGGGGTCACAGGTTCAATCCCTGTTGCGCCCACCACGGCGTCCCGCAAAACTCCCGAATATTGAAGTGATGTGTGATAATCCCCTACGGGGAAAGTCCACTATCCTTCGTATTTATTCGTGGGTTATTGCCCGGATCCGTGCAAAATCCGTATAGTCATTTTTGTCATCTAGAGCAGAATGTCTGGGTCATGCGCCTACCATTGCCTCCGGTAGCGCTCCCAAAAATTAAAATAATATGTGATGCCTTCCGCAGCAGGGAATTATCGCCTGTTCCGAAGTCATTCAGGCAATGTCGCCTTTTTTCCCAAAGGCAGTTAATGCCGCAATTCGCATCATAAAACGTGGCCAAGCCACGTGGAGGCGGGGCCGGTTACATGTAACCGGCCCCGTTCTGCGTTCAGGCAGTTTTGGGATCTGTCCCGGCAGCAGCCGGGGTCTGGGTATTGACAGCCTGGGGCAGCAGATGGGCCAGAACAGGCAGGATGGTCGCGGCAGGCAGGCCGGTCTTGTCCACCATGGCCTGAACCTGCTGGTTGCTCAGCAGCGTGCGCAGTTCATCGGTCGAGATGGGCAGGTTGTGGCCATCGCCAATCCATGAGCGTACCTTGTCACCCAGCCCGGCCTGTTCCGCCTGGGTCAGCAGGGTGGTGATGGTGGCGGGGGTAAGAAGCTCGGCCAGGTAGGAATGCACCTGCTCCGACAGGCCTGCCGCACCAGCCAGGTCGCTCAGCTTGCCCATAACATCATTGAAGATACCGCTCATTCTGCTTTGTTCCCGTCATGTAATTTGGTCTGTGCCGCATTATACTACACGACATAGAGTTATAGGAAATTTATATAAAACAGGACAAAAAAAAGCGGTGCATATGCACCGCTGAGTTTAGGGAGGAAACGTCCAAGAAGCAGTTGCACAAGGCAGGTCTGCTTCCAGCGGTTATGACAACCCTCACATTGTTGTGTCAACAAAAAAACGTATGTTCATTTTCGTGCCTGATACATGTGCCATGAAAGCAACGTTTTGGCGTCCGTCATGCCGATATGGGGCAGATCGGCCATGTTGATCACATGCAGGCGGATATGTTCGTGCTCGCAGGCAAGGCCGGTCTGCCGGTCCGTCAGGCTCCGGGCCAGGGGCTCATCTATTTGCAGTTCGGTATAGTACAGGCCAATCGCCTCGTCACACCCGCCCGGTGAGAGCCAGACATGCGTCAGTTCCACCAGATCCTCGGCGCGCACATGCAGGTCGGCTCCAACTTCCTCCGCCAGTTCGCGCAGGGCGGTGCTGACAAACGCGCCGCCATCAAGCATGCCCGCAGGCAGGGCCAGCAGGTCAGCTTGGGCGACCGGCACGCGGGCCTCACGCGTGAGAATGGTGCGGTCTGGGTAGCCGGGGCATTGCAGCACGACCATGACCGATACGGAATCACCCCGCAGCAGGGCCAGGCCGGGCACGGCTTTGCCATCATGCAGGGCATCAGCTTCCACAAGTATGAAGCCCATGCGTTCCGGGCCAAAGGCCACCGCATCGCGCACCAGCACATGGCGCAGCGTGAAGCGGGTGCGCATGGCCTCATGCCATCGGCGGAAATGCGGCGCGGCCAGCACACGGGCCTGCAGGGCTGCATCAATGCCTGTGGCAAAGGAAATATCGGTCATCTGGCTTCTCCATGATACGGGCCAGCGGCGCAACCGGCCTCAGGGACTGTTGAAAAGCCAGCTCAGGATACCATCACCTCAACGTGCACAAAGGCGATGCCCGATATCAAAGCATTGTTTTCACATGCTCTCAGTCTGGCGCAAACAGGCTGTTCATGATTTCACCGATCCGTTCCTGATAGGCATCCGGCGCCTGTTCGGTGGCGATGCGGCGCAGTGCATTGGCGCGCACCGTATCCCATAACGTCTGGTCACGATACAGCCGGATGACCTGCGCGGCAAAGGCGGCAGGGTCGGTTATGTCAGCACAGAGCATTTCATGGCCGTCCTGCCAGCCCGCCTGCTGGCACAGCAGCGGCGAACCGACTACGGGCAGGCCATTGGCCGCCGCCTCGTGCAGTTTATAGGCAATGCCCGCGGCAAACCGGGTGGGTGCTACAAACACGCGATACCGGTCATAGATGGGAGCTGTATCGGCTACCTGACCCAGCATGCATACATTGGGGTGCTGGCGCAAAGGACCAAGATCAACGCGCGGGTTGACATGACCGCACACGCCAAAGCGGATGTCCGGCCCGAGTTCGGCCACGAGCCGGGGCAGCACTTCGGCGCTGAACCAGGCAAGTGAGTCGAGGTTGGGGGCCTGCTGGTCATGCACCGCGCCAAGGAACAGGATGTCCCGCCGTGCTTCCCAGCCCGGCCCCATGGCGCGGGGCACCTGCGCATGGCCCAGAACGGAGACATTATCAAAGCCTGCCTCACGCAGCAGGTCCGCCTCGGCCCCGTTCACCGCCACGACCCGGCGGGCAAGGAAGAGCGGGGCCAGTTCCGCCGCCAGCCGCGCGGCAAAGGGCTGGGGGCTGTCAAGGCCGTGCAGACGCTCATAGGCCACGTCGCGGCAGGTTGCCAGAGCCTCGGTATCGACCACGATGCGGTCGGTCGGAATACTGGAAGCGGCCTCGTTGAAGATGGAGGCGATGCGGGCGGCATTATGGGTGCGGGCGATCCAGATTGCATCGAAGCAGCTGCGGCGTTCCTGCAAGAAAGCACTCAGGTCGGGCAGTTCGCGGTCGTGAATGACCTCGACCTGATCGGGGAAGGCCGCGCGGATCGTAGCCAGATCTTCAATCGGGCGGAAAATGGGGTAGACCGTAACACGGTAGCCCAGGGCCGCCAGCGCCGTGATGATGTCGTTCGATCGCGTGAAGCCCGAGCCCAGATACCGTAATGGCAGCCTGTCTTCGATGAACAGCACATGGCCGCGCCCGGCATCGGCATGTCGGGCGCGGGCCTGCAGCGGGTCGTGCCGCAGGGGCCTGCGCCGCAGTTCCGGCCCATGGCGGCGCGTGAACAGGGCGCTGTTGCGTGCGATCAGACGCGAGGCGCTGGTGGCGTCCGATGTGCCACATTCATAATGCACAAGGCATACGGTGGGATCGTACAGGATGCGGTAACCCTGCGCACGGATGCGCAGGCACAGATCCGTCTCCTCAAAATAGGCGGGGGCATAGGCTTCATCAAACCCGCCAAGCGCCTGCGCCACATCGGTGCGGACCATAAGGAACACGCCCGAGCAGAAATCGACCGCGCGCACAAATCCGGCTTCGGGCACGGCGGGGTGGGCATCGCGCATGTAGCCCTGCACCGAGCCATCGCGCCATACAATGCTGCCTGCCTCCTGCAACACGCCATGGGTGCGGATGATGCGTCCGCCCACAGCCCCTGTCGCCCCGTCAGCCATGAGGCGGGCCAGCGCGTTGGCAATCGCGCCGTATTGCAGGTCCACATCGTTGTTGAGGAACAGCACGGCAGGCGCCGCCACTCTGGCGAGGCCCGCATTGCACCCGCGCACGAAGCCGATATTGCCTGCAAAGCGCAGCACCTCGATGCCTTTTACATGCTGCTCGATATGGGCCACGCCATCGCGCGAGCCGGAATCCACCACGATCACCTGCAGCGCGCCCGCGTAGTTGGCCCGCAGCGAGGCCAGCGTGGACATGGTCATTTCAAACTGGTCATGGGCGATGATGATGACACTGAGCGCGGGCGGTTCGCTGGCACTGAAATCGATGCCCGTTGCCAGCAGCAGCGGCAGGCGCACGGCGCACATGTGGCGGAACAGGGCGCGGGCCTGCGCCTCGGTTACAGGCGGCGGGGCTGCAGGGCGCAAATCGGGGCGGGCGGTGAGGTAGTGGCCAAAACCATCCCGCGCGCGGCCTGCCGCCACATCGGCCTGAATGGCGGGATCACGCATGTATTGCGCTAGGTCCAGCATCGAGCATGGCTTGCGCTGCTCATGCACGCCGTCGCGCAGGAAGTGGGCATAGCCGTTGCGTAGCTCGCCCCGTTCTACCGCCTCGAGCACGTCGGGGTTGACGGCGCAGTAGAACGATTCAGAAAACAGGGGGCCAGGGTCAAAGGCCAGCGGCGTGGCATTGCACAGATAATGGTGCAGGGCGGATTGCCACAACCCTTGCGTAATTTCGGCCTGCACGTCGGGGTAGGTGCGTGCGTACCATTCGGCATCGAAATAGGGCGAGAGCGTGCGACAGGGCAGGGCCGTGGCCCCGCGCAGCAGGTAATCGGCAAAAGGATGGGTGAGGGTGCTGCCTTCTCCCTCAGGAGCCAAGGCGAGATAGGTGGCCGGGTCAAAAAAGCATGACCCGGTGCGCATCTCCGCATCGCCCGTGCGCAGGTAATGGTCGTAGCCATTGCGGTAGCCGGCCTGCTCGAGGCCGGCCTGCGTCATGTCGGGGTAGGCGGCGCGGTAGGCGTGCTCGTCAAACAGCCAGTGCGGGTTGTGGTCATGCAGGCCCGCGTTCAGGTAATGGTCGAACCCGCTGCGCCATATGCCCTGCGCCACAAGGGCGGCCACGTCAGGGTAGGTGGTGCAGTACCATTCCTCATCAAAGAACGGGTTGGGGGCGTGGCGCAGGGCCGCGCCATGCTCGTGGTAGAAATCAAATGCCTGCGCGGGTGTTACGTCCATAAGGTCCAGCACCGCCGTATAGCGGGCATGGTACCATGCGGCATCGAAACTGGCCCAGCGGGCAGCCATTTCCGCATGATCGGGGGAAACAGCCATTCTCAATCCCTGTCTCGTTCCTGTTCACGGCGTTATGCCCGCAAAAGGTTAAGAGACGGTTTGAAACGCCCGTTTTTGAAACACGCTGCCCATCATGCCGCATCAGCTCCGTGCGGACTGCCGCCATGCCGGGTGGCCCCATGTGTTCATGATCACGACCCCCAGCATGACCACGCCACCGCCAAGCAGCGTGCGGGCTGCGGGTACTTCCCCCGTCAGGGCAAAGGCCAGCAGCATGGTGACGGGGGGCAGGGTATAGAGCAGGGCGGAGCCACGCGCAGCCCCCATGTGACTGATGACGAAGGTCCATGCGCCGTAGCCCAGTGCTGCGGGAAAGACGGCCAGTTCAACCACGGCTGCCGTGCACGACCACGGCGCATGGACGATAACCATGCAGGCACGGGGCAGCCACGGTAGCAGCAGCAGTCCCCCCGCAATGAGAATATAGGCAATGGTGGGCAGCGCCCCATAGCGCGGCGTGAGCTGGCGCAGCATGATGGTATAGATTGCGGAGCACAGGGCGGCGGCCAGCACCATGGTTGCCCCGGAGCCAAACGCAATGCCGCCTGCCTGCCCCCCCGCGATCAGGATCACGCCTGAGAAACTGATCACCGACCCCGCCCAGCCCCAACCGGTCAGCCGCTCGCCCAGAACGGGCATGGCGATCAGCGCGGTCATGAGCGGACACGAACTGATGAGCAGGCTTGCCGCCCCGGCCGAGACCGTGACCTCACCCATGTTGAAGAGTACATTATAAAGGGCAATGCCAATGCCCGCGCAGGCCAGTATGCGCGGCACATCCCGCCAGGCAGGCGGCGGCACGCGCCTGCAGGCCAGCCACAGGGCCGCGAGCACCGCCGCCACCGCGTAACGGATGGCGGCCAGCGGTACCGGCGGCATGTCGCGCAATGCAATGCGCACCACCGGGTAGGCGCTGGCCCATGACAGGATGGCCACAGCCACGGCAAGCGGCAGCATGCGGGCTGTCAGGCTCTTGTTGCTCATGCTTCCTGCATAGCAGGGTTTTGACGGATTTAAACCCCGCGCGTCGTTCCGCCCTGCGCCAGGGCAGATCAGTCCTTGCTGGCAGGCGGCTGGGCCGAAATATCGGCCACCTGGGCGCTGGCAGCTTTCTGCGCATCAGCCGGGGCAAGGGCGACGACAAGCCCCTGGTCGCCAGCGTTGATATAGACCGTGGGTTGCGCGATCGCCGCAGCCGACAGCACGACAGGCATGGGGGTGGCCTGCCCGAACGGGCTGGTGCCACCGGAGCGGAAGCCGGTCAGTGCCGCGGATTTCTCGGGCGGCATCATGCGGGCATTGCGCCCCCCGAACAGGGCCGCCACCGCCTTGAAGTTGACCCTGTGGTCGGCTGGCACCACAAGGCAGACGGGTGTCGTGCGGTCCACTTCCACCACCAGCGTCTTGAGCACGCAGGCGGGGTCCGCTCCGATGGAGGATGCGGCCTGCATGCCGATCAGCCCGCCACCGGGCGCATATTCGTAATGATGCACCGAAAACGGCACGCCACTGGCAGCGAGAAATTCGGTAGCCTTTGTCTGTTGTGTCATGCTGTGTGTTTTCACCCCTCTGGTGCGGCCCATGCTGGCTGCTGCAACGCCAAGAATAAAATGGCACCCGGTGGCATGCAAGGGCAGGTGGCCCGTGCTTTATGCCCGCTCCGTGCCCCGCATAACAGCTGGCAGCGCGAGCAGGATCAGCGCTCCCCCCATTCCTGCAAGCGATCGTGCGCCCCAAAGCCCGTAGCCCAGCGCGCCCGCGGTGCCTCCCAGCAGGAAGGAGGCGATGATCGCGCCATGAAGGCGCAGCCGCGTTGTTACGTCAGGTGAGGGAGAGGCCCGGTTTTCCATCCACTGGGCCAGTTCCAGTCCGAGATCGGTCAGCATGCCGGTCATGTGCGTGGTGCGTACCCGCGCACCCGAAATATGGGTAACCGTGGCGTTTTGCATCCCCATAAGAAAACTCAGGCTATAGCCCAGCACTCCGGCACCTGACCCCGCAGGCAGGCAGGCCGCCATCAGCCCCAGCGCCACGAGTGCCATGCCTTCCAGCAAGATGATGCGGGCATGCATGCAGGCTACGCCTCGCCTGCACCCGGCCCTGAGGCGAAGTGTCGCTACCACGGCCCCTGCCACGAAGGAAATGACCAGCCCCAGGCCACACAGCACGGCCATGCGGCCGCCCTGCACCAGCCCTGTAGCCATGCCCGAAAGGTTGCCTGTCATGTTCGCTGCATAGGAACCGACCGCCAGGAAACCACTCACATTCACGCCGCCTGCCACAGCGGCGAGCGTGCAGCCCAGCCTGAAGTCGGTTCTGATACTGCGTGATGGGCCTTCGTGAACCAGCATATCCGTTTTCCGCCTGACGCGGGACAGTCTGCGCCATGATGGTGGTATCGGCCAAGGGAGGCGGCAAATGCAACCTGCAATACCATAAACCGCTGGCTGGATCATATAGGCGCGAGGCCGCAAAGGGGAATGACGCAACCTCAGGTAGTAATTTTCTAATAACGTTATGAATATTTCTTATTGAGACATTGTGCGCAGCCACACGCTTGCACCCGGTTGCAAGATCTGGCGCCGCGCGCGCGGCCTGCCTGATTTTTGCCATAATTCCTGAAATGATTTTAATCGAACCATTTCATTATACGATTATGGTAAGCTTGAGCACTGACGCTTTCATAAATATTGATATCGTACATATGAATATATGTTCATAATACGATGCCTTTCCAAGGTCATGAATACAGATACTCCTTGGCATGATCCGTAAATATACCAGCATCATCACGGTTATAGGAAAATATACCTAAATACTAATTTTTCAACCAGGGAAAGAATGTTCTAGAAGTGAACAGGTGTATTTTAAGTGATTTTTTATGGACTGATGTAAATAAAAACATAAACCATAAGGTTAAGAGATATTAACTTAATATTTTGTTTCAACTTTTTGCAAGAAAATACGATTTCCACATTAATTCTATCCCTGCATGCAACCCGAAAGCGCAAGAGGCCGCTCTTTTGGATCTATTTTTTACAATCGAGGGTTGTTGTTCTCATTTTTTCACCTCAAATATTCCGATCTATACATATGGACAGCCACGCATGATGGTGGCATGTTCCGAAAAAATACCTAATGAATTTACTTAAGTGATGATGAAGTGTTTACGTCTCCAGCAAACCGGGATGCAGCGGGCCTGCCTTCAGCCTGCCCGTGCCGGTACTGGAGCAGCATGGGTAAGTAATGATCGATATCCTGATTTGTGATGCCCACCTTTATGTTGACCGTGAATGGGAAATTCCCGATGGCTGGATTGCGATCCGGGAAAACCGCATCCACGCCGTTGGCTCCGCGGGCGATCCCCGGCCTGAGGCCCGCCGCGTCATAAGCGCACGCGGGCGGCTGGTCACGCCCGGGCTGGTCAATGCCCATCACCACATGGTCCAGAACCTGACGCGCTCGTATGCGCCGGTCACGCGCAGCAAGCTCTTCACATGGCTGCAGACGCTCTATCCCCTGTGGACCGCGCTCGATGAGGAGGCAACCTATCTTGCCACCTACGTGGCCATGGTGGAGCTGCTCATGGGCGGGTGTACCACCTCAATGGACCATATGTACATCCATCCCCGGCCCCGCCTGATCGATGCGCAGTTCCGCGCGGCGCATGATATCGGGTTCCGTTTCTACGCGATACGCGGCAGCATGACCCGCTCGGTGGAAGAGGGCGGCCTGCCCCCCGCCGCCCTCGTGCAGGATGAAGAGACCATCATGGCCGATTGCGAGCGGCTGGTCGGCCTGTTCCATGACCGCGCGCCCGGTGCCATGGGACGGGTGGCTCTTGGCCCGGCATCACTGTTCTCGGCCTCCGAACGGATCATGCGGGATTCCGTCACACTGGCCGATCGCCATGACCTGCGCCTGCACACCCATCTGGCCGAGGACATGGAGGAAGATGATTACAGCCTGAGCGTTTATGGCTGCACGCCAACCGAGCATTTCGAGCAGTTGGGCTGGGCCAGCCCGCGCTCATGGGTGGCCCATTACATCTATCCTTCTTCGTCCGAGATCGACCGCCTTGCCCAGGCCGGGGTGAGCGTGGTGCAGTGTCCCGGCTCGAACATGATGATTGGCGGTGGCAGCGCCGACGTGCAGAATTTGCAGGAGCGCGGCATGCGCGTTGGGCTGGGCTGCAACGGTTCGGCCACGACCGACCATGCCTCGATGTGGATGGAAACCCGCAACGCCATGCTGCTTGGTCGCATGCGGGGCGGACCGGAATCCATGGGTGCGCGTGAGGCGCTGGACATGGCCACGCGCGGCGGAGCCGCCTGCCTGGGGTGGGAAGACGAAATCGGCCATCTGCGCCCCGGCGCCTGCGCGGATCTTGTTATCTGGCATATCTCCGATGTGGCGCTGGCGGGCGCGCTGACCGATCCGGTCGAGGCCTGGCTGCGCTGTGGCCCCGCCGTGGCGGGCACCACGATCGTCAACGGCCGGGTGCTGGTGGAGGACTGCGAACCCTGCCTGCAGGGGCTTGGCGATATCCTGCGTGATCATGCCCGACAGGCGCGCCGCATCCAGCAACTCGACTGAGAAGGCTGCGGCCCGATCCTCCATGCGTGGCCCCACAGCCGCGCACCCCGGCGCAGAACGGGCCACGAAACCATATGCCCCTTCGAAAGATCGTTTATTTTACGGCATGAATGAAAATCTTCATGTTTTTTCCACAGAGTTATCTTTCTGACTATCCCCGGAATCTGTGGATAAGGCCGTGCCCCTAATTATACCGGCAGGGCTGGTTGGCAACCGGTGCCGCATCGGACTGGATCACCATAAGCGTGACCGGGCCATCGCCTATATTGCCCGCGTCATGGCCTTTTTTGCCGCGAAAGGGACCATTGGCCATGGGGCGCACGGCCTGGTCCTCGCCAAACAGGATGTCGCCGGGGCCCATTTCCACCCGCGTGCCATCCATTGCCCGCACATACCACCGCCCCTGTAGCGGAATGATCCACTGGGGCTTGGGGTCGGGGTGCCAGGTGCCATTCCAGTGCGCGGGCTGGACCGTCATCATGATGGTTGCCATCTGCGGGGCCATGGGGTCCTGCCATTGCGGCCCGGCTGGGGGCGACATGCTCTTGAGAAAGAAAGCATGCACCGGGCAGGTGGTGATATGGCTCACGCCTTTGTCATCAGCCCATAAATGCCGGTACAACCGCTGGGGTGGGGCGGGCTGGGTCGTATCGGGCACAATGCCGGGGGCTGGCGTTGCGGGGGGGCTCGCAGCCCGTGCTGCCATGCCGGGCAGAGCGAACAGGGCGGCGAGCATGAGCGTTTTGCGAATGGACATGACATGCCTCCTTGGCTGGAATGAATGGGCCTGCGTCGCCCCTTCGCCCGGTTGTGGCGCACCGTTGTGCAAGGCGCGGGCGCGCGGTTGTGCCGGCTGAGGGGAACAGGCTGGTTGCACGGCCTACGGCGTGGGTGCAGCTTCGCCATAGCTCAGACGATAGAGCGCGCCGGACAGATCATCGCTGATCAGCACGCTGCCATCGGGCAGGGGCAGCACATCCGCAGGCCGCCCCCACGCATGCTGCCCCTGGCGGAAGCCGCCCACAAGCACCTGTGGCGCTTTGGGCTTGCCATCCGCGTCAAACGCCACGTTCACCACCTGATAACCCGCAAGCTGGCTGCGGTTCCATGATCCGTGCTCGGCAATGATCAGGTTGCCATGATAGGCGGCAGGAAACTGGGTACCTTCATAAAACCGCAGGCCGAGTGCCGCCACATGCGCGCCGAGCAGCAGGGCAGGCGGCGTGAATTCCGAGCAGGCATGCTGCCTGCCAAATTCCGGGTCCGGCACGTTGCCCTGATGGCAGTAGGGGTAGCCAAAGGACTGGCCGGGCGTATCGAGCCGGTTGAGTTCATCCGATGGCACGTTATCGCCCATATTGTCGCGCCCGTTATCGGTGAACCACATGACATCGCTGCCGGGCTGCCACGTGAACCCCACCGTATTGCGGATGCCGAACGCCACGTCGCGTCGGTCGGTACCATCGGGCGCCATGCTGATGATCCGGCCAAAATCATGGCCCACATCGCATATGTTGCACGGCGCGCCGATAGGCACGTACAGCCGGTTATCCGGCCCGAAGGCAATGAATTTCCATGAATGGTCGCCCATGCGGTAGGGCAGGTTGTCTGCCACGGTCTGGGGTCCGGGTGGCTTGTCGAGGTGGTTTTCAATATCGCGCAGCACGACAATGCGTTGCGTGTCGGACACATACAGGTCGCCATCATGATAGGCCACGCCTACTGGCAGGTTCAGCCCCTGGGCAATGGTGCGCACCACCACCGGGCCGCCACCATCCACGCCCGTAATGGCATAGACCCGACCCGGCCCCATGCTGCCCACGAAGATGGTGCCGCGCGCACCACGGGCGAGTTCGCGCGCGCCCGGCACGTGATCCGATACCACGCTGACATGAAACCCCGATGGCACAAGCAGCGCATCGGGTCGGGGGGCCGCCTGGGCGGGGAGGCTTACGCTGAGGGCCGTCATGCAGGCCATACCGGAGAAAGAAGCACGAAAGAGACCGGAAAGGCGTTTCATAAATGGAAAATCTCCTTGCGGCGAAAAGTGCTCCGGCCCGGATCAGGATACGATCTGGCGTATTCTTTCCGCCAGCGCGCGCGCTGAATAGGGCTTGCGCTCCACCGGCACGTCGCGCAGTTCGGGCGGGATCATGGTGCGGTCGGCATAGCCGGTGGCGAAAATGAACGGCACGCCCCGCGCCTGGAGGATGCGCGCGACCTCAAGCGAGTTTTCGCCGCCGAGGTTCACGTCGAGTATCGCCACATCCGGCACGCGTGTGGTGATGGCGTTCATGGCTTCATAGACGGAGGCGACGGTGCGGACCTGCCCGATGTTGATTTCCTCGATTGCGCTTTCGGCTTCCATGGCGATGAGGAACTGGTCTTCCACCAGAAGGATGTCAGCATCAAGCACAGGATTCTCCTTTGGGGCCACAACGTGGGACGCAGCGGAAGGGGCGTCCGGGGTTTCCATCTCCGGGGCGGGCCTGACATGGCGGCAGGGCAGGTGCATGATCACCTCCAGCCCGCCGGGGTGAAAATGTGCATGTGCGGCCCCGCCAAGTTCATGCGGAAAACCGCGCTCCATCAGCACCGAGCCAAAACCCCGGCGCTGGGGCGGGCTGATGGCCGGACCGCCACTTTCACGCCATGTAATGCGCCATTCATCATGCGCAGCATCATGCGACCACGCCACATCAAGCCGCCCGTGTGCCTGACCCAGCGCCCCGTATTTCACGGCATTGGTGGCCAGTTCATGCACCACCAGCGCCAGTACCGACAGCGCCTGGCCTGTCAGCCAGATGCGCGGGCCGGCGCAGGTGATGACGCAACGCTCGCGGTAGGGTGCAAGTTCCGCATCAAGCAGGGCGCGTAGCAGGCCGCCGCCATCGCTGCGCACGGCTTGATCATGCGCCAGCCCCAGCGCGCGGATGCGCCCGCGCAGGCGTGCCACGTGCTGGGCGGGGGTCGTGTCGGGTTCCACCGGCTGGCTGACCAGCGACTGCACCACGGCCAGAATGTTCTTGACCCGGTGGTTCAGTTCCTCGTTGAGCATGCGCTGGCGCAGGTCGGCGTTCGCGCGTTCACGCAACTGTAACTGGTGGTAGGCGCCCATGACCTCGATCAGCGCGGAACGGACCAGCGTTGCCGCCTCCATGTCATCGCCTGACCATGGCAGGCAGGTGCCGGTGACCTGCTGGGTCCAGACCGCAAAACTGCTGCGCGGGCCGAAATAGCCGTCTTCTCCATCGCTCCGGGGCGGGGCGGCAGGGTCGGCGGCCCATTTCATGCTGCGTATTTCCTCGCCACGGAATACCAGCAGGTAATCGCCCGGCTGCGAGGAAATCGGCACGATCATCATCCCCGCCGCGTCATGCACATACTGCCCGGCCTCGGGGATATAGGCGGCAAGGCAGCTTGTGTGCCAGATCTGGGTACCGGCGCGCGTGCGGGCGAGTTCCAGCACGGCCTGCATGGCCGCAGGCGGCGGGTGCCGGCCGGTATAGGTCCACTGTCCCCCCACCCACAATGCCGCGCCATCGCACTGCACGAAGGTGAGCATGTCGGTCAGGTGCGCCATGAGGTAGGCGGGCATGTCCGCCACGGGGGCGGCGCCCTTGAGGAAGGTCTCGATCAGTCGATGGGTCTGGCGCGTCATGTCCAGTCGCTTGGTACGCAGCAGGTTGGTGATCTGGAGCGAGACAAACTCGCCAAACATGCGCGCCACGATGCGCTCGCTCATGTTGAGCACATGGGCACTGTAGTGATGGCACACGATCATGCCCCACAGGCGGCCATCCACCATAAGCGAGACCGATACGCAGGCCGCAACGCCCATGCCGCGCATGTAGCTGTAATGGCTTGGCGTGCCCGCGCGCAGATGGGTGTGCGACAGGTCGGGCGGCAGGGGGTGGCCCGGCGAGATCACGGGCACGGGCACGGCTGCCACGTCGCTGATCACACGGATGAGGTTGGTGCTGTACAGCCTGCGCGAGGGGGCGGGCATGTCGGAGGCGGGAAAGTGCTGGCCCAGGAAGCTTTCAAGGTTGGGGCCGTGATGCTCGGCCTCGACCTTGCCCGACCCGTCCTCCGCAAAGCGGTAGAGCATGACGCGGTCATAGCGCAGCACGCCCGAGAGCAGCCGCACGACGGTGCGGAACAGCCGGTCGAAATCGGTAATCTCGCGTATGCGGTCGATCATGGTACGCAGCAGCGACAGGTGCGCACCGTCGCGTTCGCTCAGGGCCGGCTCCCACTCCAGCATGATGTCGGGGCCTGCGGTATGGATGGCCACGTCATACCGCCCGCCACCGGGCAGGGCCTGCCCAAAGACCAGGGCCGGTCTGCGATGGGCCTCGCCATGCATGGCCAGCGCGTTGCGGATGTTGTGCGTGGCGTCGCGGCCGATCACATCGCGCAGCGGCAGGCCCACCTCCAGCCCGTCACGCCCCAGATGCGCCGGAGCGTTGGCCGACCAGCGCACGATATGCCCCAGCCGCGCATCGCATGCCAGCAGCCAGCCATAAGGCTGGATGCCTTCCTCTCCCGCCTGGTGGGTTGCCTGTTCAGTCATGCTGCGTCATTTCCCTTTTGCCCCGACGGGTCATGCGGTGGGGGACAGGACCGGACAGGGTGCCCTGCCTGGTGGGGTAACGAAACCTCGATTGTGCCATACAGGCTCCTGCATGCGGCGCGGAATGTTATGATATACCTGCGATGCCGGTTTTTCCAGCAATGCGCGCGGCCCCACTATTAAGTGACAGCATGGCGAAAAAATGAGGGAAACGCGTTGCGCATTCCCTCAGGGGGCTACGCCGGGCCTGCCATCCGCAGCAATAGGGTCCCGTCCGGATATTCACGCTCCTGTGCCGCCCTTCCTGGCTGCATGGGTCCCGTTTATTACTGCATGATCTGTACAATATTTTATACGATGTGGCATATACTCTTTATTAATACAGTCGTGGGTATGAAACATCATGCTGGCTGTCACTTATTACAGTGACCCGGAACATAAAATCAGGTGTCACGATTTCAGCCTTACCCCCGTTCGCTTTCAGCCAGCCGGAGACCTACAGCCAGATGCCCCGCGACATGATAGATGACATGCAGGTAACCGTCCTGCCCGCGCTGGAACAGACCATTCTTGGCGTTGTCCTGATTGATGAACATAACACTGTCACCTTTTTCAACAAGGCGGCGGAAGGCCTGTGGCACTGTTCGCGGCAGGATGTGATCGGGCGCAACGTCAACGTGCTGGTGCCGCGCAACATCCGTTCCACCCATGATGACCTGATCCGCCACAACCGCGAGACCGGAATCAACAAGATCGTCGGCACCAGCCGCGAGGTGTGCGTCGAGCGCTTTGATGGCACGACCTTCTGGGCCAACCTCTCGCTGTCGCGCATCGCGGTGGATGGCAAGATTGGCTACATGGCGCTGATCCGCGATATTTCGCAGGAAGTCGATGACCGTGAAAAGATCCGCCTGCTTTCGCTCGTGGTGCGCGAGACCGATCGCGGCGTGGCCATTCTCGACCCCGAATTCCGCATCATCTATGTCAACCGTGCCTTCAGCGACATGTTCGGCTTTGGCGCCGAGCGGGTAACGGGGCATGGCCTGTCGGTCATCCTGGCGGGCGATACGACTGATATCGGCATTCTCAACCAGTTGCACGAGGGCGCGCGCAACGCCAAAGGTTTCACGCTCGATATCCGTGCCCGCCATGCCAGCGGTCGTGACATCTGGGTCTCGGCGGCCATGAACCCCGTGTTCAATGACAGCGGCGAGATCGAGAATATCGTGGTGGTGCTGACCGATATTACCGAGCAGCATTTCCTTGACAGCCTGCAGCGCGACACGCTCGAAGCGATTTCAAGTGATCTTGGCCTGCATGAGGTGATGGATTTCATCTGCCGCCGCATCGAGCATTACATCCCCGATGTCATGCCCGCCATCTACCTCGTGGAAAAGGACGACCGGCTGAAGTGCAAGGGCCGCGCCAGCCTGCCGCTCTCGCTCGTCAAGCTGTATGACACGCTGCCCATCGGGCTCGATGCCGCCTGCTCGGGTGTTGCCGCCAGCACTGGCGTGGTGGCCGAAAGCCCGGACATTGCACATGACCCGCGCTGGCAGCACATGCGCGAGCAGACGCTGCATAACGGCATCAAGGCCGCGCGCGCCACGCCCATCATCCTGCGCAACAACCGGGTGGCGGGCGTGTTCACCTGCTACTCCCGCACCAGTTCGCTGCCCGATGCCGCCTGCCAGAAGGCCGTGGCCACCAGCCTGCACCTGTGCACCCTGGCCATAGAGCGGCACGAGGCGAAGGAACATATCAACCGCCTGTCCGACTTTGACCTGCTGACCAGCCTGCCCAACCGCCGCTGGCTGCGCCAGAACATGCCGCGCATGCTGCGCCGCGCCGTGCGGGGCAATCTCATGCTCGTGACCGTGGGCATAGACAATTTCAAGCATATCAACGACGTGTTCGGCCATACGGCAGGCGATGACCTGATCGCCCGCATTGCCGCCCAGTTGCGTGAGGTGCTGAGCATCGACGACACGCTGGTGCGCAGCGGTGGCGATCAGTTCACCATCGTGACCAATGGCGAGCAGCAGCATGCCTCCACGCTCAGCGCCCATATCCTGCGTGTGCTGGCCGTGCCATCGCATATTGGCGATGTGCCGGTCAGCCTCTCGGCCAGTCTTGGCGTGGCTGTTCACCCCGAAAATGGCGAGGATGGCGACACCCTGCTCAAGAATGCCGAGACCGCCATGTTCCAGGCCAAGGCGAACGGGGGCGGGCATTGCTGCTTCTTCAGCCCGCGCATGAACCAGCAGGCCAGTGACCGCCTGATTCTGGCAGCTGCCCTGCGCGATGCCATTGCCCATGACCGGCTGCGCCTGTTCTACCAGCCGCAGGTTCATGCCAGCAGTGGCAAGCTTTATGGCGTGGAGGCACTCTCGCGCTGGATCGACCCGTCGCTGGGTTTTGTCTCGCCCGCGCGCTTCATTACAGTGGCGGAGGAAACCGGGCAGATCGAGGCCATCGGCAAATGGTCGCTACGCGCGGCATGCCACCAGATGGCGCAGTGGATTCGCGATGGGGTGGAGGTGCCGGTGGTCTCGGTCAACCTTTCGCCGCTCCATTTCCGTGATGAAACACTGCCGCAGTTCGTGACCGAACTGCTGGCCGAGACGGCCATCCCGCCCGAGAGCCTGACCATAGAAATTACCGAAAGCACCATGATCGACAATTACGAACGCACCATCCGCGTGGCCCAGAAGCTGCGTGAAATGGGGGTTGGCATGTCGATGGATGATTTTGGCACCGGCTTCTCCAGCCTGTCCAACCTTGCGGGCCTGCCGGTCAACGAGGTGAAAATCGACCGCAGTTTCATGACCGGGCTGGAAAGTATCGAGAAAGTGCGCGCGGTGGTGATGGCCGTGGTGCGCATTGGCCAGAGCCTGGGCATGACCGTGGTGGCCGAAGGCGTGGAACACGAAGAACAGCGCCGCCTGCTGGCTAACATGGATTGTGATGTGCTGCAGGGCTACATGTTCTCCAAGCCGCTGCCAGCGGAGGAACTGGCGGCCTGGCTCTCCGCCTATCAGTCAGGCGGCGTGGTCAACTGAGGGTAGCAGGGCCGGGCCGTGCTGGCCCGGCTTGTACTGCAATGGGCACAAGCCGCCATTCGCAGGACATAAGGACGCTGAGGGTGGGGAGCGTAAGCACAGGCTGGATCACAGGGAACTGGAACAGGTGGATATGTGAATGCAGTGTGGAAGATGGTCTGATTTTACGTGGATATGAAACAGGCCCGGCTGCTCCGGGCGCATGACTTGCGCTTTTGTCCATGCATTGTACATATAAGGTAGCCTTTCGCGCAGGGAAGCATTGCTTTTTTGTTGTGGAAAATATCAATCTGTCATGTAATGGTCAATATTTTTACACGCAGTATATTTATTGTATCTGATACGTATCTTATTCTGATCTTAATTGCGGGCATATCACACAACATATGGCATTTCAGGGTGTAGTGGGTTAACAGGGCCATAATGTCTTCACCCCTTGCACGATAGGGAATGCCGCACCGTGAATATTGATGGCCACATCGTACTGCCAGACCGGGTCATGCCGGGGCGTGTCGTGTTCGATACGGCCATTACCGATGTGCGACCGCTCTCGCTCGTGCCTGATCGCTACATTCTGCCCGGCTTTATCGATGGCCATGTGCATGGCGGCGGCGGGGCTGACATGATGGATGGGGTGGATGCCATCCGCCATCTGGCCATGTTCCATCTGGCGCATGGCGTGACCACCCTGCTACCCACCACCATTACCGCCCCGTGGATTGATGTGATGGCGGCGCTGCATGCGGTGGCCGATGTCATGCATCTTGGCATTTATGGCGGCCCCAGCATTCCCGGCGCGCATCTGGAAGGGCCGTTCATCAACCCGCACAAGCGCGGCGCGCAGCCGCCTTTTACCGTGCTGCCCACGTCCGCGCGGGTGAGTGCCGTGATCGAGACCGGCGCCATCAAGGTCGTGACACTGGCCCCGGAACTTGAACAGGTCGATGCCGCCATCCAGAAATTCGTCAATGCGGGCATAAGGGTCAATATCGGTCATACGCTGGCGGGTTACGAGCAGGCTGAGCGGGCCATATGCCGTATCTGCGGCATGGGGGGCACGGCAGGGGGCACGCATCTGTTCAACGCCATGCCGCCGGTCATGGCGCGCGCGCCGGGGGCGGCTGCGGCCCTGCTGTGCAGTGACATGGCCTATGCCGAGATGGTGTTTGATACCCACCATGTCCATCCCGCGCTGTTCCGGCTGGCGCATCGGGTCATGGGGAACCGGTTGGTGTTCGTGACAGATGCCATGCGTGCTGCTGGCGCAGGTGATGGCCCGAGTGAACTTGGTGGGCAGAACGTTATGGTGGCCGATGGCGTGGCGCGGCTGCCCGATGGCACGCTGGCGGGCAGCGTGCTGACACTGGACCAGGCGCTGCGTAACGCCATGCAGGCCGGGGCCTCGCTGCCACAGGCGGCAGCGCTGGTCAGCACGCATGCCGCCAACTGGCTGGGCCTGCATGACCGTGGCGTGCTCATGCCCGGCCGCCGTGCCGATATTGTGGTGATGGGGGCAGACCTGAGCGTGCAGGAAGTGTGGGTGAATGGCCGCCGTTGTGCCTGATGGCTTATGGTGCCCCGCGTCGGCCCCGCAGGCATAACAGCCCGGCCACCAGCGCCAGAGCCAGCCCCAGCGCATAAGCGGGCAAAAAGGGTTCATGAAAAAACAGCGCCAGCCAGAGCGTTGACAGCACGGGGGTGAGGAACACCAGCGCAGAGATCCGTACCGCATTGCCCCGCGCCAGCGCCACAATCCATAATACATAAGACAGGCCGTTGATCGCCACTCCGTTCAGCACCAGACCGGGGAGTGCGGCACGCGGCGGCATGCCCAGCGCGCCCGCCTGCCAGCCCGCCAGCGCGGATATTCCGGTCGACGCCACGAACAGCCATACCGTGCCTGCCAGCGCATCCTTGACATAATGCCGCGACAGCACGGACAGCACGGCAAAGCACAATGCTCCCAGCAGTACCAGCCCGAGTGCGGCCGGATGGCCCAGACCGATATGGGCAATATCGCCCCGGCTGAGTGTCACCGTCATGGCGGCAACACCACAGGCCAGCCCCAGGAACTGCCACAGGCTGGGCTGCACACCGAAGAATATGGCCGAAATGGCCACAATCATCACCGGCCAGCTATATTGCGCGATCAGCACCGCCACGCCGTTGCTGATATGGTAGCCGTGGTACAGGCACAGATAGAACAGCCCATCCAGCCCACCGCACAGCATGGCAACCCGGTTGGAGCGCAGGCGGGCGGAAAGCCGCCCCCAATCGCCGCCGCACAGCACGGCAAATGCGGCCCCCACGGCAAGGCAGGAAAACAGGTTGGAAATGAACAGCATGTTATAGAAACTGACCGATGCCAGTACCAGCTTGGATATGGGCGCAATCAGGCTCCAGGCCACGATGCAGGCCAGCGCCAGCACCATCGGGCTGCCCAGAACGGATGCGGCGCGCCGGGTGGGCAGAACGGGGTCAGGGAATGGCATGTGAAAATTCCGGCATAACGGCCATAAAACCCTGAAAAAAACATGATGACCAGAGGAGGTGCTACACGGCGCATGGCAACCGGGCGGTGTCTATGGATCTCCCGGCGGCATCCGTGTCATCATGAGGCCGTTTTTTCAATATGCTTCAGGCCGCGTGTCCGCAGGCTCACCAGCACCGCGGCAAAGCCGGAGGCTGCTGCCAGCCCCAGCCCCCAGCGTGGGCCGAAATGATTGGCAACCCACCCCACAACCGGCGCGCCAACGGGCGTGCCGCCAAGGGCCACGGCCAGGCGGATGGCCATGACGCGCCCCCGCATCTCGGGTGCGGCTGAAAGCTGCATCAGGCTGTTGGTCGTGGTGGTAAAGGTCAGGGTCGCCAGCCCCACCAGCCCGAGGGACGCCGCAAACAGCCCGTAGCCGGGCGCTATGGCGGCCAGCAGGCACCCCACGCCAAACAGTAGCGCGCCCGTGCGTAGCGTTGCCATCGAGACCTTTTCACGCCCCGCCGCCACAACCGCGCCCATCATGGTGCCTACCGCCATGCAGGCGCTGAGCAATCCATACTGCCCCGCGCCGACATGAAACACGCTGACCGCCATGGTGGAGATGAACAGCGGAAAGTTCAGGCCAAACATGCCAATGAGCAGAAGCATCAGTACGATGGTGCGCAGGTCGGGCTGCCGCCACACATAGCGGAACCCTTCCAGCAGGCCCCGCGCGCCCCGCTTTGCGGGTGGGGTAATGGCCCGCCCGTTTAGTGCCAGCAACGACATGAGCACGGCAATGAACGAAATGCCATTCAGCACGAACGCCCACCCCGTGCCCACGGCGGCAATGCATGCCCCCGCCGCGACCGGTCCCAGCATGCGCCCGGCATTGAAGGAGACCGAATTGAGCGCTACCGCATTGGGCAGGTCTTCGCGCCCGACGAGTTCCGATACGAAGGTCTGGCGTGCCGGGCCATCAAAGGCGGCCACGCTGCCGAACAGGAACGCAAAGACATACATCTCCCACAGCCGGGCCGCGCCGCTGACCGTCAGGATGCCCAGCCCCAGCGACAGGGCGCCCATCAACCCCTGTGTCAGCATGAGCAGGGCGCGGCGGTCGAAACGGTCGGCGGCATAGCCCGTCCAGGGCAGGAACAGCAGTTGCGGCGCCATCTGGAAGGCCATGGTCATTCCCACCGCCGTCGCGTCGTGCGCGGTCAGTTGGGTCAGCACAAGCCAGTCCTGCGCCGTGCGCTGCATCCAGGTGCCAATGTTCGACACAACGGCTCCGCTGGCCCAGATGGCATAATGACGATGGCGCAGTGAGCGCAGGGCGCGGGCGCCAAAGGCGAAGGAAAGCGGCAAGGCAGCTTACACTCTTTGCTGAAGGGCGATGGGTTCCACCGTCGTGCCGGTTTTCCCGCTCTGGGGGAAGAGGCGGGTTGTGGATTTGGCATGCATACCGGTATCGCGGTCAGTCAGGGCGGCATGGGTAGTGCGGGGAGTAGGGGTGATGATGGGCATGAGGCACCTTCATGAAAAATGACCGGGAAGCGGGAAGGGGCCGTCAGTGTGGCGGAGGGGCTGCGGCCTGAAATCGCGGTGGACGTGACCTGCGCAACAGATGGCCGTGCCGGTTTTAATAGGGGGCGAGGGCGTGCGGGGCATCATGCGGTGTAACGCCTTTTGTCAGGCGTGGTTCAGCGTAACGGAGGGATCGCGGCGTGTCAGGTCATGTCCATTTTCCCTTGAGGTGTCTGGGCATTTCATCCATCAGCCATGCATTTGTGCTGGCCCGTTTGAAAGGGGCGGCCTAATACTTGCGCCGACCCATGCCCTGCCCAGAAGGAACGCTTCACCTCCGATGCGCCCGTCCCGCACCTCTCAAGGCTCCAGCATTTCATGTCCCGCACGGTCCTGACCGCGTGCCAGGAGCGTGCGCTGGCTGAAATTCTGGCCGCGCGTGGGGTCTCGGCCACGCATCTGCTGACCGGCTACGCGGGCACGGGCAAGACCACGCTCATGCAGCAGGTGGCCCGCGCGCTGCACAGGCAGGGGGCGAATGTGGTGTTTACCGCCGCCACCCACAAGGCCACCGCCGTGCTCAAGGCGCGGGTGGGCAAGCTTGCGCCGTGTCGCACCATTCATAATGTGCTCTCGCTCCAGCCCGGCGCGCAGGATGGCCGCGAAGTGCTGCAGCGTGCCGATCGGCCCGAGCCGATTACGGCTGATGTCATCATCATTGATGAATGCTCCATGGTCGGTTCCGAACTCATGCGCTGGGTGCGCGACCTCGTGCCCGACCGCTTCGTGCTGTTTGTGGGCGACCCTGCGCAGCTGCCACCGGTGGGCGAGGCGATCAGCCCGTCCTTCGCCATCCGTTCGGCCTCGCATCTCGAAACCGTGGTGCGACAGGCGGCGGATAACCCGCTGGTCGCGGCTGCCACGGCCATCCGCGAAAGTCAGGGTGGCCCGCTTGACTGGTCATGGTGCCGCGCCAGCCACCATGAGGGCGCGGGCCTGTTCGTGCCACGCACGCCCGAGGCATGGATGCAGCGCGCTTTTACATCCGATGCCTTTAAGGCCGATAGCGATGCGTTCCGCTACCTGTGCTGGACCAATGCGCGGGTCGATGCCGTCAACCGCACCGTGCGCCGATGGGTGCACGGGGGCGAGACGCCCATGCCCTTTGTGGTGGGCGAGCGCGTGATTGCCCGCGTTCCGGTCATGGATGTGGAAGGCCGGCGCGTGATGGTGGCCACCAACGAGGAGGCGGAAATTGCGGATATCCGCCCCGGCGTGCTGCGTCATGCCTTTCCCGCCACCTCAAAGGTGCCTGGCTGGACCACGGAACTGCCGGTGTATGATGTGGTGCTGCGCACCCTCGCGGGCGATGAAACGCCGGTAGCCATCCTGCGCCCCGGCGCGGATATGGGGGCGATCGAGCAGCGCCTGAAGCGCGAGGCCGCCCTTGAGCGCGCGCGTTGGCAGCATCGCTTTGTGTTCCGCCGCAACATCGGGCGGCTCCAGGCGGTTTACGCCATGACCGTGCATACCGCGCAGGGCAGTACGTTTGGCCGTGTGTTCGTGGATGTGGGCGATATCAGCCGCCGCGCCGCCACCAATGTGCTTGAAGCGCAGCAACTGCTTTATGTTGCAGCCACCCGCCCCACCACGGCCATGATTCTCACGGGCCTGCCCACCGGCGCATCTGGCCGGAAGTGAGCGGCAGGGGCGGATAGGAGACCGTTCACGTCCTGTTGTTTAAAAAAAAGACCGCTGCGATACGATTTTAAAATTATGGCGGTTTTTCGCGAATTTCATAAAAAATTCCCGGACTTTTCAATAAGATGCATATTATATGTCCTATATTTTATATTTTGGGAATTCCTGAAAACTTTCATAAAATCTTAAATTATCACCATGAGATTGAAGGCTCATGGTTACGCCATGATGGAGGGGAATGAACTGCCTGCCGGTCATGGGCCACGTGGCCCGACATCATGGCTGTTTGCTTCCCGCCAGCAGGGCATGACGGCGCGCTGACAGGCGTGTCCGGTCCGTTGCACGCTGACCACGCGGGTGTGCACGGCCACGCTCCCGGCCAGACAGGCCAGGGGACGACAGAACGCCACGGGGCCCACACGCCCTGCGGCATACAGGCGAGGCAACCCACCAGGTGCCGGATAACGGGTGATTTCCCGCCCGGGCCTGACAGGAGAAGGCAAAAGCAACCTCCGGTTGCTTCAGGCGGATGAGACTATATCCTCCTGACAGAGGGTAGCAGTCCAACCGCGATGATCGGAATCAGTGATAACGCAGCCATGCTCATGGCATGGCGTGCGCGATACGGATCGGGTGACAGAGGCACGGACAGGTGTGTCTGTTCACGATCTGGGCAGGAGGCGCCGTGTCATGCCCCAAGGGGTATTGCGACAGGGTAAGCGAAGTCCCGATCCATTGTGGACACTTACATTATACGGTCTGGTATCCTGTTGACCGTTAACTGAAAGTATAAACTGTCAGGAATAAACAGGAATCGGTATCGTATATTCTGTATTTTTTTTACAAATTAACTTATGGCGAAAGTATGTCATTAATGAGATCATTCGTAATCGCGTTGAGAACAGAAAAAAATTAACATGTCTCTTGTGCAGCCATCTCTGTCTTCTGACGGAGCGAAACGGACATTTTCCGAACGTCAGGAATTCATGACGGAAGATATGCCCGCCAGCATGCATTTCCATGTGGTGGCTGGAGGCGCGCGTCTTTTTAAATCCCTGCCTGACGGGCGGAGACAGATTATCGGTTTTGCCCATAAAGGCGATGTGCTCCCCGCCTATCCCTGCGCCCACTATCATTACAGCGCCGAAGCCATGCGTACACTACAGGTTGTATGCGTGCCAGCGCCCTATATGAGCCGTCTGCATGAAACATCGCCCGGCGCGTGCGCGGCTTCGCTTCATTCCGCCCGCCAGTTGCTCGTCAGCCTGCATAACCGGCTGCTCATGCTTGGCCGCCAGACCGCGCGCGAGCGCCTCGCCACATTCCTGCTCGGTCAGGGCATGCGCATGGGGCCGGGTGAACTCTGGCCCGTTGACCCGGCCATCTCACGCGCGGACATGGCCGATTTCCTAGGTCTGACCACCGAGACTGTCAGCCGCCTGCTCAGTGCCTTCCAGCGGGAGCAGCTTATCTCCCGCGAACGGCGCGCCATCCATATTCTCGACCCTGACCGCTTGCGGGCGATCGTGGCCCACTCCGAATGACAGCTAAGAAAGACCGCACGACGATGCCCGATATCACAGCCCTCACCACAGAAATCCTTCTTCCCGCCCTTGAGCAGGCCATTGATGCAACTGTCATCATCGGGCAGGAAAACGAGATCATCTTCTATAATCAGGCGGCGGAAGCCCTGTGGGGCATTCCCCGGGCCGATGTGATCGGCCGCAATGTCGACTGCCTGGTGCCCATGCGCCTGCGCCATGAGCATGACCGCTACATCGACCGCAACCGCGAGACCGGGCATAACCGCATTGTCGGCACATCGCGCGAGGTGGAATTCACCCGCGCCGATGGGGAATATATCTGCGGCGAGCTTTCGCTCTCCAAGGTGCAGATCGGGCAGGGGGACAAGCGGCTCACCTACTACATGGGCGTGATGAAGAACGTCACGGAGGAGAGCCAGCGGCGCAAGATCCTGATCCTGCAGAACGACGTGCTGCAGGCGCTGGCCAGCGACATGCTGATTCAGGATATTGGCGAGCTGATCTGCCGCAAGGTCGAGGCCTTCGTGCCCAATTCGGTCGCGGCCCTGCTGGTGCTTGATGATGCGCAGCCCTGGCGGGTGATCTGCACCTCCGCGCTGCCGCCGCGCATCCGCAATGCGCTTGAAACCACCGTGCCGTCACCTTCTGATGTGGAGAAGCTCAAGGCCAATGCTTCCTATACCGGTCGCCTGGTGTGGGATAATTATCAGTCCATGTGCCGCTCGTTGGGGCTGCAGTCGTGCTATGCAGCACCCGTCATGGCCGGTGACGGGCGGGTGACAGGCATTTTCGCGCTTTACCTGCGTGAGCCCAACCAGCTTGGCGCATGGCCGCAGCGTCTTGTGGGCGCGTGCCTGCCCTTCTGCGCGCTGGCGCTGGAGCAGCATGCCACCAAGACCCACCTGACCCAGCTTGCCCGCTATGACAGCCTGACCGGCCTGCTCAACCGTGGTGCGCTGCATCGCGTGATGGAAGACATCATCGCCCAGCCCGGTAACCGCACGCTGGCCATTTTCATGCTCGATATCGACCGTTTCCGCGATATCAATGATGCACTTGGTCATGTCTATGCCGACCAGTTCCTTGTCGAGATCGCAGGGCGCATCCGCTCCATCGCCAAGGAGGATTACGTGCTCAGCCGCTCGGGCGGCGATGAGTTCGTGGTGGTGGTGCCCGATTGCGAAGGCAAGCAGATCGAGGAAATCGCCCACAAGCTGCTCGAAACTATTGGCCGCCCGCTCCAGATCGGGCAGAACACGCTGTCGATCTCGTGCTCGATCGGCATCAGCACCTTCCCCGCCAACGGGCCCGACAGCGAATCCCTGCTCAGCCATGCCGATACCGCCATGCGTCAGGCGAAGGAAGACGGGCGCGGCATCTTCCGCTTCGCCAATCTGGAAAAGAATCAGGTGGCGCAGGACCGGCTGGTGCTGGGCTCGGCGCTGCGTGATTCGCTGGCACAGGGCATGCTGCAGTTGCACTATCAGCCGCAGGTGCGCACCCACACGCTCGAACTTAGCGGTGTGGAGGCCCTGTCGCGCTGGCACCATCCGCACCTTGGCAACATCTTCCCCTCGCGCTTCATTGCCGTGGCGGAGGAGACCGGCCAAATCGAGGCCATTGGCCGCTGGTCGCTGCTCGAGGCGTGCCGCCAGATCGTGAAATGGGACCGCGACGGCGTGCATGTGCCCACCGTGGCTGTGAACCTGTCTGCCGTGCATTTCCGCAATCGCGCGCTGCCCGAGCATATCGCCGCCCTGCTCAAGGAGCATAACCTCAAGCCCGCGCGCCTGACGGTGGAAATTACCGAAAGCGTGATGATGGATAACAGCCGCGACACCGAGGAAGTGCTCCAGTCGATCCGCAATATCGGCTGCGGCCTGTCTATGGATGATTTCGGCACGGGGTATTCATCGCTCTCGCGGCTCACGCGTCTGCCGCTGACCGAGATCAAGATCGACCGCAGCTTCATCAACGATTTTGAATATGACACCAATGCCCAGGCCGTAACCATGGCGGTGATCGGCATCGGCTCGCGGCTGGGCATGACGGTCGTGACCGAAGGCGTCGAGACCGAACAGCAGCGCGACCTGCTGGAAAAGCTGAACTGCGACGTGATGCAGGGCTACCTGTTCGCCAAGCCGCTGGCACCGCAGGATCTGGAAGCCTGGGTGCGCCGTGGCGGAGCGCCTGCCGTCATTCGTGAAATCGATGCAGCCCGCGCCAAGAAAGAGGGCAAACCCGAGAGCAGCAGCAAGAAAGAAGCTGCGCCTGCCGCCAGTCCTGCCGCTGCAAGCCCTGCAAAGTCCTGATCCGCTACGAGATAGATGGAGCCATATGCCATGTCACTCAAGCACGATGATCGCCTGCGCGCGCTGACCCACCAGGATTCGGATTTCTGGGCCGATGTGGTGGACAATGTCCTGATCGTGGCCATTACCGATGTGCGCGGTGTGATTACCTATGTGAATGACCGCTTTTGCGATATCAGCCGCTACCCGCGTGAAGAGCTGCTGGGGGCAACGCATCGCATCGTCAATTCCGGCTACCATGATGCGAGCTTTTTCAGGCAGATGTACCGCACCATCCGGGGTGGGGAGGTATGGCGCGGCAATATCTGCAACCGGGCCAAGGATGGCACGCTGTACTGGGTGGCGACCACCATCATGCCCAAGCATAATTCGCTTGGCGCGGTAGAGGGGTATGTCGCAACCCGGTTCGAGATTACCGAACTCATGAACACCCGTGATCGGCTCAAGTCGCTTGCCGCGACCGACCCGCTGACGGGTCTGTTCAACCGTGGTGGTTTCAACAACGTGCTTCAGACTGCGGTGGAGGAGAAGGCGCAGAACATTACCCGCGATATCATGCTGGTCATGTTCGATCTCGATGGCTTCAAGCAGATCAACGACATTCATGGCCACCATGCGGGCGATGTGGTGCTGAAGGTGATTTCCAAGCGCCTTCTGGCCCTTGTTCACCCTGAAGATGCGGTCTGTCGGCTGGGGGGCGATGAGTTTGCACTCATCCTCAACCATACGCTGCACAAATATCCGCTTTCTCTCATACTGGAGAAACTGTTGGCCGAGCTTGAAGCGCCGATCGAGGTGGGCAACACCATGGTCAACGTGTCGGGCAGCATCGGGGTCAGCCCCATCGCCAGCCAGGAAAGTGCTGAATCACTACAGAAGAATGCCGATATCGCGCTTTATGCTGCCAAGCGAGCGGGTGGCCACCAGGCGCGCATGTTTGACATTGCCCTGCACCAGCATGCGCTGGAGCGGGCCCAGATCCTCAATGATGCGCGTGACGGGGTACAGAAGGACCAGTTCGAGCTTTACTATCAGCCGATCATGAACTTCAGCACCGGCAAGTGCGATCAGATCGAGGCGCTGCTGCGCTGGCACCACCCGCAGCGCGGCCTGCTGGCGGCGGAAAGCTTCCGCGATGTGTTCCTCGATGCCGCCCTGGCCCAGGTCATGAGCCCGCGTCTGGTCAAGTCATTCCAAAATGACATGCGGATGTGGAATACAAGCCTGGGCGCCTATCCCAACCTGACCATCAATCTCTCGCGGCTGGACCTGCTTAATATCGGCTTCCAGAATGACCTTGAAGCTGAAATAAAGCGGCAGGGGGGCAAGGCATCCGATTACGTGCTGGAAGTATCGGAAAGTGTGCTGGCTGGCAGGCGCTCTGACCGCGTGCTGCAGCGCCTGCAGGAACTGAGCGAGCTTGGCTTTCAACTGACGCTGGATGATTTCGGGCTGGCGATGCTACCAATCTCGGTCCTGCGCACGATTTCTTTCACGCAGGCCAAAATATCACGCAGGCTGGTACAAGACATTGAAACCAACCAGCAGACCCGTGACGTTATGGCGCATCTGGTTGGTCTGGCCCATGCATTCGGGTTGAGCGTGACCGTGAGCGGGGTGGAAACAAAAGGCCAGATGGACATGCTGCACGAGATCGGCGCGGACCGGATTCAGGGTTTTTACATTTCTCCCCCGATTTCTGCCGCGAATCTTGTTCTTGCGGAGCACATCATTGCGCCAGATCATACCGAGATCACGCTACAGGCGTCATGACACGCCATGCGCCTTACTCTTTACACCGATTACTCCATTCGGACCCTCATCTACCTTGGTCAGAACCCAGGCAGACGGGTTGCGATTCAGGAGATTGCCCTGACGCACCGCATTTCCCAGAATCATCTGGTCAAAGTGGTGAACCGTCTGTCGAGCAACGGTGTCATTCTGGCGCGGCGCGGACGTAGTGGCGGGCTGGAACTCGCTGGTGCGCCGCACCAGATCATTATTGGTGACATCGTCCGTCTTATGGAGGTGGATATGGGCGAAATTGTGTCCTGTAATCCTGAAAACGGGCAGGCCTGCGTATTGACGGATGCATGCCGCCTGCGCGGACTGTTTGCCAAATCGGTCAATGCCTTCATGTCGGTGCTCGATCGCATTACGCTGCATGATATTCTGCATGAGCCTAAAAAACTGTAAATAAGGCCCATGCAGGCAGGCTGAAGACCTGTGAATTTTCGGAAATTCGATGCGCATGAGGTTGGAAAATCGCGCGTATTGACATGATTCATGCCATGCCATGATAACTTTTGCTTATGATAAGATAATATTTATTTATATTGTGGAAAGACCGTATTTTCCGGTTGCAATAAGGACGGCACAGGTCTTTTTTGGTGTGGCATGAGGAATTTGGCCCACATAGTGTAATAACAGGAACATCATGCCCCGCACGCCGTCGCCTTGGCCTACCGTCTCCTGCTGCATCACGCAGGCGGCCTTTACAAGACAGGGAGCCAGAGCCCAGATACCATGCGTCTGACCCTTCATACCGACTATGCCATTCGTGTTCTGGTTTATCTGGGACAAAACCCTGGTCGGCGCGTTTCCGTGCATGAGATTTCCGAAAATCATGGCATTTCCCATAATCACCTCGTCAAGGTGGTCAACCGGCTCTCTACCAACGGGGTTGTCGATACCCGTCGGGGCCGGGCAGGGGGGCTGGAACTGCCGCGCATGCCGCATGAAATCATTATAGGTGACATCGTGCGCATGATGGAGGCGGACATGCTCTCCATGAAAGCCTGCGAGCCAGAATACGGTCAGGCCTGCGTGCTTGCCGATATGTGCCGCCTGCGTCATCTGCTGGCCCGTTCGCTTACGGCTTTCCTTGATGTGCTGGACCAGACCACGCTGCATGATCTTCTGCCCCGGCAGGCTGCCTGACATGGCAGCGCATGATGGTGGACAGGTCTGTCATTGTCTATATATGTACGTACATAGATAATGCTGATCTGAAGCCAGCAGGCCATATGCCAGCCTGATGGTTGGCATGGTCTCGGGCCGTATTGGCAACAGGAGCAACCGGATCAGTTGTTGAAGCAAAATACAATCCGCACCCTGTCGGGCACTGCCGTGCCTCGTGCGATATGCAGCAGAACCGGTATGGTTTGTGCCCGGAAGTGCTCTGTTGCGGCATAAGCGGGCAGATGCCATGTCGCCTGTGCGAATGTATCTACATTTTCTTCCAGAAAGGACATGATACTGTTCGGGCAGTTTTTCCATTGCGTCTGTACTGACATGCCGCATGGAGGGACCGATTATGCTGGCGCAATAATTGTTCGGTACTTTTGATTTGCTATTGTGGGTCCATGCCACCCATACTCATTCGGTCACGAACTGACGGTATTGGGATGCCGCGTGCCAGCCTGACAGGCACGGTGCCTGCTTTGCTGGTATGAGATGTGCAGCCATAACTCAGAGTAGTGAAAAGAGTGCCGTTGCGCTCATTATAAAGGAGCGTGTCGCACCATATATTAAGGTCAGCGCTCCATCACGCCCGCATATAAACCTGCCATGGGCCTTAATCTCCCCCATCTGGCTTACGGATATCAACGAAAAAGAAAGTATTTATAACGCCGGTTTTTAAGGCAGATTTATTTGCATCATACCGCCTCGGCCCCGTTTACATACTCCGCGCTTCAGCCATAAGCATGACCCGTCGATGCAGCCAATGCCTGCCCGGTAGTTTTACGGTAGAACCGTAATGGTTTCCTCTGGAGGGGGTGTTAAGTAAAAAATATTTCTCCACTACGCTCATCTTGCAGGGCAGGTTGCCAGAAGCGGCATGAGTCAGCCGTTTTTTTGGCGGATTACTGTAGCTATTGATACAATTATAATAAATCCGTTACCAACCTCACGATTAAGTTTTTTCATGCTCGATATTAACGGGATTAGTTTCCGTTACATGATACTGGAGGAATATCCATCATGTCAGCTTTCATAAAGCCGCAGACCCCCGCCGCGTGGGCGATCCTGGGTCTTGCGGTTGTCATCGTTCTTCTGGGGCTGCCCCTTGCTTACATGGGTGCCGAACTCGTGTTTCTGGGTGGCTCCTGGTATTATGTCATTATTGGCATAGCCGTAACACTCGCTGGCGTGCTCATGGCCATGGGCCGGGCCATGGGGGCCATGCTGTATCTGGCCGCTGTTGGCGTGACATGGCTGTGGGCCTTCTGGGAGGTCGGGTTTGATGGCTGGGGCCTGCTGCCCCGCGTGTTTGGGCCGACCATCCTTGCCATTGCCGTGCTGCTGTGCCTGCCCGCCCTGCGCCGCATGGAAAATGCCCACTCAACATCCGTGCGGGAGGTCGCATAATGTCCGCCAACACCCCCATGCTCCGCACCCTGCTGCTTGGCGCCACCATTATTGCAGGCACCGCTGGTTCCGTGGCCCTCGCACAGGTGCCCCCTGCCGATCAGCCGCCCGGTAATGGCAACGCCACGGTTTCGCCCGGCACGCCCACGCCGCCGAGCGATGCGTTCTCGCCGCCTTCGCCCAATGCGCCGCAGTCTCCTGGTGTGAACGCTGCCAACATTCCCGACGGGCCGCCCGCCGAGCCTAGCGAAGCAACCCCCATGGTGGACCAGGTCACGGCCAACCCCGCGCATGATGACTGGCCTGGCTATGGGCGCGATGACAAGGCAACCCGCTTCTCGCCGCTTGACCAGATCACGCCAGCCAATATCGGCCACCTCAAGCGTGCCTTCATCTACCACACCGGCAGCAAGCCGGGGCCGGGGCAGACCAACAAATGGGCTGCCGAGACCACGCCCATCAAGGTTGGTGACGGTCTGTACATGTGTTCCGCGCTGAACGACATGATGCGCATCGACCCTGCTACCGGCAAGGAAATCTGGCATTTCCACGCCAACGAGAAATACGAGAGCATTCCCTACACGGCGGCGTGTAAGGCGGTGGTGTATTACACCTCATCCACCGTGCCGGAAGGCGAGCACTGCCATCACCGCATTCTTGAAGCCACGCTGGATGAGCGCCTGATCGAGGTGGACAGCGAGGACGGCAAGGTGTGCGAAGGCTTTGGCTGGCACGGCATGGTCAACCTGATGAAGGGCATGGGTGAATCGGTGCCCGGCTTCGTGGCCGAGACCGCGCCGCCGCCCATCGTCAATGGCGCGATCATCACCAACCAGGAAATTCTCGACGGCCAGCGCCGCTGGGCACCCTCGGGCGTGATCCGCGGGTATGATGCTGAGACCGGACGCTTCCTGTGGGCATGGGATGTCAACCGCCCGCATGAACATGGCGAGCCGAAGGAAGGCGAGCATTACAGCCGCGGCACCCCCAACTCCTGGGCCGCCATGATCGGCGATAACGCCCTGGGGCTGGTTTACGTGCCCACCGGCAACTCGGCGGCTGATTACTACAGCGCCATGCGTAGCCCGGAAGAAAACAAGGTTTCCTCCGCTGTCGTGGCGATTGACGTGAAGACCGGCGAGCCGCGCTGGGTGTTCCAGACCGTGCACAAGGATGTGTGGGACTACGACATCGGCTCCCAGCCCACGCTGATGGACTTCACCAAGCCCGATGGTTCGACGGTTCCGGCCCTGATCATGCCCACCAAGCGTGGCCAGACCTTTGTGCTTGACCGCCGCACGGGTGACCCGGTGCTGCCGGTTGAAGAACGGCCCGCGCCCTCGCCGGGCATGGTGCCGGGTGATACGCGCTCGCCCACGCAGCCCTGGTCGGTTGGCATGCCGCGTCTTGGCTTTGCCCCGCTCAAGGAATCCGACATGTGGGGCATGTCGCCGATCGATCAGCTTTACTGCCGCCTGAAATACCGCCGTGCGCATTACGTGGGTGAGTTCACCCCGCCCAGCATCGACAAGCCCTGGCTGGAATATCCGGGCTATAACGGTGGCTCGGACTGGGGCAGCGTGGCCTATGACGAGAAGACCGGCATCCTGATCGCCAACTGGAACAACACGCCGATGTATGACCAGCTGGTCAGCCGCAAGAAGGCCGACAAGCTTGGCCTGATGCCGGTGGATGACCCCAACTTCAAGCCCGGTGGCGGTGGCGCGGAAGGTGCTGGCGCCATGGCGGAAACGCCTTACGGCATCGTGGTCTCGCCGTTCTGGGATGAATATACGGGCATGATGTGCAACCGTCCGCCCTATGGCATGATCACCGCCATCGACATGCACACCCAGAAAGTGCTGTGGCAGCATCCGCTGGGCAGTGCGCGCGCCAACGGCCCGTTCGGCCTGCCTACGCACCTGCCGCTGACCATCGGCACGCCCAACAATGGCGGCCCGGTCATTACCGCAGGTGGGCTGATCTTTGTTGCGGCCACGACCGATAACATGATCCATGCCTTCGATATCCATACCGGCAAGGAAGTGTGGAACGACGTGCTGCCCGGTGGCGGCCAGGCCACGCCCATGACGTATGAATACAAGGGCAAGCAGTATGTCGCCATCATGGCCGGTGGCCACCACTTCATGATGACGCCGGTGACTGACGACCTCGTGGTTTATGCGCTGGATAATGTGAACTGACCGGATCTGTCATCATCTGACTGACCCGACCGGGGCCGTGCAATGCGGCCCCGGTTTTTTTTGTGCGATGATCTTTCAGGCATGCAGAACAGGAAAAAGGTCTGCCAGTTCTGTCTTTTTTTTCACACGTCAGCGGTGTTGCGGGCGCGTTGTCGGAGCGGGATTTCGGTTGCCCGTTGTCTGGTGCGCAAGCAGGCTCTATCCCTCATGGCCGGATATGAGGCGATGGATACGGTCATGATCCGTGCCCCGCGCGGGGCCGGGAGTGAGCGTGATTGCAGGACGGGACATTATGAAAAACATCCTTCTTCTGAACGGCGGAAAAAAGTTTGCCCATTCGCACGGGCGCCTGAATGACACCTTGCAGGCTGTCGCGGCACAGACGCTGGCGGCGGCAGGTTTTGCCCTGCGGCAGACAAAGATTGATTCAGGCTATGACATTGAAGAAGAAGTGCAGAACTTCCTGTGGGCCGACCTCGTAATCTATCAGATGCCGGGGTGGTGGATGGGCGCGCCGTGGATCGTCAAGAAATACATGGATGAGGTCTTTACCGCCGGTCATGGCGTGCTTTACGCCAATGATGGCCGCAGCCGCGCTCACCCCGAGCGCAAATATGGCTCCGGCGGACTGTTGCACGGCAAGCATTACATGCTCTCATTGACATGGAACGCCCCGGAAGCGGCTTTTGTCGACCCCGCGCAGTTCTTTGAGGGCAGGGGGATCGATGCCGTCTATTTTCCTTTCCACAAGGCCAATGAATTTCTTGCGCTCTCGGCCCTGCCGACCTTCCTTGCCACTGATGTGATCAAGAACCCGTCGATTGAGGCCGATATCGAACGTTATCGCGCGCACCTCGCCGATGTGCTGGGGTTTACCCTGCCATAAGCGCACAGGAAAACGGACATGAACGCACCCGATCCCGCCCGCCCGCGCTGCAAATGGGCGCAGGCCGATGCCATGATGATGACCTATCATGATGAGGAATGGGGCGTGCCCGTGCATGACAGCCGCCAGTTATGGGAAATGCTGGTGCTCGAAAGCTTTCAGGCTGGCCTGTCATGGCGCACGATCCTGCGGCGACGTGAAGGATTTCGTCGCGCCTTCATGGGGTTTGATCCTGATCGCGTTGCGCGCTTTAACGAGGCAGAGATCAACCGCCTGATGGCTGATCCCGGCATTATCCGGGCGCGTGCCAAGATAGTGGCGGCGATTGGCAATGCCCGTGCCTATGTTGCCATGCGGGCAGCAGGCGAGGACTTTGCCACTTTCGCGTGGGGCATGTTGCCCGGCGGCAAGGCGGTGCATGAGCCGACACTGGCGGTGCAGGCGGCCTCGCCCCTGTCGCAGGCCATGGCGTCAGCACTCAGGGCACGGGGCTTTCGTTTTGTCGGTCCGGTTACGGCCTATGCCTGGATGCAGGCCGCTGGCATGATCCATGACCATGAGGCGGGCTGCTTCCGTCATGCCGGAGCGGGGACATGACGGGGGCGGTCCCGCACTCATGTGCTTTGTCATGAAGCAAGAAAATTTAAAGTAATATCCGCATTATTTTCTGCATCAGCAGGGAACGGGGGGCCTGCAGGGCGGGCGGCTGTGGATTGATGTTGCATAACAGCAACATAAATTGTTTCGATAAGAAATTATTCCGGGGAAGATATGGTTAAGTCCCGGTTTGTTGGTTAAGGGTAGAGAGCTGTTTTCGTTGATTGCTTGGGATTTCTTGATGACAAACGCTCATCCGCGTAAAGCCCCCACGCGTAGGCAACTCCTCTCCCGTATCGGTACATTGGCCGGTAGTGCCGCCCTGTATCAGGCCATGACATCCATGGGGCATGCGCAGGGCACGGATTTCACCGCGCCGCCCGTCCTTTCGGGTGCAAAGCGTGGCACCCGCGTGCTGGTGCTTGGTGCGGGACTTGCGGGCATGCTCTCCGCCTACGAACTGCGCAAGGCAGGCTACCAGGTTCAGATACTCGAGTTCCAGGGGCGCGCCGGTGGCCGCAACATCAGCCTGCGTGGCGGTGACACGGTTACCGAACTTGGCGGTGCCACCCAGAAGGTCGGTTTTGCCTCGGGCAACTACATCAATCCCGGCCCATGGCGCATTCCCTACCACCATCAGGGCCTGCTGCATTACTGCCGCGAATTTGGCGTGGAACTCGAGCCGTTTGTCGAGCTCAACCACAATGCCTGGCTGCATTCGAGCAAGGCATTTGGTGGCAAGTCGGTGCGTTACCGCGAGTACGCGTCCGATTTCAACGGCTTTACGGCAGAGCTGCTCGGCAAGGCGATCGACCAGCACAAGCTCGACGATGTGGTCTCGCCCGATGAGCGCGAGCACCTGCGCACGGCCATGCGCCAGTGGGGCAGCCTTGATTCCGGGCTGAACTACCGCAAGGGCGTGATCAGCTCCGAATGCCGTGGCTATGAAAAGGCGCTGGGCGGTGGCCTGAACGGCGAGCCCGTGCCCTCTGATCTGTTTGACCGCAAGGATGTGCTCAGCTCGGGCCTGTGGACATGGATGGCCTTCCACGAACGCCTCGACATGCAGACCACCATGTTCCAGCCCGTGGGTGGCATGGACATGATCGGCAAGGGCTTCAACCGCCAGGTGCATGACCTCATCACGCTCAACTGCAAGGTCACGTCCATTCATCAGGACGACAAGGGCGTGAGCGTTACCTATAACGACATGAATCATGGCGGCGCCGTGCGAGAGGCCAAGGCCGATTACTGCGTGTGCACCATTCCGCTGCCCGTGCTTTCGCAGCTGGACGTGCAGGTCAGCGCGCCGCTCAAGGCCGCGATCATGGCGGTGCCCTATGCCTCATCCGTCAAGCTCGGGCTGGAGTTCAAGCGCCGCTTCTGGGAGGAAGAAGACCAGATCTATGGCGGCATCAGCTTTACCGACCAGCCGATCAGCCAGATCTCCTATCCCAGCCACGGCTACTTCTCACGCGGGCCAGCCGTGCTGCTCGGTGGTTACATGTTTGGTCCGGCAGCCTATGATTTTGCGGGCATGACGCCGCAGGAGCGCATCGAGCACGCGCTGGCCCAGGGCGAGGCCTTCCACCCCAAGCATTACCGCAAGGAATTCTCCAACGGCGTGAGTTTTGCGTGGAGCCGCGTGCCGTGGTCCATGGGCTGCTGCTCGATGTGGAGCGAGCAGGCCCGCAAGACCCACTACAAGGCCCTGTGCGCCATGGATAACCGCGTGGTGCTGGCCGGCGAGCATGCATCCTATGTGGGCTGCTGGCAGGAGGGGGCCATTCTTTCCGCCCTTGATGCCGTAACCCAGTTGCACAAGCGCGCGCAGGGAGCAAGCTGATGCGTAAGATCCTTCTCCTGCCCGCCCTTGTGGCCCTGCCGCTGCTTGCCGCTCCCTCTGGCCCCGCACGCGCCGATAGCGCCGCCGCCGTGGTGGGGAACGTGCAACCCATGACCACTGGCGAGGATGTGTACCGCCATGTCTGCCAGGGCTGTCACATGCCTGATGGCAAGGGAGCGATGGGCGCTGGTGCGCAGTTCCCGGCCTTTGCAGGTAACGCCAAGCTGCAGAGCAGCGCCTACCCGGTTTATGTCATCCTGAATGGCTATGGCGGCATGCCATGGTTTTCAGGCGTGCTGAAAGATGACCAGATCGCCAATGTGGTGAATTATATCCGCACCCATTTTGGCAATCACTATACCGATGCCGTAAGTGCATCGGATGTGGCGGCCCAGCGGCCTCCCGTAACACCACAGGAGCAGTGAGAGAATGTTCGACCTGAAAAAAACCGTTGCCGCCATGGCTGTTCTTGGTGGCATGGCGGCTGCCATGCCTGCTTATGCTGATGATGGCATCGTGCGTCATGCGGGGGGAAAATTCCCCATTTCCACCGCCATTGAGGTGCCTGCGGGTGCGACCACCGTCTATCTCAGCGGCATGGGCGCGCCGGTGCAGGACACGAAGGCCGACCCCAAGAGTCTCGCCGCCTATGGCGATACGCAGGCACAGACTTATGCGGCCCTGCAGCGCATTAGTGATGAACTGAAAAAGCTGGGGCTGGGCATGGGTGACGTGGTGCAGATGCACGTCTACATGGTTGAAGACCCCAAGCTGGGCAAGCTTGACTTTGAAGGCATGATGAAAGCCTACACCCAGTTCTATGGCCCCTCGGCCAAGCAGCCCAACCTGCCGGTGCGTTCGGCGTTTGGCGTGGCGCATCTTGCCAACCCGGGATGGCTGATTGAAATCGAGACCACGGCCGTGCGCGCGCCGGGTAAATAAACGTTTCCAGGTACCGTCTTTTTTTCAAAAAGGCGGTATTCTTGCAAAGCTTTTTGAAGACTGAGCATTTTACTCAGTCTTCATGGCATGTGCCTTAAAAACAAAGGGGATCGGTTGGATCCCCTTTTTTGTGCCTGTGGCTCAGGGCAGCGGATGCTGCGCGTCAAGCGCCTTGCGCTTTTCAATCACGGCAGGCGGCGTCAGGGCTTCCTTGCGGCCGGTGGCTACCTCATCAGCGGTAAACACGGTTGCATCGGGGCCAGAGGGCAGGCCCGCTACATGGTTCAGCACGGCTGCGATCTGGTCATCGGGCAGGGTTTTGAAGGGCGGCATGAAGCTTGCATAGGTATTGCCCGCGGCTGTAATCGGTCCCATCAGGCCATTCAGCACCACGGCAATAACATACTGCCTGCCTTCCGGCGTGGCGGCGATCTTGCCCACGCGTCCGGCGAGCGGCGGGAACTGCCCGGACACGCCCTGACCATCGGCCTGGTGGCAGGCGCTGCAATTGGTCTGGAACAGGGCGGCGCCATCAGCCGCAAGCGCGGGTGCTGCGGGAAGGGAAAGGGAGAAGAGAGCGGCCAGAAGTCGTTTTTTCATCTATCGTTTCCAGATATGGCAATTATTTGAAGCCGTCAGCAAACAGGCTTTAAAATCGTTTCCTGGTCGATCTTATTATAAAGCAGGCGCACTGCCTATATCGCTGCCCGCACAGTTGGTGGCCCCCGCGTGGTTTGGCCCGCGCCTGTGTTCACAAATCCACATCCCGTAAAAGACAGATTGCTTTACAGCGGTGAATGCGCGGCCGCCTCCTGCTCAAGGGTGCATGAAGGTGTAGCTGCTGTGGGGGCCTTGCGGCGCAGGGTGGTGAGTTCCGTCCGGGCCGCGTCCATATCCGTGCGGAAGGCGGGGCTTCCATGCAGCGCGGCAATCTCGGCTGAGCCCAGCATGTAGCCTGCCTGCACGTCGCTTTCCCAATGCACGCCGCATATGATCCGGCTCTCGCCAAATACCCGGCCGCGTTGCAGGATCTGCGTTGCGCGCTCCGGCAGCAGTTCTGCCAGCACAAGTGCCGTGCTCCAGCCCAGCATGGTGTGACCGGAAGGATAGGCCCCCGATGTTGCCAGATGCGCCCGGTCCTGTTCGGTGCAGATGGGCTGGCTGTTGCCTACAAAGGGGCGTGGCCGGTGCCAGTAGGCCTTGCTTTTGCGCATGTCGGCAATTTCCGACACATCCATCTTGTGAATGAGTGCACTCAGTGCTGGCGCATCGGCAGTGCTCAGGGGCAGGCCTGCGGCACAGGAAAAACTGTGCAGCAGCGCATCTTCATGCAGGTCAGCATCAGCCGTGGCCAGCGCCCAGCGCGGGCTGCCCCGCAAGGCGCGGGTGGTGGTGAAGGCATGGTCATCATTTTCCTGCCGCACCGTGCCGTGCTGGGGCGGAGGTGGCAGGTAAGCGGTTGCATCCGGCTGGGTGGCAGGGGTGAAATACCCTGCCTCGGGTGTTGCGGGCTCAAGCGGGTCGGCCGCGCGGCCCGGCGTACTGGCAAGCGTGGCCGCTGCAAGCAGTCCCGCCAGAAGGGGCAGGCCCGAACGTGACGCAGGGCGCGGGAGAAGAACGGTAAGGCTGGATCGGGTCATGTGATGGCTTGGACAACTCAGGGTTACGAAGGGCGAAAGAAGTTCCGCCCCGAAGGGATTTTCTGGCGGATCATGGCACAATGACAGCAGCAGAAAACGCCTGCCCCGTTATGGGCATGCAGTTTTCATGAAACTGTCACAAATGTTTTCTTTTAAAATCCCTTACACAGTAACGGTCTTTTCCAGCAGCCCCAGATGGGATGAGGAAGCCGTTGAGCGAAAAATGGTTGCCCCGCCGGTAGGAGTGGCTTTGCCTTTACCGGCGCGTACGATCCCTGACACGCCGTGATGATGCGGAAGACCACCTGCAGAGTGCCTTTGTAAATTACCTGGAACGCCCCGATGGCAGTATTGGCCACCCGGAGGCCTATATTACGCGCAGTGCCGTCAACCTTTCCCACAATGCGCGCAGGCGCGAGCAGGTTGGCTGTATCGCGCCCGGCGGCCGGGATGACATGCTCGGCGATGTGCGCGATACCGCGCCCACACAGGAGGAAGCCTATCAGGCGCGTGAACGCCTGATCCGTTTCCATGCGGGCTGCCAGCGCCTGCCGCGCCGCACCCGGCAGGCTTTCCTGCTGCACCGCGTTGAAAAAATGACCTATCGCGAAATTGCCAGCCTTCTGGCCTGGCAGCAGGGGCAGATCGTGTTCCGTAACTGCCCGTTGGGCGCGGTGGTGGCCGAGATCAATCGCTACATGCCGCAAAAGATCACGCTCCGGGCCCTACAGTTGATCGGGCAGCGGCTGAGCGGGGTCTATTACATCAGCCGTGGCGACAGTTTTTTGCAGATGCTGCCCCGCCTGGTGCGGGCATGCGACGGGCTGGAAATCGCGCCTGTATGAAACTTTGGTGACAAAACCCGCCCGGCGCACGCGAGCGCTCGACCTTGTTTGTCATGACAGGGTATGGGCCGCAGTCGGCCTTGATGCAAAAGGATATGTTCCATGGTGTTTCTCAAGCGCAGGCAGGTGCTCGCGGGGTTTGGCACGGGGCTACTGTTTTCGGCGCAGGTGCGTGCCTTACGGGCGGCAACCCCACGCAATCTGGATGAAAAACCGAAATTCGACATATCTCCCTTTCAGCTTGGCGTGGCGTCAGGTGATTCCGCGCCTGATGGTTTTGTCATCTGGACCCGCCTTGCCCCGCGCCCGCTTGAACTGGAAGGCGGCATGAGCCGCAACCGCCCCGTGCTGGTGGACTGGGAAGTGGCGGAGGATGAAAAATTTGGCCACATCGTCAGGAAAGGGCAGGCGCTGGCTCATCCTGAACTGGCGCATTGCGTGCATGTCGAAGTTACGGGCCTCAGGCCCGACCGCCCGTACTGGTACCGTTTCCGCATTGCGGGGTATGACAGCCCCACCGGCCGCAGCCATACCTTTCCGCTGCCCGGTGCATCACCCGCTCGGGTGCGCTTTGCCGCCGCAGGCTGCCAGCATTATGAGGAAGGGTATTATACCGCCTGGCGCAATATCGCCAATGAGCCGATCGATTTTGTCTTCCATTATGGCGATTACATTTACGAAGGCCCGGACAGCAGGGGTCGCGTGCACGAAATGAACGGCCGCCCCTTTCAGGCGCTGCGTCGGCATATCGGGCTGGAATGCTATTCGCTTGATGAATACCGCCGCCGCTATGCCCAGTACAAGACCGACCCCGACCTGCAGGCCGCCCATGCCGCCGTGCCGTGGATCGTCACCTCCGATGACCATGAGGTGGACAATAACTGGGCAGGCGACACCGATCAGGACGGCACACCGCCCGAGATCTTCCGCCTGCGCCGCGAAGCTGCCATGCAGGCCTATTACGAGCACATGCCGCTGCGCCTGTCAGCCCTGCCCGATGGCAGCCACATGCAGCTTTATCGCAGCCTGCGCTATGGCACGCTCATGAATGCCTTCGTGCTCGATACGCGCCAGTATCGCAGTGATCAGGCTTATGGAGATGGCGTGGCAGCGCAGGGGCCTGATGTCTGGTCACCCAACCGCACCATGATGGGGTCCGCGCAGGAGCAATGGCTGTTTGACGGTCTGGGCAGGTCTGACACGCGGTGGAACCTGCTGGCGCATCAGGTGATGATGATGAACCTTGCCCATAGGCGCGCCCCGCAGGGTGAACTGCTTTACAGCATGGACCAGTGGTCGGGCTATATGTACAGCCGCAAGCGCCTGCTTGAGTTCATTGGTGCACATTGCCCCGGCAATGTGGTGAACGTGACGGGTGATGCGCACCGCCATTTCGCGGGGGATCTGCTGACTGATCCGGGCCAGAAGCAGCCGGTCTCGGTCGAGTTCCTGGCCACGTCCGTCACCTCAGGCGCGGATGGGGTGGGTGATGATGACAGTTTCAGCCGCTCAGTCCGGCGCGAAAACCCGCACCTCAAGGCCACGACCGACCAGCGCGGCTATGTGCTGTGCGATGTGGGGCCGGATGTATGGCGCGCCGACCTCAAGGTGCTCGACAAGGTGATGGAGCGCGATGGAAAGCTCTCCACCTATGCCAGCTTTGCGGTGGAACGCGGCAAGCCTGGCCTGCAGAAAGCCTGAGCAAAAAAAAGGGCGTCCCGCCGGGGCGGGACGCCAAGTTTAGGGATTGGGAGACGTTGTGGTGTCACGAAAGCCACATCCCATTAACTCCATTTATGGATAATAGTTTTCCTTAAATTGAGCCAATATGAAAAAATAATTGCCCGTGCCCGTTCAGGCCGGGTGCATCATGACATATTGCCGCGCAAAAGGCAGCATGACGCCAATGCTCAGCAGCCCGAGCAAAACGGTCATGCCCGCGAACGTGGTCATATGGTGCGGATAGTCCTCGGTATAGAGCAGCCCGCACACCCAGAACACAACGGCTTCAACCGCCAGCGCCACGCCAAGTGTGGGCATGTGGAAGAAGGGTCCGGCCAGCCACCATATGAGCCCTGCCACCAGCACGACGGCCAGTGTCGAGCGAAACAGGAATGTAATGGCGCGCATGGCGGTCCTTGGCCGTGTGGGGCAGGGTGAAATACCGTTTCGGGCGCGGGGTCCGCAGGCAGGCCGGGGCTTGCCTGTGGACCCGGCGGCTTACATCTTCGCGCTGCTGTCCGGCTGGGTGGTGGTGGCCGGGGTGTCGGGCGTCATCTTGCCCGGCGTGGTCGAGTGCTCCACGTCATAGGCCGTTGCCTTCTCCATGTAGGTACCCTTCGAACCGGGATGTTCCTGATCATACAGCTTGGCTTTGGCCTTCGCTTCCTTGCGGTATTCGTGGCGCTTGTACATGCCGGTCACACAACCGGCGGCAGCGCCCAGCACGCTGTGGCCACCGGCCACATGGCCGCCCACGGCACCCACGGCGCCATATTTCAGGCAGCCGCCGGGCTCGGCCTGCGCGGTGGCGGTAACGCATGTAATGGCCGCGATGGCGGCAGCGGTGACAATCTTACGCATGAAATGACCCCTTTTGTGCATGAATGCGAATAATGCGTTCATGGCATATCCGATACGACATATTTTGTCACCTTACCATGGCGCGCCCGGCTCATGTTCATGCTGGCTTGCGGCAATGATGTGCAGACAGGCCAGGGCCTCGGCCAGACTTGCGCGGTCGCGTGCTTCATGGGGGCGGGTCTGTTCGTGGTGCAGCCAGGCCAGCACATGCGCGGTGGTGGGGCCAGCCTGCCCGCGCTGCCAACGCGCCAGAAAAAGGGCGATCATGCGCGTGGCCCGTGGCGGCAGGGCGCCCGTGCGCAGCATTTCGCGCAGGCGGATGATATAAAGGCCCACCGTCATCGCCCCGATCTGCTGGCTCAGGCAGGCATTGACCGTGGGCTGCGGCACGGCGGTGGCCTGGTGCAGGATGCGCACAAGGCTGGCCGCGCAGGCGCCCAGCCAGGCCGGAGCGGTGGTGCGGTCGCGGGTCTGGGCCAGATGGCGCAGCCGCCGGTTCATGGCTGCGGCGGTGCGGCGGATATGCACGTCAAGCCGGAAGGGAATGACCAGCCGGTAGGTGAGCAGCACGAACACGATACTGGCCACAAAGGCCAGCGCGTTGTTGAGGAAGGCGACCTCGTCATACCGCCCCTGGTTCATCGGGCCGATCAGCACGGGCAGGAACATGTTGAACGAGAAGGCATAGCCCGCAAGCTGTGGCTTGCGCGCGGCCAGACCGCCAATGGTCATGGGCACCAGCAGGGCGGCAAGCAGCATCTCGGGCGAGGTAATGGCAGGGATGACCCACAGCGCCATGACGGCGGCGGCAGCCGTGCACCACAGCCCGCCCTTGAGAAAGGGAAGGGTGGCGACCAGCGGGTTCTCGCGCGTGGCCATCAGCCCGTAGATCAGCGCCACGAACGAGATGAAGGCCGGGCCGTGATGCCATGCCGTGATCTCCCACATCGCCGCCGCAACCATAATGGCAACGCTGGAGCGGATGCCGTTATGCATTGCCTCACGCGCATGGCGGCGCGAGGTCAGGCTGAAGCGGAAGTGGTCGCCATGGCGGGTGGCGTGGCAGGCCTGCATCTCATCATGCACCAGCGTGGCTTCATGCGTCAGCGCTGCGGCAACCGGCTGCCAGGCGCGGGCGGCCAGGTTGTCAGGCTCGGGCGGGGGGGCGTGGTCATGCAGCCATGCAGCCAGGGCGCGCTCGGGCGCATCACCGCCGGGCAGGGCGCTGGCATCGGGGCGGGGGGAGAGGATCTGCAACGCGCGGGCATGGGCGAGCATGACCAGCATGCCCGCAAGCGCCCGGCGGGCGTGATCGCCCACCCGGTTGCGCGGCCCGAGTTCGAGGGCCGCGAATTCGATCTGTCCGCTAAAGGCCATGATCTGGTCGAGCAGCCTGCCGGTTGCGGCCTGCCGGGCGGCAGGCGCGGTCATGCCCAGCAGGTGGGGGATGGCAGCGCAGGTGGCACGGAATGTATCATCAAGCCGGGCCAGCAGTTGCGTGCGGGTGCGCTCGACCATGTTGGGCATGAACAGCACGGCCAGCACCGCCTCGCACAGCACGCCCAGTATGATGTAGCTGCTCCGCGCAACGCTTACGGCAAACACATCGTCAGGTTGCACGATGGCCCCGGTGGCGATGATGGCGGAGGTGAACCCCGTCAGCACCAGCCCGTAGGCACGGTACTGGTCAAGCAGGGTGGCAAGGGCGCAGCACAGCCCGATCCAGAGTGCCAGGCAGACAAAGAACATGGCCGGAGCCTGCGGAAAGGCCGCCATGAGCGTAATCGCGGCAACGCTGCCCGCCAGCGTGCCCACAATCCGCCATCGCGCCTTTGACAGGCTCTCCCCGCGTGAGGACTGCGCCACGACCCATACGGTAAGCGGCGCCCATTGCGGGCTGTCGAGTTCCATCCACATGGCGATGAGCAGCGAGAGGATGGCGGCGCATGACGTGCGCACCGCAAAGCCCAGATCGGCCAGCGAGGGCGCGTAAACCCATGAAAAGCGCCGGATATGGCGCAGCAGGCCCGTATCCGGGGTGCCGTGCAGGGGAAATGCGGTGCTCTGTCCCCCCATTGGTCTCATACCTTTACATCATGTGCCGGGTTCAGCCTGTAAGGCTGAGTGTGGCGGAACATGAAGGCAGCCCTATGGAGGGGTCCAATCGTTTGTCATGATATTTTGATAAATGCTGCTTATGAAATGCGCATGAACACCAAAAACGTCGCCTTTTTGAAAAAAGGCGACGCTCCAGAACGGTCTTATAGAGAGTGTGGGTTATATTATTAAATTAAAACAAAATATTAGAACGTAATACTGCTGTGCAGGCCAAAAACCGCTTCGTTGCCCACACGCCTGTAACCGGTCCAGTCCGCCACTCCGCCCGAGGGATGCCAGACATACTGGAAATCAGGCTGCATCACCATCCATGGCGTGACCTGCGCCTGATAGGTCAGTTCAAGGTGGTTTTCATTGCCCTGCACGTAGGATCCGCTATCGCGATCAAACTGGCGCTGGCCGGAACTGGCGCGCCCAATGCCCCAGCCCAGTCCGACCGTGTCATTGTCGCGCCCTCTGAACGGGGCCTTGAGATTGATGCCGGCGTCAACGGCAAAGCTGATCATGTTGCGATCTCCACCGTTGCCGGTTGCACGCGCAAAAATACCGACTGACCGGGCTGACTTCAGCGATGGCCGCCAGATCATCTGGTCAATGATGCCATAAACCATCCAGTTGCCCCGGTCCCAGCGCGGGGTCAGGTCGGACTCGGTTGCGCTGGCGTTCAGCGTCGCGGCTCCAAGTGAGCCGCCATTGCGGTTGTAACGGTAGTCGGCAAACTTCGCGGTATCGTAGTAGCCACCCAGCTTGTACACGCCCGGCAGGCCAGGGTTTTTGGTCACGTTCGTCATGTCGGCGGGCTGGGGGTTGATCGCGTATTGCAGTTCGGTGATGAGCAGCGCGCCGGTGCCCATGTTGAAGTTGGTGCCGTTGGCGCCGTTATAGGTCTGGCTGGTTGGATCGGAATTATAGCCGCTGGCGGAACCGGTAGCCTGCTGGATGGGGGTTGAATTGTACCGGTTGCCGGGCGGGTTGTCGTCCGCTGCGGCAAACATGAAGGTGAACTTCTCGCTCGGCCGGTAGCGGATGCGGATGGCGGGTGAGGAGAGCGGCCATGACGGGCCGCCGCCATACAGGTTGACCGAGGGCGCCATGGGCCAGCCAAAGTTGGCGTTGAGGTAGAGCGAGGCGTAATCGCTGATCAGGAACTCGGTATCAAGATCCTGCTGGCCGATCTTCACATCCAGCTTGCCCTTGAGGAAGGACTGCTGGTACCACAGCTCGAACAGCCGGGTGGAGCGGTCGGCCTCGAACCCGCTGACTGGGTTGAAGTTGGCCAGATGATCCTGCGAGATCGAGCGCCCGCGTGTCTGCAGCGCGCTGACATTGAACAGGCCGCCTTTCAGCCCAAACAGCTTCTCGGTATCCACGGTAAGCGTGGGCATGGTCACGCCATCATAGGCAGGCCCGGTGCCCGAGCCACCCGCGCCATCGTTGCCCGAGGACGTGCCACCCGTGCCGTTACCCCAGACTTCATCAACTTCCTGAATGTCGAAGCTGATGCCGTGTTTGTACAGCCACGGCCGCGCGCCCCACATATTGCCCAGCAGGTTGCCGCTGGTATCCAATTTGTCGCCATCGCCTGCGGCTTTTTCTTCCGCATCAGCCGTGGCGCGTTCAGAATCGCGCACCGTGGCGGGGTCGATCTGTTCAACGAGAGGGGTGGAGTTACCGAGGCGGGCCCGGTCTTCCTCGATCTGGGTCTGGACCTGCGCAAAGCCGGTTGCTGGCAGACCAGCCCGAAGCAGACCAGACACGAACCCGCACGCAGGCGGTGGCGCGTCAGGCTGGAGGGAGAAAATGCCGGGCAACGGGAAAAGGCATGTCTGGCAATGGCAGTCGCGAAGGATGAGGGGCTCATGGGGGTCCGCCGTATTGAGAATCAATATCATTAATAATGGTTCTCAATCACATTTTGATACGAACCCGTCAATTCAAACCGTCATGCGCATATTGCAATCCTGATATCATCTTAGGAAAACCTTTGGCACGCCTTCGCTGTTGAGGCAGGACATGATCATCACGCCGCTCCACAGCAGCAGCGAAAGACTGGCCCCGATACGCCCGCGCACGCTCATGGCGGCATTGCCGCGCAGCACGGGCAGATAGACGCTGCGGTGGCACCACAATGCGTTGAGCATGGCGAGCGTAATGAGCAGCAGCTTGGGGGTAAGATAGGCGCGGCTGCCGATATGCACCGGGTCATAGAAGAACAGCACCACGCCAGAGACCATGGCGATGGCAAACGTCACGTGCAGTGGCCGCACCATGAGCTGGGCCGCGGGCGCGATCCGGGCTGCCATGCGGGGCCGGAGCACGCCAAGGTCGAACAGCATGTCCATGCCAAAGAACATAGCCATGCTGATGATATGCACGATGCGGATCAGGTAATGGACCGGCTGCAGCCAGAAGTGGAACATCCGGCTGTCGAGCGCCATCAGGATCGCATAGGGCAGGCGCATGAATGCAAAAGGATGGGTGATCATGGCGGGTGGCTCTCCGTTACCTCGGAGAGGGCATACCATCCGTTGACAATGATAACAATTATCATTAACAGGGCGAGGAAATCACCCGGATGGGAAGCTGCGATCAGGCCCGTGCGCGACTGCAAACAATAACAAATAGCAGCAGGCGAGCGGACTTCATTTCTATCGAAGTTATGGAAACCGTCATATGAACAAGAAATATTCCATTCTGGCCCTTGCCGCAGCAGCGCTGCCTGCGCTCGCCACCGCTGCACAGGCGCGTGAATACCCGATCGGTGGTCCGGTCCATGCGCATGACATGGAAATCGCCTCAAGCTACCTGACCGGCATCATGGTTGACCCCATGCCCGCAGGCATGATGGACAACACCAAGCCCGACACCATTCACCTTGAAACCGACGTACATGCCACGGCGGATAATGTGTGGGGCTACCCCGATGGCGCCTGGGTGCCGTATCTGAACATCGGCTACAAGCTGACCAAGGACGGCACGGCATGGAAGGCCGAGGGCACCATGCATTTCATGACCGCCAAGGACGGCCCGCATTATGCCGACAACGTGCAGATGAATGGCCCGGGTCGCTACACGGTGGTACTGACCTATTCCTCGCCCGAGCAGAACGGCTTCCTGCACCATGTGGACAAGGAAACCGGCACGCCGGGCTTCTGGCAGCCGTTCAGCGAGACCTTCAACTTCGCCTATCCCCAGAAATAAGCAGGGTAAAGTCATGAGACGGATACTGGACGGATGGCGGGTCGCGGCCTGTGGCGCGGCCCTGGCCATGGGGCTTGCTGCCCACGCTCCTGCCGCGCGGGCTGATACCGTGACCGACCTTGCAGGCCGCAAGGTGGACGTGCCGGCCAGTGTCCATCGCATCATATTGGGGGAAGGGCGGCTGATCTACGCCCTTGCTCCACTGGAAAAACAGCACCTGTTCGACCGGATCGTGGGCTGGCAGGGGGAGTTCCGCGGGGCGGATACGCAGAGCTATGACCAGTATGTCGCAACCTTTCCGCAGGCGGCCAATATTGCGCTGATCGGCAAGACCACGGCGGATACCGTCAGCCCCGAGCGCGTGCTCGACCTGCACCCCGACCTTGCGATCCTGACCGTGTCGGGCCACGGGCCGGGCAAGGCGAGCGAACTCGTGGGTCAGCTTGAAAGCGCGCATATTCCGGTCATCTTTGTCGATTTCCGCGCCGACCCGGTCAATGACACCATCCGCTCCATGCAGATCCTTGGCCAGGTGCTGCACCGTGAGCACGAAGCCGCTGATTATCTTGACTTCTACCAGTCACATCTAAAGCGCATTACCGATCGTGTTGCCCCGCTGCCCGAAAGCCAGCGGCCCAAAGTGTTCATTGAAATGCTGGCCGCCATGCGCGAGAGCTGCTGCCACACGGCGGGCAAGGGCAATATGGGGGCCTTTATTGCTGCGGCGGGTGGCCAGAACATCGCAGCGCCCCTGCTGCCGGGCTATATTGGCGATATCGACCTCGAAAAAGTGATCGCTTCCGACCCCGACATCTATATCGCGGATGGCACCAAGGGGCCGAAGGCCAGTGGGCCGGGGGTGCGCATGGGCGCTGAAGTAACGCCGGAGGCGGCCCGCGCCTCGCTGCTCAAGGTCATGGAGCGCCCCGGCATTTCATCGCTACGCTCTGTAACCGATGGGCATGCGCATGGCATCTGGCATTCGTTTTATGATTCGCCATACAACATCCTTGCCATCGAAGTCATGGCAAAGTGGTTCCACCCCGACCTGTTTGCCGATCTCGACCCCGATGCCACGCAGAAGGAACTTTACAGCCGCTTTCTCCCCGTAAAGCAGGAAGGGACCTTCTGGATTGATGCGCGTCCCTGAGGAATCGATCGGTACGCCTTCTGTTTCTTCCTCTGCAGGTCTATCGGCTTATGCGCGTGAAGTGCGGGGGCGCTACCATGCCCTGCTGCGGCGGCGCATGGGGGTGCTTGGCCTGCTGCTCGCGCTGATCGTGGCCTCGGTTGTGCTTGATTTCTCGCTCGGACCATCGGGGCTTTCGCCTTCAGCGCTCATCCACACCCTGCTGCACCCGCATCATGTACCCGCCGGGCAAGGCGTGATCGTGTGGCAGATCAGGCTGCCCTATGCGCTCATGGCAGTGTGCGTGGGGGCATCGCTGGGTCTGGCGGGGGCGGAAATGCAGACCGTACTGGCCAACCCGCTGGCAAGCCCGTTTACGCTCGGGGTCTCGGCTGCGGCGGCGTTTGGCGCATCGCTTGCCATCATTCTGGGCTGGCGGCTGCCCGGCGTGCCCGATGCGTGGGTGGTTTCGGGTGATGCCTTTGTCTTTGCCATAGGCTCCGTGCTGCTGCTCGACATGGTCTCGCGCAGGCGCAATGCAGGCACCGGCACGGTCGTGCTGTTTGGCATTGCCCTGGTTTTCGCCTTTCATGCGCTGGTGTCACTGCTGCAGTTCGTGGCCAATGAAGATGCGTTGCAGGACCTTGTGTTCTGGACCATGGGCAGCCTGACACGGGCGACATGGCCCAAGCTGGGCCTGCTGGCCGCTGCGTGCGTGGTCGTGGCTCCCCTTTCCTTTGCCGCATCATGGAAGCTGACCGTGCTGCGCATGGGCGAGGAACGTGCCGCAAGCCTGGGGGTGGACGTGCCGCGCGTGCGGCGTGGTGCCCTGCTGCGGGTGAGCATCCTGTCCGCCCTGGCCGTGTCCTTCGTGGGCACGATCGGTTTCGTGGGGCTGGTGGCCCCGCATATCGCCCGCCGCCTGCTGGGTGAGGACCACCGTTTTTACCTGCCGGGCAGCATGCTGGTCGGCGCACTGGTCATGTCGCTCTCATCCATTGCGGCGCGTAACCTGCTGCCGGGCGTGGTCATTCCCACCGGTATTGTGACGGCACTGGTGGGCATCCCGTTCTTTCTGGGCATTGTGCTGCGCAGGCGGAGCATGACCTGATGGACGGGCTATACTGCGAGCACATGACCGTGCGCTACGGCAGGCGCACGGTGCTGGATGATATAAGTGTCGGGCCATTTCCGCGCGGCAGGGTCTCGGCGCTGCTTGGCCCCAATGGCAGCGGCAAGTCAACGCTGCTGCGCGGCATGGCCGGACTGGGCGAGGCCACGGGCCGGGTCATGCTGGGGGCGGATGACCTCACGCGCCTCAGTCTGGCCCGGCGCACGCGGCGCTGCCTGTACCTGCCGCAGGCCCTGCCAGCCATGGTGCACCTGCAGGTGCTGGAATCCATGCTTGCGGCCCAGCATGCCACCGGCGTTGTTCCAGCCGATGTGCAGGGTGATGAAATCGATGCCGCCCTGCATATGCTCGATGTGTTTGGCATAGCCGATCTGTCCATGCGGTATATGGATGAGCTCTCGGGCGGGCAGCGGCAGCTTGTAGGGCTGGCTCAGGCGCTTGGCCGCCACCCCGATGCCCTGCTGCTTGATGAACCGCTCAGCGCACTCGACCTGCACCACCAGTTTGCAGTGATGGACATTCTGCGGCGGGAAACCGCTGCACGGCAGATCGTGACCGTGATGGTGTTGCATGACCTCAATATTGCCGTGCGGATGACCGATTACGACGTGATCCTGCGCGAAGGGCGGATCATTGCCGCAGGTGTGCCCCAGGCCGTTATTACACCCGAAACCCTGGGCCAGACTTATGATATTGTGGCCCGGGTGGAAAAATGTAGCCGGGGCCTTCCGCACGTTATGGTTGATGGCCTGCGTTAAGTCGTAATTTAAAGCCGACAAAAATGACAATTCATTACAGAATGGATATTTCACCATCCTGCCTGTAGAGGGCAGGGGCGAATCATAAGTAACGTAATGGCTGTTATAACGGCATTGAAGGTCAGGTCCCGATAAGCAATGCCTGCAGGGCAGCCCATTCTATTGTGCATTACAATAGCGTGATCCCGGGCATGAAGTGAGGCGGTGGTATTACACGCACGGGTGCGGGGGCATGGCGCACCCCTGAATACTGTATTCAGGTGTAGTTCTGAAAAAACTGCTGATATATAAAAGCATTCTGGAAAAATATGATGACAGCGTGTAGCCGCTCTGGTTACCGGCATGGCCTGCACAGATACAGGATAACCAGGTCTGTTTGCGATTACTGATGAGAATATATTGTATTTCTACCATAATATAAACCGGAATAGCTAAAATTTGTCGTAACATCGCGTGTTTATACTCTGTTCCTGTTATTGGCATGGATGCAATGAAAATTCGGTAATGCAAAAGCACTAACGTGCCCTTTGCAGGGCGTGCCACATTTAATTATTATAAACAAAATAATTGCATATGTGTTAGGAGCGGGATAATAATTGGATTATTATGATGTAATCATGGTCTGCAAGAACAGCATGGCACACCCCAGGCAACCTATGCTGAAGGCAAAAGCAGGTGGGGCTGTAATGGGGGCGGCGTAAAAAATACGGATTAAAATGCTTTATTGTGGTTGCATAATACACGCATGATTATTACTCATAGGGTCAATCATCCCCTGATGACCCGACCACCAAGGAAAGTACCGACATTGGACAATAAAGAAATCCCGCATAGCGAACTGGTATCCATGACCACCGAAATCGTGGCCGCGCACACCAACCACAATACGGTTGCTGTCGACCAGATCCCCACCCTTGTCGAGACCGTTTATACTGCGCTCAAGGCGCTTGGCGCTGAAAAGGCGGTTGAACCCGCGCCGCTGCAGCCTGCAGTGCCCATCAAGAAGTCGGTCTTCCCCGATTACATCGTCTGCCTTGAAGACGGCAAGAAGCTGAAAATGCTCAAGCGCCACCTGCAGACCGCTTATGGCATGACGCCAGAGCAGTATCGCGAGAAGTGGGGCCTGCCCGCCAACTACCCGATGACGGCCCCGAGCTATGCCGCGCACCGCTCGTCACTTGCCCAGAAGATCGGGCTGGGCCGAAAAGTCGTGGTTGAACCCGTGGCCGAGGAAGTCGAGGAAGCACCTGCGGCAAAGCCTGCCCGCAAGACCCGCGCGCGCCGCAGCAAGAAGAACGCGGATAACACACTGGTCTGAGCCAGCTCGTTCTGTAAACACAAAACACCCGCTCCGTTATCGGAGCGGGTGTTTGTCATATTGGGCAGAAGAAACAACCGGATTTAACCCGGCATGACGCCTTGTTTGCCCATGCAGGCATCGGGACGGGCATCAGATAACCTTGAGGCCCACGGTCAGAAGGATGGCGGCCAGTATGATCCGCTGCGCCCGGTCAGGAATAAGCCCGATGCACAGGCTGCCCAATATGATGCCCGGAACAGACCCGCAGAGCAGCGATGCCAGCAGGGGCATGTCGATATCCCCGATCCACCAGTGTCCCATGCCCGCAATGGCCGTGAGCGGCACGGCGTGGGCGATGTCGCAGCCCACAAGGCGGCGGATTTCCAGTCCGGGGTAGAGAAAGATCAAGGCCGCCATGCCAATTGCGCCAGCCCCCACGGAGGACAGCGTGACCATGACGCCGAGCACCGCGCCGAGCAGCGTGGTCAGGCGCGCGGTCGTGGCGGGGGCGATGGCAGCGGCCTTGCGGCGCGAGAGGTCCTGCAATTTCTGCCGGAACAGCACGCTCGGCGCGGTAATGAGCAGGGCAATGCCCAGTGCGACCGAAATCACATGCGTTACTGCGGGTGAGGGGCTGCCCGCCCAGTGCAGGGCGGCAATGGTCAGCAGCGTTGCCGGTATGCTGCCCAGCGCCAGGCGGCCCACCACAGGCCACTCCACGGACTGTTTGCGCCCGTGCACCAGCGTGCCCACCGTTTTGGTCAGGGCGGCATAGAGCAGGTCGGTGCCCACGGCGGATTGCGGATGCACCTTGAACAGCAGGATCAGTAGCGGCGTCATGAGCGAGCCGCCCCCCACCCCGGTCATGCCCACAAGAAAGCCAACGCCAAGACCGGAGAGAACATAAAGCAGGTTGATGGATTCAAGCAGGGGCATGATGGCGGGTTATCCGTTTCTGATCGCCGGGCACTAAAAATACGATTTAATAAAGTGAATTATCGAACATACGTTCAATTTACTACGTGGAATTATGGGCACGCACAAGCCCGATCGTTAATAAGCTGCCCCATCATTTTTGCAGGTATCGCGTAAAATAAAAAAACCCGGCGCAAGGCCGGGTTCCATCATCAGTAAGGATAGGGATAGGGATAGGGTGGGGGCGGCGGTGGTGCCCGCCATGCCCACCGGCGTGGCGGCGGGCGGTCGTAACGCCAGCTACTCTCGCGCCAGTAGGGGCGGCGCGGCCCATAGCCATGGGGCGCATGCCAGCGTGGCTCGTCATGCCATCCCCAGGGCTGGGCCTGTGCCCCACCATGGGCACCGAGTAAGAGCAGGGCGGTAAAAGCAGCCAGAATCATCTTTTTCATGGCGTCCTCCTGCTGGCAGAAAAGCCCCGGATTGCGGCAGGATCGCGATGGTTGTTTTACGTAATGCAATAAACGGCGCGCGAGATGATAGACCTGAAATTATAAAAGTTTTTGGTGAAGCTTTTTTTCAAAAAGCCTTGAGAAATGCCGCTTTCTGAAGCAGGGCGCGCCCAATCCGCTTCAGGGCAGGCGGTCCAGATGCGCCAGCAGCAGTGCCCATAGCCCGTCGCTATCCACATCGTTCAGGAAAAGCGCGTTACGGGGCCGGTCAGTCACATGCCACCAGTCAACGGCGGTGGCACCCTGCATGAGTGGACTGTCCACCTCAACCGATACGTTTACTTCCCGCCCTGCAAACAGGTGGGGGGCGAGCAGCCAGCCAATGGTGCAGGGGTCGTGCAGGGGGGCGCCGTCCCACCCATATTTGTCCAGGTCAAACCGCTCCGAAAAGCCCAGCATGGCCGCTGCAGCGCGGGCGCAGCGCCCCTTGAGCGTATTAAGCTGCGCCATCCGTTGCGGCGTGACCAGAAAGCGATGGGTTACATCCAGTGGCACAAGCGTATGCGTTATGGCATGGCGCAGCACGATATCGGCGGCATCGGGGTCGGCGTAGACGTTGAACTCGGCGCTGGGCGTGATATTGCCACCTTGTACCCATGCGCCGCCCATGGAGACAATGCCTGCAAGAAGCTGCGCGATATCGGGCGCCTTGACCAGCGCCATTGCCAGGTTGGTCATCGGCCCCAGTGTCACCACCGTTATGCTGCCCGGCGGATGCGCCCTGATCGTATCAATAAGGAAATCTACGCCATGCTGCGCGCGAGGTTGCATGATGGGGGCGGGCAGGACGGGCCCATCCATGCCGGTCTGGCCATGCACGTGTGCGGCGGTGATGGGCGTGCGGCGCAGGGGGCCAGCACAGCCCGCATGCACTGCAATGTCGGTGCGCCCGGCCAGTTCCAGCACCTTGCAGGCATTGGTGGTTGTGTGCTGCACCGACACGTTGCCCGCCACGCTGACCACGCCCAGCACATCAAGCTCAGGGGCGGCAAGGGCGAGCATGATGGCAAGCGCATCGTCCTGCCCCGGATCGGTATCGATGATGATCTTGCGTGGGTTCACGGTCATCCGGTCCTTCGTGCTGGGGGCGCCTGTAGCCACACGTAACCCGATTGAACCCGGATTGGCAAAAGCCACGCCATGCTACGCGCAACCCGGCTTGATCCGCCCACGCGGGGGTGAGAAAAGAAAGATCAATTAAAAACCGGGCAAAAGCAGGGTATTGAAAAAGATAAAAGTTTTCTGGTGCCGCGTTTTTTCAACAAGGCCGCATGGTTTCAACCTCGCCTGCCGCGCATCGTGCCGTGCAAATCTGCATGGGCTGGCCGTGGCGGTGGCTTTCATGCTGGGCGGGGCCGCATGGGGGCAGGGGGTAGATGCAGGCAGCCCGGCCCTGTCGCGCCCGCAGGCCCGCGCCCGGGCGCAGGCGATGGGGCAGTTGGGGGGCGACCTGTTTCATGACCCCCGTCTGTCGGCTTCTGGGCATATGTCCTGTTCATCGTGCCATCAGGACAATGCGGCCTTTGCGCAGGGCAATGACCTGTCGGTGCAGCCAGGGGGACACCGCGCGGTGCCGTCGCTTATGTATCTGCAGGCCGTGCCGCAGTTCAGCGAACATTTTCATGATTCGGAAGATGAAGCCGATGAAAGCATCGATAACGGCCCCACCGGCGGCCTGACATGGGATGGCCGGGCCGATACCGCGCAGGGCCAGGCCAGCATACCGCTGCTTTCCCCTTACGAAATGGCCAATGCCAGTCCTCAAGCCGTGGTGCGCCGCGCCAATGCCGCAGGCTACGGCGCGCGCCTGCACGCCCTGCTCCAGTCCTTGCCAGATGATGCGCTCGCCCGCTTCACCCTGATTGCCGAGGCTCTGGCCACTTACCAGCAGGATGCCCGGCTGTTCTATCCCTATAGCAGCAAATACGATGCGGTGCTGGCGGGCAGGGCACATCTTTCAGCGCGTGAGGCGCAGGGCCTGGCGCTGTTTGAACGGGCGGACAAGGGTAATTGTGCCTCATGCCATGTCAGTGCGCCGGGGCATGATGGCACGCCGCCGCAATTCAGTGATTACGGGCTGGTGGCCCTTGGCGTGCCGCGCAATGAAGCGATCGGGCTGAACCGCAACCCGGCCTACTACGATATGGGATTATGTGGTCCCGATCGCACCGATTTTATGGGGCGTGGCGACTATTGCGGGCTGTTCCGCACGCCCTCGCTGCGTAACGTGGCGCTGCGGCATGTATTCTTCCATAACGGAGTGATCCATACGCTCCGGCAGGCTGTGGCGTTTTATGCACTGCGCGATGTGCGCCCCGCGCTGTGGTATCCGACCGGCCCGGGTGGCAGGGTGCAGATCTATAATGATCTACCTGTCCGTTACCACGCCAACATCAATATGGACCCACCTTTCGGCCCCCGACCCGATGGGCAGGCTGCCCTGTCGGATGACGAGATCGACGCTATCGTGGTCTTCCTCCATACCCTGACGGATGGTTACTTCAGTCCGGCATTGCACCATTAGAGAACGTTTTTGGGTGCAGCCTTTTTGAAAAAACTGCACCCGGAACGTTTATTACTTCAGGTCGAGCGCGCCGGTCAGGTCACCAAGAGGCTGGCCGGTAGCTGCCTGTATGGCGCGTGCACGGGTGGTAACGCCATCAAGCGGGCGCAGGCCGAAACGTTCGGTCAGGAACAGCAGGATCGACGTCGTATCCTGCACCGTATGGTCGACATGCCCTCGCCGGGCGTATGGCGAGATGATGATGGCCGGAATGCGTGAACCCGGCCCCCACCGGTCGCCCCTGGGCGGGGCCACATGGTCCCACAGGCCGCCATTTTCATCGTAGGTGACAATAACGAGCATGTGCGGCCACTGGGGGCTTTTTTCCAGATGGGCCACAAGGTCGGCAATATGATGATCGCCTGACTGGATATCGGCATAGCCCGAATGTTCATTCAGGTTGCCCTGCGGTTTGTAAAAACTGACCTGTGGCAACTGACCGTGGTCAATAGCCTCAATGAAACGTGTCCCCGCCAGACCGCCATCGCGCAGGTGTTCGGCGCGCGCGGGCGTGCCGGGGGCGTAGGCTGCATAGTAATTATAGGGCTGGTGATGGTACTGGAAGGCCGGGGCAGGGTAATGATTGCCATGGTCAAGCACATCGCCCCACGCCCCTGCATACCACGCCCATGTTATGGCGCGTTCGCTCAGCCGGTCACCGATTGTGGGCGTGGTCTGCGCGGGTAGGGTGGTGGCGCGTGCGGGGTCGGCGTAACGCGGGTCTTGGCCGGGAGCGCCCGGATTGGCGCTGGGCTGGTAGGGTGGCTGCATGGTATTGACGGCGTAAAAATCGGGCGTGAGATTGCCATCACGCACGAATTTGGGAATGCCCTTCAGCGCTGAACGCGGTGAGTCCGCCGCCACGAGCAGGGCCGTGCCCGAGGGTGATACGGCTGAAATAACTGGCTGTGCCGGGCTGGTATCGGCCTGCGGGTAAAAGGGCGCGCATGCACAGGCCAGCCACTGGTGGTTAAGGAACGAACCACCAAACGCTCCCATGAAGAAATGGTCGGCCAGCGTGTATCGCCGGGCGACCTGCCACATCTCCATGTGCGATCCATCCCAGTTGCTCATGGGCAGCGCACCGGAATCCGCCCAGGCTACGAACATGTCGTTGCGGCCGCCATTGATCTGCATCTGGTTCTGGTAGAAGCGGTGCCACAGATCCTGCGTGAGCGTGCTCAGCGGGCGGTTGAAGCCCTGCGGGTCGTCAATGCGAAAGGGCTGGTTGGGCAGGTGCGCGCTCATGGCCTGGGTGATGGGGTCGGCTGCGCCGCGTGCGGTCAGGCCACCCCATACGGGCGGCAGTTCGCGCAGCACGCTGCCATCACGGTCGCGCTGGGGCAGCAGTTGCGCGGCCCTGTCGCCAGATGTATCCGCACCGGGAAAACCGTTATAGAGATTATCGAAGGACCGGTTCTCGGCAAAAATGACCACGACCGTTTCGATCTGTTCCATGCCCGCAGATGCGGCCTGACTGCTCCACGCTCCCATCATGCCCACCAGCAGGGCTGTAAACGTGGTGGAGCGGAGCAGGGTGCGGGTCAGATGGGCCATGAGATCTCGAATGCTGTCAGCGTAAAAGCCAGTATATATGAAAGACCGGCAGGAGAAGGAAATGCAGGGGCCTGCCTTTCATGAAAAATTCATACAGCGGCGGGGATCGGATTTCCTGATTATACTGGTGCGGTCATCCTATCGGGGGCAGGTCATGTTTTTTTATCAGGCTGGTAGCATGCTGCCCTGGTGCCGTATCCGGGGCAGGGCATGAAACGATTTATATTACCGGTCATGTTGCTGGCATGGACACAGCACGCCTGGGCCGGTCCGGATGCACTATGGCATATCGTGCATGAACAGTGTCGCCCGCATGGCCCGGACCACTCCGTCAGGCCCTGCGTGGCGGTGAATGACCGCTACGTGGTGCTGAAGGACCGTGTGGGGGCCAGCCAGTACCTGCTCATTCCCACCCGGCGCCTGACCGGGATGGAAGACCCGTTCATTACGCGCGCTGATGCGCCTGATTACTTTGCCTATGCCTGGCAGCAGACCGATCGGGTCAGCGGGCGCCTTGGCCGCGCCCTGCCGCCCGATGATCTGTCGCTGGCCATCAACTCGGCCTATGGTCGCAGCCAGAACCAGCTTCACATTCATGTTGACTGCATCCGTCCCGATGTAAAAGTGGCGCTGCACTGGGCGCGGCCCCATCTGGGCCCGGCATGGACGCCGCTACCGCTTGCGGGCCATGCCTATCGGGCGCGACTGGTAGGGGGCAGGCTCGCGGGCATCCGCCCCTTCAGGCTGCTGATGCGTGACATGGTGGACCCTGCACACGAGATGGGACGCCATACGCTGGTGATAAGCGCCATGACACGGCCCGACGGACGGGTGGATTTTGTTTTACTTGATGACCGCGCCGATCCGGCCCGTGCTGACCCGGCAAGCGGGGAGGAATTACAGGATCATACCTGCGGCATTACGCGTTTTCCCTGAAACAGGCTGAAAATTGTCTGGGCGGTGCCTTCAGGTCATGCTGCCTGAATGAAAGCACGCGGAAACTTTCGTCTATTGGTAGTTTTTACACCACAATGCATTCATGAAATATATATTATTGAAAGTAACATGTTTATTTCATCATGTTATGAAGTAAATATCAGGAGTGCATTGCTTGATCGCAGAATTTCAGCTCTGGGAAAAGATTAAACGCATTCCGGATGCGGAAATACTGTCCATCCTTGATGACCAGATCAGGGCGGAAACACATGATGCTTCCGTCCAGCCCGTAATCCCGCCCCTATCACAGGCCCTGATGGGGCCGGGCTGTGCCGATATACCCGCTGCTTAGAACGCAGCGCAGCCCGGCGTGATGACCAGCCCCACGGAATCCTGCCTGAAGCGCTGGCGATAGGCCTGACGTATCGCCTCAAGCCGTGGCCTGAGGTCGGGGGTAAGAGAAGTTGCCACCCATATGATGCGCGAGGGTTCGCGCACGATATGCCCGCTGTGTTCATCCCGCCATTGCCCCGTCATATGCAGGACCGAAAAACCGGCGGGAAAGCGCGGGGTGACGATATCACGCACAAAATGGGCCCATTCACGCTGGCTTACATGACCGCCATCAGGGCGGTTGAGGCCAAACAGCAGCGACACCTGCAACATGGGTGTGGCCTGCAACGTCGTGCAGGCACCCTGTAGCGGATCGGGGGCAGGCACCTGTGGCTCGCGTGCGTGGCCGGGTTGCCCCCATGCTATCGTACTGGCCACAATGGCGGCGGCGCACAGGCGCCACTGCCTTGAAAAAACAATAAGCTGGCGGCTCATGCTCTGCCTTTATCCTGCCTGCTATCAAGCGCAGCACAGTAGAAAGTTTTTGGTGCCGCCATTATTGATAAAAAGACGGCACCCGGAAACCTTGCCCGCTAGATCGAATCAGGGCTTGACGCGATAGAGCGCGCACAGCTTGTTGCCGGTCGGGTCACGCAGATAGGCCAGGTACAGGTCACCATTGGGCATGTGGCGAATGCCCGGCGGGTCTTCGCAGGTGGTGCCGCCATTGGCTACCCCAGCTGCATGCCATGCGTCGATCACTTCAGGTGAGGGGGCGGCAAAGCCGATCGTGCCCCCGTTGGCGGCCGTGGCGGGCTGGCCATTTACCGGCTTTGTTACAAGGAAAAAACCCGTATCGCCGTTATAGACCAGTTTGCCCTTGGCATTGATGGTGGCGGCGGGCACGCCAAGGGTTGCGAATATGCTGTCGTAGAATTTCTTCGCGGCTTCAATGTCGTTTGCGCCAACGGCAATATGGCTGAACATTCTTTTCTCCCTGAGCGATAATGGTCTGGCCCAATCATGGCACGGTGTGCTGCGGGCCGACAACTGCCCCCACCCGATCCATGCCGTAACAAAGGGAATAGTCATGGACCCCGCATGCCATTTTTTGTAACATTCCGCCCAGGCCCGGATATCCGGGCCACGGAATACATGACAGACAGATTGCTCTGAAAAGGGAAACCATGCGTTTTATCGCTTCACTGGCCGCCGTGGCGGGACTGCTCGCCGCACCACTGGGTGCCCATGCGGCATCGGTGCACACGGATTGGGAAAAGTTCAAGGCTACCCGTGCCTTCAGCCACCTGTCGGCAGATGGGCAGCGCGCCATGCTCGATGTGCTCAATGCCAAGCAGGTGCTCGATGCAGGCCAGACCGACGCCGCCATTCCCGCGCTGTATGACGCGACCAAGCGCCTGACCGCCGCAGGCAAGGCCAGCGCACAGTTCATCGCGGCCGAAACCAGCCTTCACCCCGCTCCGCAGCACCCGGCGGCACCCGGCCATGTGGCTGGCACCACGCCCGTGACCTGGATTCCGGTTGGCGGTGAAATCATTGGCAGCGAAACGCTGGCCCCCGAGAAGAAGGCCGCCATCGCCACCGCCAATAACCAGCTCAAGGCTGGCCAGACCAAGCAGGCCGCGCAGACGCTGCAGGTCGTGGGTGAGGATGCCGATTTCGTCATGGCGCTGACAGCCCTTGAACCCACGCAGGGGGCGATCAATCGCGCCACCGTATTCACCGAGGCGCGTCACCCGCAGGAGGCCTCCGCCGCCCTGCAGCAGGTGCTTGATAACATCGTATTCGTCTCGGAAGATGTGTCCGAGACGCTGGCCCCTCCGGGTGCCAGGGCCCCGGCTGCTCCTGCGCAGAAATAATCTGCCAAGAACGTAAAAGCGGCTCTGGCAATCAGAAAAGCTTTTGGGTGCCACCTTTTTTAAAAGGCGGCATTGTTTTTGAAGTTTTTTTGAAATGCTGAAGTCTCAGTGGGGCGGGGTGGTTATTCTTCCCCGCCACCCACCTTTTTCTTTTCACGCTCGGCATCCACGCTCATGCGCTGGAACGCGCCAAGCGCAAGAACAATGAAGGTGGCCACCACCAGCAGGCTGGCAGGGTAGAGAATGGCGGCCGGTTCGCTTGTACTGGTCTCGAAAACGCCCACCAGCCCCTCGATGAACACCGCGATGATGATGGTGGTGATGAACTTGGTCAGGCTGGCCCGTGCCTCGCCGAGGCTTTTCTTGCCGCTGGTCTGGATCACCTCTTCTTCCACGAAGTATTTGGCCACGTCAAAAACCGCCACCGCAATCACAACATAGCTGATGGCCTGCAATATGGCGTTGCGTCCCGTATGCCACGACTGCCCCAGCGCCCTGAGCAGGTCGTACATGCCAAACGTCAGCAGAAAAAGGGCCAGCATCATGAGCAGCAGGCTGGCGCAGGCAAACGCGAAGCGGGACAGGTGTTGCATGTTTCTCTTTATCCTGATGCGGTGGCCCAATGGGCATGGGCTACCTATCGCATGGCGCGGGGATGGGTTGCGGACCAAGTGGGAGCTGCCGCTTCGCTTTACTATGGATATGGTCCATATAAGGCGTTTATGGTCCTGAATATTTATTTTTTATTTTCCGTGGTTGTGTCGAAACCGCCTGCCGATTGCCTCGTTGAACCCACCACAGCGCATGATGCCGGGATTGCTTTCTCATTACGGCCCCACGGGGCGGCGAGAAAAAACAAGGATTCCGTATCCGTGCTGTAATCTTAAAAGGTGAACGATCATGGCTTATCGTATTCCCATGCAAGAACGCACCCTTGATGCCACCCTCGCACCGGCTGACAGCCGGGGCGGTGGCGGCGCCGGGCATAATCCGGGCAACTTCGCCAATGACCGCAAGAAAGCATCGGAGGCGGGCCACAAGGGCGGGCAGCACAGTCCCGGCAATTTTGCCTATGACCCGGCAAAGGCCGCCGAGGCAGGCCATAAAGGTGGTCAGCACAGCAGCGGCAACTTTGCCAACGACCCCGACCGCGCGGCGGAAGCCGGGCGCAAAGGCGGCCAGCATAGCCACGATCACGATAAATCCTGACTGATGCAGGGCGTGGAACGCCTGCCTGGTTCTGCCCCTTTCAATGCCCGGCCGGGCCGGGATGACACGAATTTCTGATCCATCTGGAGCAAAACAATGAAAAAAAGCATGATGGTGATACTCGGGCTGGTTGCCTGCGTGCCCGCGCCGGTCCTGGCCCAGTCCATACCCGAAAAGGCAGGCATAAATTCGCTGATGGGTGTTGCGCCCCGCACGGAGGATTTCATCAAGATCGCCTCGATCAGCGATATGTTCGAGATCCAGTCCAGCGAACTGGCATTGCAGGATAACGACCCCAAGCTGACCGCCTTTGCCAACCGGATGATCGAAGACCACAAGAAAACATCTGCCGCGCTGAAAGACCTGATCCAGAGCAGTAATGTACAGGTCAGTCCACCCACCGGCATTGACGAGGCCCATCAGGACAAGCTTGATCACCTCAAGACCCTGCATGGTCGTGACTTTGCCCTGCAGTACCGCGCGGACCAGATCGCGGGGCATGAGGATGCTGTCTCGCTCTTCCGCCGCTATGCACAGAGTGGTGATAACGCTGCCCTCAAGACATGGGCAGGCAATACGCTGCCCACGCTTGAAAACCACCTGCAGATGGCCAAGGACCTACCCCAGTAAAACTACAGGCGCGTCTCTTTCCTGATCGAAAGGCGGTCTGTATCAACGTCTGCCAAGGGAGTATTTCCCATGCAATACGGTCAAGACAAACAGTTGCGCGGTGGAGGGATTACCGATCCACGTCGTGACACGCCTTTAGCCACCCCGGCAGAAAAACGGCATGTTTTTATTGTGGGAGGCATGGTGGTGTTTTTTGTAACGCTTATCGTGCTGACCTGCCTTTTTGCGCCCCATATTCCGCTGCCACGGTTCTGATCGTGGCAGCACTATTTTTCTCTACAGGCCTGCTGGCTTCAAGGTCGCAATAAATCCTGTCCTGCGCCGTAATGAACCACCACCCAAACGGCAGGGCCAGATACCGCGCAAGGTCGAGCCGTACTGCCGTGACAGGCAGGCGTGGACAGTTTTCAGGCTGGTGATGTCACCATCATAACGCTCGGTAGTGATCCACCAGCCTCACATATGGGGTGGGGAGGCATGGCGTACGCCCTGCACCATATCGCCTTCATAAACCCCATCGGATATCACGGTCAGCTGCTCGGGCTCGGGCGGGCTGAACGTGGCTTGCGCATTGTGGCAGGTGGCGTGCTGTTCTTGCCCAATATGCCACGCAGGCATCCGCGCCAGGTTGTTCTTCCTGCCCGAATGTGCTGCATCCAGGCACGGTTTCATGAAAATCAGGATAGTCTTCAGCCGCAACCTCGCCGCGCGTGGCCCGGATAGGGGAAGAGAATAAACATTCGCGTCTGTATTGCAGACAATGACACGAAATTGCCACTTTTATTAAATTTTTACTGAATAAATAAGTAATTCGACTCCATGGCCGGGATCACTTAACCGTGTGGGTGAGACCATGGGGTTAATAACCCGTTAATCGCTACAGATCCAGAAATGGCACCGGTTTCTCCTCCTGCAAGGAAACAGGCCGATGATGAATGCGGTTACGCCTTTTTCAACACCAATCCGCCTGCTTTCAGTCGCGGCAGAGATGTTTCCCTTCGTCAAGACCGGGGGGCTGGGCGATGTGGTGGGTTCCCTGCCACATGCGCTGGGCCCTTATGGCGTGGAGGTCACGACCCTGCTGCCCGGCTACCCCGCCGTCATGGCGGCATTGCCTGCGCGTGCACCGGTCATGCATCACCTCGACCTGCTGGGGCACGAGGCCACGCTGTGGTCGGCCCATGTGGCCGGGCTTGACCTGCTGGTGCTTGACGTGCCCGCCCTGTTTGACCGCCCCGGAAACCCCTATCTCGCCCCCGAGGGGCAGGACTGGCCCGATAACGGCATCCGCTTCGCAGTCCTTGCCCGCATGGCGGCGGATATTGCCCAGGGCCGCACGCCGCACCCGCGCCCCGATCTGGTGCAGGCGCATGACTGGCAGGCCGGGCTTACTGCAGCCTATCTGCACCATGACCACATCAGGGCCGAACAGGGCGGACAGCCCGTGGCCCTCCGCGTGCCCGTGATCCAGACCATCCACAACCTTGCCTTCCAGGGGCGTTTTCCCGCGGAATGCCTGGTTGAATTCGGCCTTCCGCCCGAGGCGCTCTCGGTCGAGGGGTGCGAGTGCTACGGGGCCATCAGTTTCCTCAAGGCGGGGCTGTACCATGCCGATCGCATCACCACCGTCTCGCCATCCTACGCGCAGGAAATCCAGACACCGGAAGGCGGCATGGGCCTCGATGGCCTGCTGCGCCACCGCAGCGACCGGCTGGAGGGCATTCTCAACGGCATCAGCACCGATACATGGAACCCGGCCTCCGATCCGGCCGTGCATTTTCCCTACATGGTGGGCGATACCGTGGGCCGCGCGCCCAACAAGCGCGACCTGCAGGCGGAATTCGGCCTGTGGGCCGACCCGGATGCCTTTGTGGTGGGCGTGGTCAGCCGCCTGACTGCTCAAAAGGGCATCGACCTGCTCGCTGATGTCACGCCACGCCTGCTGGAAGGCAATACCCAGCTTATCGTGGTGGGCGAGGGCGACCGCGAGATCGAGCGCCGCCTTGCTGGCCTGCAGCGCCAGTTTCCCGGCCGGTTTGCCTGCCATCTCGGCTATAGTGAATCCCTCGGCCATCGCCTGCCTTCGGCGGTTGATGCGCTGCTCATCCCCTCGCGCTTCGAGCCCTGCGGGCTGACCCAGCTTGGCGCGCTGCGTTATGGCGCGGTGCCGGTTGCCGCCCGCGTGGGCGGCCTGGCTGATACGATCGTCAACGCCAACCCCGCCGCCATTGCCCAGGGCGCTGCGACAGGCTTCCTGTTCACGCCCGTTGATGGCGAGACCCTGCTTGCCACCGTGGTGCGTGCCCGCATGCTCTACCGGCGCAACCGCCGCATGTGGCGCCAGCTCCAGCTTACGGGTGCTGCCTATGACGTATCGTGGAACGAGAAGGCCGCTCACTACGTCAGGCTGTTTGCAGAGATGCTGGGCATGGATGCGGGCGGCCGGGCGGATTCAAACGTGATCAGCCTGCCATCGGGGCGGCATGGCCTGCGTGAGGGCCGCAGGCGGCGCATCGCGCGCAGGCCGCCGCGCCTGTCACGCGCACTGGTTGCCCCCCATTGACGCGCCCGGCCCCGGCGGCACGGGGCCACGTTCACGGCATATCCCAACAGCACAGTAAAGGCCCCGGCATGCGGATCAGGCAGGATGCAGCTCACTATGTTTTACCCGATAGCGTTGATGATCTCGTGCATGGGCGCAGTTCTGACCCGTTTGCCATTCTTGGCCGCCATAACATGGGGCGTGTCGATGTCATCCGCGTGCTGTACCATGATGCGGCGCGCGTGCGGCTGGTGGTTGAACGCCCGCGTGCAAGCCCGATCGAGCGCCCCATGCGGCGCATGGGCGAGACGGGGCTGCATGTTGGTACCATTCCCGCCGGGGCGCGCTATCACCTGAAAATTGTCTGGGCTGACGCGGTGGAGGAAACCGCCGATCCGTATTCATTCGGCCTGCTGCTCGATGAGGCGGAGCTGAACCTGTTTGCCGAGGGACGCCACGGTCAGCTTGACCACCTCATGGGCGCGCAGCCCATGGTGATTGATGGCATGGTGGGCGTGCGCTTTGCCGTCTGGGCGCCCAATGCGCGGCGGGTTTCGGTGATAGGGGACTTCAATTTCTGGGATGGCAGGCGCCACCCCATGCGCCTGCGCCACGCGGCAGGCGTGTGGGAGCTGTTCATTCCCGGCCTCGGCCCCGGCGAGCGCTACAAATTCGAGATCATGACGCGCGAGGGCCATATTCTGCCCCACAAGGCCGATCCCTTCGCCCGGTTTGCCGAGCGCCCGCCCGCTACCGCCTCGGTCGTGGCGTCGCCAGCACCTTTTGCCTGGAACGATGCTGACTGGATGGCCACGCGCGGGCGCGCGCAGGCCGATGATGCGCCGCTCGCCATATACGAGCTGCACGTCCCCTCATGGCGCAGGCCGCAGGGCGACCCGGACCGCATCATGTCATGGCGGGAACTGGCAGGCGAACTCATTCCCTATGTGCAGGCAGCAGGTTTTACGCATGTCGAACTCATGCCGGTCATGGAATATCCGTTTGGCGGTTCATGGGGCTACCAGCCGCTCGGGCTGTTCGCGCCCTCGGCCCGGCATGGCACGCCGGCTGATTTCGCGGCCTTTATCGATGCCTGCCACACAGCCGGTATCGGCGTGATCCTGGACTGGGTGCCCGCCCATTTTCCCAACGATGTGCACGGGCTGGCCTGTTTCGATGGCTGCGCGCTATATGAGCATCAGGACCCGCGCGAGGGCGTGCACCGCGACTGGAACACCCATATCTATAATTTCGGCCGCCATGAGGTGCGCGGCTTCCTCATCGCCAGTGCGCTGATGTGGCTGGAGCGCTTCCATATCGACGGGCTGCGTGTCGATGCGGTGGCCTCCATGCTGTACCGCGACTACAGCCGCAGGGAAGGGGAGTGGATCCCCAATATCCATGGCGGGCGTGAAAACCTCGAGGCCGTGGCCTTCCTGCGCCAGCTTAACGAGACCGTGCACGAAACCTGCCCCGACGCCATGATGATTGCCGAGGAATCTACCGCCTGGCCAGGTGTCACCCGCCCGGTAGCGCAGGGAGGGCTTGGCTTTTCGTATAAATGGAATATGGGCTGGATGCATGACAGTCTGCGCTTTTTTGCGCGTGATCCGCTCTGGCGTGGCTATCACCTCAATGAAATCCTGTTCGGGCTGCATTATGCCTTCAGCGAGCATTTCATCCTGTGCCTGTCACATGATGAAGTCACTCACGGCAAGGGTTCGCTGCTGGCCCGCATGCCCGGTGACGGGTGGCAGCGCCATGCCAACCTGCGGGTGTTTTTTGCCTTCATGTGGGCCCATCCGGGGCGCAAACTGGTGTTTATGGGGGCCGAACTCGCGCAGGAGGCCGAATGGTCGCATGAGGGCGAGCCACCATGGCGCAGTCTGGATGATCCGCTCAAGGGGGGCATGCTCGGCCTCATCACGGATCTCAACCGCCTCTATCGCGATCTGCCAGCACTCCATGCGCTTGACAGCGACCCCGCCGGTTTTGCGTGGATCATTGGCGATGACACGGCCAACGCCGTGCTGGCCTGGCTGCGGCTGGCACCGGGCCATGCCCCGGTTCTGGTGGTGCTCAATCTTACGCCCGTGGTGCGCCACGGCTACCGGGTGGGCGTGCCGGTGGGCGGCGCATGGCGCGAGCGCCTCAATTCCGATGCCTCCGCCTATGGCGGCAGCGGCGAGGGCAATGGCGGTGGTGTTGTAGCACAGCCCGAGCCAGCCCACGGCCAGCCCTGCTCATGCGTGCTGACCCTGCCGCCGCTGGCAGCGCTCTACCTCCAGCCTGCGGGAGAGGGATCATGATGCGCTTCCCGCCCGCGCTATCGCCCGGCAGCCCCAACCGCCTTGGCGCGTGCTGGGATGGGCTTGGCGTCAATTTCGCGGTGTTCTCGGCCAATGCCCAGCAGGTGGACCTATGCATTTTTGATCCGCGCGACCGGCGCGAGATCGCGCGTTTCCGGCTGCCCGAATATACCGATGAAGTCTGGCACGGTTACCTGCCCGATGCCGAGCCGGGGCTGTTATACGGCTTTCGCGCCTTCGGGCCGTATGACCCGCTCAACGGCCACCGCTTCAACCCGCACAAGCTGCTGATCGACCCCTATGCCCGCAGGCTCACCGGGCCGATGTCATGGTCGGACACGCAGTTCGGCTACCGCCTGCACTCGCCCCGTGCCGATCTGTCCTTCGACCGGCGCGACAGCGCGCCCTCCATGCCCAAATGCGTGGTGGTGAACGACGCCTATGAGTGGGAGGATGACACCCTGCCGCGCGTGCCGTGGGCGGATACCGTGATCATGGAGGCGCATGTCAGGGGCCTGACCATGCAGCGCGCGATGGAGCGCGACCCCCGGCCCGGCACGTTCCAGGCACTTGGCGCGCCGCAGATGATCGCGCACCTGCGCCGGCTGGGAGTAACCACGCTTGAACTGCTGCCCATCCAGTGCTTTGCCCCCGAGCGCTACCTGATCGAGCGCAGGCTGACCAATTACTGGGGCTACAACACGCTGGCGTTTTTCGTGCCACATGCGGGCTATCTGGCCAGTGGGTCGCCGCACGAGTTGCGCGCGGCCGTCAGGCGGCTGCACAAGGCGGGCATCGAGGTGGTGATGGACGTGGTCTACAACCACACCTGCGAGGGCAGCGAACTCGGCCCCACCCTGTGCTACCGGGGGCTGGACAACGCCACCTATTACAGCCTTGTGCCCGGTGACGAGCGGCATCTCATCAACGATACCGGCTGCGGCAACACGCTTAACCTGTCACACCCGCGCGTGCTGCAGATGGTGCTGGACTCGCTGCGCTACTGGGCGAGCGAATTCCACATTGACGGCTTCCGCTTCGATCTCGCTCCGGTGCTCGGGCGCGAGCCCTATGGTTTTGATCAGGGATCGGGCTTTTTCGATGCCATTATTCAGGACCCCGTGCTCTCGACGCGCAAGCTGATCGCCGAGCCATGGGATCCCGGACCCGGCGGCTACCAGTTCGGCAACTTCCCGCCCGGCTTTGCCGAATGGAATGACCGCTTCCGTGATACCACGCGGCGCTTCTGGCGTGGCGATGGCCAGCAGCAGGGCGATATCGCCGCCCGTATCGCAGGCTCGGGTGACCTGCTCGACCGCAGGGGGCGCAGGCCGTGGAGTTCGGTCAATCTCATTACCGCGCATGACGGCTTCACGCTCGAGGACGTGGTCAGCTACGCCGAGCGCCATAACGAGGCCAACGGGGAAGATGGCCAGGATGGCAGTGCAGATAACAACAGCGCCAACTGGGGCGTGGAAGGCCCGACCGATGACCCCGCCATCCTTGACCTTCGTGGCCGCGTGCAGCGCGCCATGATGGCGACCCTCATGTTCTCGCACGGCACGCCCATGCTGCTGGCGGGCGATGAGTTTGGCCAGACCCAGAACGGCAACAACAACACCTACTGCCAGGACAACCCCACAAGCTGGCTGGACTGGCACCGCGCCGCAACACCGGAAGGCCGGCTGATGACCGATTTTGTCGCCCGGCTTGCCACGCTGCGCCGTGCCCACCCCTCTCTGCGGGCGGCGCGTTACATGCATGGGCGCCACAGGCCGCTGCCCGATGTGCCCGATATCGGCTGGTTCGGCCATGATGGCACGCCCATGGGGGTGGAGCAGTGGAATGACGAGACATTCCACCTGCTTGGCGTGCGCCGTGCCAGCACCGGGGCCGATGGCACGCTCGACATAACCTATATGCTGCTCAACCCCGGCGGGAGCGATGTGAACGCGACACTGCCCGGCCCCGAAGGGCGGTGGACCATCCTGCTCGATACCACGCAGCCAGAGCAGGCGGCACAGGCGCTGGGTGCTGACGTGCATGATATTCCCGTGCCCGCCCACGGGCTTGTGCTGCTGGCCTTCGTGCCCGGTGGCGATAACGCAGGGGAGGACGCCGCATGAGCACCCGTTTCCAGTCTGACCGCTATGTCGGGGCCACGTTAATCGATGCCCGGCATACCCGCTTCCGGTTCTGGGCGCCTTCATGCCACACGGTCCTGCTCGAGGCGCAGGGCCATGCGCCGATCGCCATGGCCCGCGACAGGGAAGGGTGGTTTGAATGCGTGTTTCCCTGCGGGGCGGGCACGCGCTACCGCTACCGCGTGGCCCGCGACCTTGCGGTGCCGGACCCCGCCTCATGCTACCAGCCCGATGACGTGGGTGGGCCAAGCGAGGTGGTCGATCCCGCCGCCTATGACTGGCGGCATGGCGCATGGTCGGGCCGCCCGTGGCATGAAGTGGTCATATACGAGGTGCATGTGGGCCTGATGGGCGGCTATGAGGGAGTGGCCCGTGAACTGCCGCGCCTTGCAGCCCTTGGGGTCACGGCCATCGAACTCATGCCGCTGGCCGAGGTGCCGGGCGGGCGCAACTGGGGTTATGACGGCGTGCTGCCTTTTGCCCCGGAATCCGCCTATGGGCCGCCCGATGCGCTCAAGGCACTGATTGATACGGCGCATGGGCTGGGGCTCATGGTGTTTCTGGACGTGGTGTACAACCATTTCGGCCCGGACGGGAATTATCTGGCCGACTACGCCACACCCTTCTTCCGGTATGATACGGCCACACCATGGGGGGCGGCCATCGATTTCGGGCAGGAGGCGGTCAGTCAGTTCTTTATTGATAATGCGCTGTACTGGCTCATGGAATTCCGCTTTGACGGCCTGCGGCTCGATGCCGTGCAGGCCATTGTGGACCGGGACTGGCTGCTCGCACTGCCCGCTTTCATCCGCAACCATGTCGAGCGCGGGCGGCATGTGCACCTGATCGTGGAAAATGAAAACAATGATGCCGGCCTGCTGCGCGCGGGCTATCGCGCCCAGTGGAATGATGATGCCCACAACGCCCTGCATGTGCTGCTGACCGGGGAGGACGAGGGCTATTACGGCAATTTTGCCCCAGATCCGGCACCCGCGCTGGCGCGCGTGCTGGCCGAGGGCTTTGCCTTTCAGGGCGAGGTGCAGCCGGTCAATGGCAAGGCAAGGGGCAGTTCGAGTGCTGATCTTGCCCCTGACCGCTTCATCATCTTCCTGCAGAACCATGACCAGATCGGCAACCGCGCATTAGGCGAGCGGCTGGGCGTGCTGGCCACGCCACAGGCCCTGCGCGCGGCCTACGGGCTGGTGCTTCTGTGCCCGCAGATCCCGATGCTGTTCATGGGCGAGGAATGGGGTTCGCGCCAGCCTTTCCTGTTTTTTACTGATTACAGCCCCGCGCTGGGCCGGATCGTGCGCGAGGGGCGGCGGCAGGAATTTGCCGGCTTCTCGCATTTCGCCTCGGCGGAAAAGCGTGACACCATCCCCGACCCCAATGCGCCCGAAACCTATGCCGCCTCCCGCCTCGACCCCGCCGAGCGCGAAGCCCCGGCCCACAAGGACTGGAACGCGCAGATTACGGAACTGCTGGCCCTGCGCCATGCCGAGATCGCGCCCCGCCTGTCCGGTGCGCGTGCCATGGGCGCACGGGTTCTGGGCGCCGGGGCAGTTTTTGCCCAGTGGCGTATGGGCGATGGGGCGGTGCTGTCCATTGCCCTCAACCTGGCTGATGCGGCAGTTCCCCTGCCAGACATGCCGCAGGGGCGCTGCCTGCATGCGGTGTTGCCGCACGGGGCGGACCTGTTTTCCGCAACCCTGCCCCCTTATGCCATGATGGCCTGCCTGAACGAGGCACAGGATGAATAACCGCACCCTTGTCGAGCGCGCCCGCCATGCCGGGCTGAGCCTGCGCTGGCGCGATGCCGCGGGCGAGATGCATCGCGTCTCGAACGAGAGCCTGCGCCGCCTGCTGGCCGTGCTGGAAGGTCATGCCCCGCCGCCACGTCCGCGTGGTGCACTGCCCGCCATGGTGGTGGGCGTTGCCGGGCAGGCCACCGTGCTTCCCCTGCCACCTGGCGACGGAGGGGGCCGGTTTCGCCTCGTGCTGGAAAATGGCGCGGAGATCGAGGGCAAGCTCCGCCTGATGCGTGGCCACCCCGCACTGCCCCCCGTAGGGGTGTGCGGCTACCACCGGCTGGAGGTAGGGGACACGCCAGCCACCCTGGCCATAGCGCCGCCGTCCTGCCCGCGCGTGAGCCGGATATGCGGCGGGGGCAGCGTGCGGGCCTGGGGCCTGGGCACGCAGGTTTATGGGCTGCGCATGGCGGGCGATGGGGGGATTGGCCATTTTGGCGCGGTGGAAACCCTGGCCCGCACGGCCGCGGCACGGGGAGCGGATGCGCTGGCCATCAGCCCGGACCATGCCATGTTTGCCGCACGCCCCGGGCAGTACAGCCCGTATTCCCCTTCCTCGCGCCTGTTCCTCAACGGGTTGCTGGCCGACCCGCATGCCGTGTTTGATGCCGCAACCGTGCAGGCCGCCGTGGTCAAGGGGGGGGCTGCCTATGTCGATACGCTCAGGCAGCTTGAGGATGCACCGCTGATCGACTGGGTGCGGGCCAGCACGTGCCGCTACCAGTTGCTCAGGCGGCTCTATGACGACCGGATTGCGAGCAGTCCGCCACAAGCCATGCGCGACTTCCGCGCAGCAGGCGGCCAGGCACTCGAGCAGCATGCCCTGTTCGAGGCGTTGCATGCCTATTTCTCCACCCGTGGGGAACGCGGGAGCGACTGGCGGCGCTGGCCCGTGGCCATGCGCCAGCCTGACAGCCCGGAAGTGGCGCGGTTTGCGCAGGAATTTGCCCATGACGTAACATTCCATGTGTTCGTGCAGTGGCTGGCGGCCACCAGCCTGGCCCGTGCCTGCGCGGGCGCACGGGCGGCAGGCATGCGCATCGGCCTGATCAAGGACATGGCGGTGGGCGTGGACCCCACGGGCAGCGAATGCTGGGCACGGCAGTCCGAGTTCCTGCTCGGTGCTGGCATTGGCGCACCGCCTGATGCGCTCAGCCCGCTGGGGCAGGACTGGGGGCTGACCACGTTTTCGCCCGCAGGGCTGCGGGCCACGGGTTATCGCGCCTTTATCGATACGCTGCGCGCGGGCTTCGCCCATGGCGGGGGCCTGCGCATCGATCATGTCATGGCGCTGGAGCGGCTGTGGATCATACCGCAGGGCGGCACCTCGGCGGAGGGGAGTTACCTGTCCTTTCCCGTGCGCGACCTCATGCGGCTCGTCGCCCTTGAGGCCATGCGGGCCGATGCCATGGTGATTGGCGAGGATCTGGGCACGGTCACCAGCGCATTTCGCAAGGCGGCAGGCGCACATGGAATCATGGGCATGAACGTGCTGTTTTTCGAGCGCACGCCGCAAGGAGTGTTCAGGCCACCCGCCACATGGTCACCCAACGCCACGGCCATGACCACGACCCATGACCTGCCCACGGTGGCCGGGTGGTGGCAGGGAACGGACATTGCATGGCGCGAGAAACTGCATCAGCTTCCCCCGGGTCTCGACCCCAACACCGTGCATGACGAGCGCGAAAATGACCGCACGGCCCTGTGGGCCGCCCTGATGCAGGACCGGCCAACGCCTGCCGCGCGTGGCAGGAATGGCGAAAAGCCACCGCCCGACCCCACAGGGGCGGCAAGGGTGGTGGAAGAAGCCATCGGCTTCGTGGGCCGGGCTGCGTGCCCGCTTGCCCTCGTGGCGGTGGAGGACATGCTCGGCCTTGCCGAGCAGCCCAACCTGCCCGGCACCACGAGCGGCCACCCCAACTGGCAGCGGCGCTACCCCGGCATGACCGCAACCCTGCTGTCAGGACATGATACGCGCCGGCGCTTCAACCGCCTGCGTGCGGGCCGCGCCCATGAATAGCCCCCCCCCTGCCGCCCTGGTGCGGGCCACGCTGCGGCTGCAGTTCCGCGCGGGCATGACAATCGATGACGCGACGGCCCTCGTGCCGCAATTTGCCCGTCTGGGCATAAGCCATCTTTATGCCTCCCCCCTGTTTGCAGCGCGTCCCGGCTCGACCCATGGCTATGATACCGTAGCCTATGACCGGATCGACCCGGCGCTGGGCGGCGAGGCGGCCCTGACGCGTCTGGCCGACCGGCTGCATGCCCACGGCATGGGGCTGATCCTTGATATCGTGCCCAACCACATGGCCGTTGATGCCCATAATGCGTGGTGGATGGATGTGCTGGCCTGGGGGCAGGCTTCGGCCCATGCAACATGGTTCGACATCGACTGGCATGACCCTGATCCGGATCTGCACGGGCGCGTGCTTCTGCCATTTCTTGACCGCCCGCTGCCCGAGGCAATAGTGGCAGGCAGCCTTGAGCTGCGCCATGACGGGGAAGGGGGACTGTTCCACATCCATCACTATGAGCACCGCTTTCCGCTCTGCCCGGCAAGCTATGCGGGGCTTCTGGCGCAGGTGGATGCGCCCGGCGCGCTGCTTGCGGCCTTCACCACCGTGGCGCTGCGTGACGCGCCGGGGGCGGAAGCGGATTCCGCGCTGGCGGCCCTGCGGCACTGGGTGGCAACGCAGCGCGGGCAGGGGGCCATGGCGCGCCTTGCCATTTTGCATGATGGATGTGACCCCGCAGGCCGCACCCGGCTCGAACACCTGCTGGCCGTGCAGTCATGGCGTCTGGCCTGCTGGCGTGAGGCCGCAACACGCATCAACTGGCGGCGGTTTTTTGACATCACCGGCCTCGTGGCCGTGTGCGTGGAGCGGGCCGAGGTGTTCGAGGCCATGCATGGCTATCTGTTCTCGCTATACCAGCGCGGACTGGTTGATGGCGTGCGGGTCGATCACATCGATGGGCTGGCCGCCCCCGCTGCCTACTGCCAGCGCCTGCGTGCCCGGCTTGATGCGCTGGGCCGCCTGCGCCCCGAAAGCGCCCTGCCGGGGGCTGCCGTTTACGTGGAAAAAATTCTTGCCACCAATGAGGACCTGCCTGCTGCCTGGCCGATTGCAGGCACCACGGGCTATGATTTCATGAATCAGGTTTCCGCCGTGTTGCATGATGACCGCGCGGCACCCGTGCTGGATCGGTTGTGGGCAACTTGCGGGCCAGACGCCAAAGCCTGTGGCCTGATTGCGCGCGAGGCCCGCGCCCAACTGCTGGCCGAGGGTTTTGTAGCCGAATTCGGGCGCCTGACCCGCCTGCTCGCCACGGCGCTGAAAGCACGGGGCGAGGATGGCACGCCTGCGGGCCTGCAGGCGGTGCTTGAGGCTGTTCTGGTCTTCTTCACGCTCTACCGCACCTATTTTGGCGATGAGGTGGTGCAGGACCATACCGAAGATGGCGCGGCCCTGCACGCTGCGGCGCGCGCTGCCCGGCCACGGCTTGAAACCGGTCTGGAACCCGTGCTCGATGCGGTGATGCGCGTGCTGTCAGCCCGACCGGAGCACGCACCTGCGGCCTGCGTGCGCCGTGCCGAGCAGGCATTCGAGCACCTGACCGCGCCGCTGGCAGCCAAATCAACTGAAGATACGACCTTCTACCGCTACGGGCGCCTGATCTCGCGCAACGAGGTGGGGGCCGACCCGGCACGGCTCGGCCTTACGGTTGCCGATTTCCATGCCGGTTGCACCGCGCGGGCACGCCTGCACCCCGCGGCGATGCTCACCACCGCGACCCATGACCACAAGCGCGGCGAGGACAGCCGCGCCCGCCTTGCCGTGCTGAGCGAGATGGCGCCGCAGTGGTGTGCGCAGGTCAGCGAATGGTTTGCCCAAAATGGCGCGCAGGTGGCCATCGGGCCTGATCGCATTGATGAGCTGATGCTGTACCAGAGCATGCTTGGCGCGTGGCCACTCATTCCTTTTGCCAGCATGGCCACGCGTGAGGCGTGGTGCGAACGGATCGTGCAATGGCAAACCAAGGCCCTGCGCGAGGCCAAGCGCCATACGAACTGGCTCGACCCAGACGCGGCGTATGAAGAAGCCTGCACGGTCTTCGTGCGCCGCCTTGTCGCCAACGGCGCTTTCATGGCGCAGATGGAGCAGGTGGTGGCCCGGATTGCCCCGGCAGGCGCGCTCAACGGGCTGGCGCAGACCCTGCTGCGACTGACCACGCCCGGCATGCCGGACCTGTACCAGGGCTGTGATCTGTGGGATTTCAGCCTCGTTGACCCCGATAACCGCCGCCCGGTTGATTTTGGCCTGCGCCATGCGCTGCTGGAGCACACAAACAGTTTTGACGTCTCTGCCGCTACCTGGCGCACGGGGCAGGTCAAGCTCGACCTGATTCGGCGCATCCTGTCGTTTCGGGCCCGCTACCCTGACCTGTTTGCCAAAGGAAGCTACCAGCCGCTTGAGGCGGAAGGGGCGGACCGCGACCACGCCATTGCCTTCCTGCGCCAGCATGACGGGTTCAGCCTGCTGGTGGTTGCCCCGCGCCTGCCGCTGGGCATGGAAGTGCAGGCCGATACGCTGGCGCTGGGGCGTGACATGGCGCTACGCGTGGCCGTGGCGCAACATGCAGGCCCGTGGCACAGCCTGCTGGGCGCGGCACCCGTTCAGGCCGCCACGCCATTTACGCGCGGGCAGGTGCCCGTTGTCTGTCTCGTGCACGATGCAGGCGGTCGCGGTCTGTCCTGATCAGGCAGTGGTGAGGGAACGCAGTTCGGTAAAAACGATTTCCTTGCCGTCATAAACCGGCTGGTCATAGCGGAAGCCGGTCAGGCTCTGGATCACGCTGACCGGTATGTCAAAAAACACATCCACGTTCGGGTGCGTGCCAGCCTCGGCGCGGGCTGCATCGATTATGGCTCTGCTTTCGGGTGGCAGGGTGCCGGTGCATTCAAGGTTATCGCGCCCCTTGCTGGCCTCGTGTGTGATGATCCACCTATTGCACATCTTCCCATGGTCGTCATAGTCATACCCGAAGCCGACGCTCATCATGGTTGTTTCCAGCACGCAGCAGCCCACGATGCTATGCCTGCACCTGAAAGGCAGGTGAAACAGCTCGCTGTCAGGCAGGTATTCACACTGGCTGGACCACAGGATGGTCCACCCCGTGGGCATGTCGGCAATGGAAAAATCGGCCTCGTATGCCTCATCCTCTATTCCCGTATCCTTGAATTCCATAAGGGCCAGTATTTCTTCACGCGGTACGCCATGGAGCGCGATATAGGAGGCATTAATTCCCATTATTTAAATCCTGAATATTATATTCAACATATATATAAATACCATAATATTAACAACTATGCAACCATGACCATATGGACTACCAGTGCCTGCGCAGTGTAACGATTGGTCGGCAGCATTTTAATTCAACGCCGTGGCCCGTTTTTTTTCCGCTATGGTTTGACGGCGGGGGAGAGGAAAATTATCCTGCCTCATTATGGCAGGTACAGGCCATGACGGCGGATTTCAGAAAAGCAGCATACAGAATATTTCCAAACGGATTTGCATGAATGCTCATGTCATGAAACCGGCTGATTTTCCATGACAGGCGCCCGGTAAGCAGAGGTTTGAACGTGAACAGTTTTCCTGACACCCTGAAGAACATGCCCCCCCGCCTGGGCCGGAGGGGGTTGTTTGCCGGTTCCCTCGCCCTTGGTGCGCTGGCGGGTGGCCGGTGGGCCTCCGTGCCTGCCGCTGCCGCCGCCCTGCGGCGCACGGCGGTGCCCGGCACGGTGCCCCGGCTTGTGCCCATGCGCCCCCATGCCGACCAGATAACCGATATCAAGGTCTGCCTGCGTCCGTTCCGCGCTGCGGGTCCCCGGCTTGATGTCGAGCGGGTGGGCGAGAAGGTGGTCATCCATAATTATGGCCATGGGGGCAGCGGATGGTCGCTTTCATGGGGTTCGGCCGAGATGGCGGTGGGCAAGGCGGCTGCGCTTTCGCCCCGGCGCGTTGCGGTGGTGGGGTGCGGGGTCATTGGCCTGACCACGGCGCTGACGGCGCAGCGCGCGGGGCTTGATGTCACGATCTATACGCGCGACCTGCTGCCCCACACCCGCTCGGTCCGCGCCAATGGCAGTTGGACGCCGGATTCACGCGTGGCGCTGACAGATCCTGCAGGCCCGCAATTTGCCGATACATGGGAGCGGATGGCCCGCTATTCATGGAAAAGCTATCGCGACTATCTCGGCCTGCCCGGCAACCCGATCGACTTCCGTGACAGTTATGTCCTGTCAGATACGCCTTTTGACGCACCGGAATCCGAGCCGGAAAATCCGGGCCACAAGGGGGATTACGCCTCGACCGGCATGCCGCAGCAATCGAGCGAATTCGCCAGTTATGGCGAGCGGATACGCGATATCATTCCTGCGGCCGAACTGATCCCGGCGCAGGAAAACCCGTTTGCGGTGCCCTATGCCCGGCGCGCGCCGCTGATGATCTTCAATTTCGGGGCGTATGGGCATCTTTTGCTGTCCGAGTTCTATCAGGCAGGGGGGCGGATCGTCATCCGCGAGTTCCATACCCCTGCCGATATGAAAAGCCTGGCCGAGCCTGTCATCATCAATTGCCCCGGCTATGCGGCGCGTGACCTGTGGGGGGATCGTTCGCTCATTCCCGTGCGCGGGCAGACCGCGTGGCTGCCACCGCAGCCGGATGCGGCCTATGGGGTGCGATACAAGGGGGCCTCCGCGCTCTCGAAAAGTGACGGGTTGATGATACAGGGGTTTGACATGGCGGGCCTGGGTGAAATGGACGGCGTGGGCAACAGTTTTGAACATGCCGACCGTAGCGAGGCGGAAAAGGCAATTGGCATATTTGAAAACCTTTTTGCCCGTTTTCCGGCGGGGCAGGGCTGATGCGCGGCCTGCGAACAAAGGCGCGCGGTGTTGCCCTGGGCGCCGGGCTGCTGGCCCTGACAGTGCAGTTGGCTCATGCGGCGCCCGCGCGCGGCGCCATGTCCTATTACACGGCAGAGCAGGCCGGGCGGGGGGCTGTGGCCTACCAGCAGTTCTGCGCGGTGTGTCATGGGGCGGATCTGGGCGGGGCCTTTGACGTGCCACCGCTTGTGGGCCGCTTTGCCGCCAACTGGGCGGGGGCGCCGCTGGGCCAACTGTTTGACTATATGTCAAAAGCCATGCCGCTTTTTGCGCCCGGTACGCTGACACCGGCCCAGAATGCAGATCTGCTGGCATTCCTGCTGCGGGAAAATGGCGTTCAGGCGGGAAAGCGTGAACTGCCAGCTACCCCGGAGGGGCTGAAAAACATGCTGTTTCCCAAAATGACTTCCGCCAGCATGAAGTAAAAAAGCGGCAGGGTGCTGTTAATGGTGGAGCATGCCCATGCCCGTCTGCATGGCGGTGTGCAGCATGTCTGACCACAGGCCGCCCCTGCCACCCGGCGTCCCGCCTTCGGCCGGGGTGTCCATCTCCCGGCCGTTTGTAACGGGCAGGCCGTCATCATCAAGCGGCACGCGATGCGCAGCACAGCCCGCCAGAAACACGCAGCATGCCAGCATGATGACCGCCCGCATTCAGCCCGCCCCGCTGATCCGGATTTTCAATGTATCCGGCGGATCTGGTGGCCTGCCAACCAAGAAAAACATGCACGCTCCACGCAATTGCCCAGGACGGATACGACCTTAACCGGTGCAACTTCGTAATGGACGTAACGAAACGTGAGGTTTGATTGCGTCGTGTAAAAGGCCCGCGGCATCACAGTGTGGGGAGAGTAGGTGTCCGGGCAGGAACCTGTGCTATATTGCGGCGTTGGATGCGCGTGGCGGGCATGCCCCACCGCACCAGCATAAACCTCGTGACAGTTCCAGTACCCACAACGCAGATGCAAGGGAGATGGACATGCCGAAGTCAGATCATGATGTAAACATTCAGGAAGTTGAACTGCGGGCGATCAGCCTGTGGAACAAACAGCACCCTGACCGCCCCTGGCGGCGGCTGAGCAACCTGCATCGCTACCGCAAAACCGCGCATGCCTTGCAGGGCATTCCTGCCTTTCCTGAAGAACAGGCGCAGTTCCGCTATCTTGCAACCCATGCCATGACCATGTCGCACGCAAAAAGCTGCGCCTGAGGCGGGTGCGCAGGAAACGGTTTCCTGTTTTTGGTTGAAATGTGACAATATCAGATAAAGCGGGGCTGCGTTCAGCAGCCCCGCAAAAAGCATGTCATCACCGGTAATTCCCTATTGCAGGGCGGATGGGCTGCGCAGGGTCTGATGGTTGGAAGACATGCCGGGGCTGTCCGGGCTTTTATTGGCAGCGGGTGGCCGGGTCAGGGGTTGATCGGGCTGGTCCGCGGGGCCGGTGCGTTCACTCTTTTCAGGCAGCGGTACGGTCTTGCGGTCCTGTGGATGCGCCCGCTCTATGGAAGAGGGGGAATTGTCTCCCGGCAGGTCCACGCTCTTGTCGGTCGGGTGCTTCTGGGCCAGGGCGACCGGCCCGCTGGCCATGAGCACTACGCCCGTTATTGCAAAGGCAGAAATAATACGCATGATGTATTCTTCCTCTGTAAGGAAACATGCAGGGTGAATATGACCTTGCGTGCAGTCTCCCTGCTGGTCGTATCGTGCGGGCGCGGGGACAGTTCCGGTCGCTGCTGAATATTATCAAATATGATTGCCTCAGAAATAATTTGAAACTTCGTAAACAGAATCATGTTTGTGCTGCCATATCCACGCCTCGGTCGCAGTGTATGTCATCCATCGTCTGCTACCCTTGAAATGGTAATGGAGAGAAAAACATGACAATGCCAGAACAGGAAAAAACGGATTTTTTTGATTCAGATTTCTGCCAGCACAAGAATTTCTGGCAAAGACGCAAGGCTTCCGTCCTGGCGGATATGGTGTTTGATTTCCATAACCGGAAGTATTCCCGCCATGTCAGGAATATTGCCCGCAGGCAGCCGGTGCGCAGGATTCTCGTCACATCCGTGCGGGTGCCAAAACGCGAGCGCACGTTGCATGATGTGTTCAGGCGCATGAAGAATACAAAGCATAAGGTGGATTTCGTAACCGCGCAGATGCGCGACAGGGGCAAGTTTGGCAATATCAATACTGCACTTTCAACAGTAAAACTGCAGGATTACGACTGGGTGGTCATTACCGATGACGACGTTGCGCTGCCGCCGCGTTTTCTCGATGGGTTCATATCGTTGTGCGAAGTCATGGGGCTGAAAATATCCCAGCCCGCCCATCGTTACCATTCCTATACATCCTTTACGTTCAATTATCGCAAATGGAACAGCCTCGGGCGCATTACCCGGTATGTGGAAGATGGACCGGTCACCGCCTTCCACCGCGATGCCATGGCCTATGTCTATCCTTTCCCCGAATTGCGGTGGGCATGGGCGACGGACATCGCATTTTGCAACGCGGCGCACCGCAACCGCCATAATGTCGGCATTGTGGATTATACGGCCATAGAACACCTCAAACCCGCAGGGCAGGACTACCCCATGCAGGCCGCAAAGGCTGAAGCGCGGGCGTTCCTGTCGCGTCAGGCGCTGCGGCCCGACCGGCGCGAACTGTTCCGTAACATGGAAATTCTGCGTGACATCCAGCCCGACCACCTGACTTATGATGTGCCCTGCACGCCACATGGCCTGTGGCCCAACCTTGAGGGCACACCACCCTTTCCAGTAATGCCCTGAAATTGTAAAAGTTTTTGGTGAAGTCTGTTTCAAAAAAGCTTCAGAAGACGCTGCCTTTGTGAAAAAAGGCGAGACCTAAAAACTTTTCTTTTTCCAGCAACGGTTTATTTTCAAACCAATCTCTATGAACCAGGATAATAAACCGACATGACACAGGGCCATGACCCTCTGCCCGCGCTTGAACAGGAGCGTCTGGCCGTGCAGATCTGGCAAAATGCCTTTTGCGCGGCGGTGCTCGATCTTGATGACGCCCGGCGCGCGACGCTGTTGCGGCGGCTCGGGCAGTTCGGGCAGGTCATGATGCAGGGCCGCGAAGGAGCCAGCCGTGTCAACACCAGCGCCGTGCGTGACCATGCGCTTGGCATACTGGCCCAGGTGACACAGGCGGCACGCGAGCCCGTGCCCCGCGCGCATGTGCCGCAATGGTGCCGGGATGTGCCCGATTGTGAGTGATGGTGCATAACCGTATGTATTTACACGGCTGTTGTCTGGCTGAGCCTGCCGGACCATCATGGCACCTGTAGGCATGATGAACGGAGGCAGGACGTGATTGACCGTGAGTTGCAGGGGCAGTTACTACGCCACATGGCCGATCAGGGCGGCACAACCACCCTGCGGCCCGTGCGGGCGGCTGATGAGGAAAAATACGCCCGTAACCTGATGGACCTTGAATTGCAGGGCCTGTGCAAGGGCGGCATAGGCATACGGCCCACAGGTCTTGGCATTACGGGTGAAACCAGCCTGACGCCAGCCGGTCGCGCTTATCTTGACCGGCCCGATGACATGCACGTCACCCTGTCCGGCCCCGCAACGATAAAGGCGCTGCGCCAGCGCATTGTTGATGATCCCGACCTGTCTGATACGGAGCGGCACAGCCTCGACCGCGCGGTCGAGACCATGCACCCGCTTGCGCTCAAGGCGCTGGGGCAGGAACTGCTGGCGCGGGCCTTGCAGCATGACCCGGACGCCATACCGCTGATCCGCAAGCATGTGGGCAAGCCGTAAACGCGCTCAGGGCAGGCGGGGCTTATTGATTTGTTTTTCAGATATAAGATACATTGATATAAAATTATTTTATAGGTATTATGTAAATAAAAATTAAGCATGGCAAGTAATTTTATATGACACAAAGTATAGGCTAAAAGGGTAGGGCAATTTATTGCATATCTGCCCGGCTTCCCCATGTCTGCGCTTTTACATCCATCTCTGCGATAAATCGCGCCATCTGTCCGGGTAACGGCGCCTTCCTCGCCATGTCTGCCTGGCAGATCGGCAGGATCGAGCAGTCGGGACGGAATTTAAAAAATGCGCCATTCAACACAGACCGGCCAGCAGGGCGAGGCGGATCATTTTGCCGCAGGGGGCCGGCGGCGCAAGGCCTTTGCGGCCCTATTGCGCGCGGCTGTTCTGGGGCTGCTGGTCCTGCTGGCGGCCTACGGCGGCCCGCACGCGGCCTGCGCGGCGGATGAAGGGGCGGCACCCACGCCCGCGCATGGCATGACCCCCGATCAGGCGCGGCAGGTTCTGGCGGTGATCAACGATCCTGCCCGCCGCGCCGAGTTTGAAAATACCCTTGCCGCCATTGCTGCCGGGCTCCCGCAAGCACCCGCTCCGGCCCCAGCCCCTGCAGCACCTGCGCACGCGGCAGCCCCCGCGCAGGAGCTGACCGTGCAGCCCGACAGCCTGGGCAGCGACCTGGTGCAGGACACCGAAGCCCTGCGGGCGAGCCTGATCGTTCAGGCACAGCATTTTGTCGCCCTGTTCGGGGATCTGGCGTTCGTCGTTCACTGGACCCATACCATCTTCGCCGATCCGCAATCACGCGGCATCCTGCTTGATGCGGTGGGGAGGGCGACGCTGATCCTGCTGCTGGCGCTGGCGGCCGAGCATGGTGTCTCGCTGCTGATGCGCAAGCCCCTGCGCGGAGTGACCGCACGCGCGCTGGCTACGGAAAAACGTCTCAATCTGCCTGATGCCTCAACGGCTGCGCCAGAGCCTGCCGCACAGGCAGCGTCGGGGGCGGAAGGTGCGGGCCAGCAGGCCGCCACCGAGCAGGACATGCAGGCCCAGCACGCCACCCTGCGCCTGCTGGCGCGCGTGCCCTATTCGCTCATGCACCTGCTCATCAAGCTGGTGCCGGTGGGGCTGTTCTTTGGCTTGGGCACCGGTTTTGCCTATATGCTTACCACCACCCACCAGGCCATGCTGGTCACGCTGACGCTGACCAACGCCTATGTGGTGGCGCGGGTGGTCTACCTGCTCATGGAAACGCTGTTCGTGCCGCATTCGCCCGCCATCCGGCTGTGCAGCGCGAGCGACCAGACGGCCTTCATGGTCACGCGCTGGCTCAACTTTCTGGTGGCCGCCCCCTCGGTCGTGGTGTGCCTGTCCACGCTGGGCGGCGTGTTTGACATGCCGGCCCGCGGCACGGAGGCCATCATCCGCTCGGTGGTGCTGATCGAGCATGTGCTGGTGGCCATCTTTACGTGGCGGGTGCGCAGGCATGTCGCCTCGGCGCTGCAGCCCTCGGCGCGGCTGCTCCAGCAGCCGTTCTGGGCCTTCGTGGGGCGCATCGTGTATCTGTGGTGGGTACCGGCCATGTTCTTCAACTTTGCGCTGTGGCTGATCTGGGCTACCCACATCCAGGGTGGTTATGCGTGGATCATCCGCACGGTCATCCTGACCACGGCGGTCGTGATCCTGTCGCGCCTGTTTTCGGTGCTGGCCTATAATGTGCAGAACCGGCTCTTCCAGATCTCGCCCGCCATGGAGGCGCGTTATCCCGGCCTGCAGGCGCGGGTGAATTATTATTACCCGGCCGCGCGCAAGATCCTGTCCTTCCTGCTGTCATTCGCCACGATCATCCTGTTCCTGCAGGCACTGGGGCTGCCTGCCATTCATTTCCTGTTCCATGGCAGGCTGGGGCAGAAGATCATGGGCACGATCAGCTCGGTCATCATTGCCTATACGGTAGCGGTGTTCATATGGGAGGCCGCCAATGCGGTGCTGCAGAGCCAGATTGCGCGGTTTGAGAATTCATCACAGGAAGGGCGCGCGAGCCGCCTGCGCACCGTGCTGCCCATCATCAAGACCGTGCTGCTCGCACTGATCATCATCATTGTCGCGGTCACTACGCTCTCGCAGATCGGCATCAACGTGGCGCCGCTGCTGACGGGTGCGGGCATCATGGGTGCGGCCATCGCCTTTGGCGCGCAGAGCCTGGTCAAGGATTTCATCACCGGCTTCTTCATGCTGGTGGAAAACGCCATACAGGTGGGCGACTGGGTTACGGCTGGCGGCGTGTCGGGCACGGTGGAGCATCTGTCCATCCGCACGTTGCGGCTGCGCTCGGTCAATGGCGACCTGCATATCATCCCGTTCTCCGGGGTGTCATCGATTGCCAATACGTCGCGTGATTACAACCTTGTTGTGGTCGATGTGATGATCGACCTCAGCCAGGACACGCAGCAGTTGACCAGAATACTCCAGGAAGAGCTTGCCGCCCTGCGCAAGATCCCGCGTTTTACGCATCTGATCCTGTCGGACTTCACGTTTCTGGGCATTGAACAGGCTGATGGCAACGGCGCGCGCTTTCTTGGCTCCATCCGCACGGCACCGGGGTCGAAATGGACCGTGTACCGGCAGTATTACAGCCGCGTTGCCGTGCGCATGAATGCCGAGGGCATCAAGTTCCCCGTGCCAAGCTATCTCAACTTCATTGATAACTGGGCGGGTAACGAACTCAAGATCGATGCCACGGCCAAAGCGCCCCCACAGCAGGGGCAGGGCTGAAAAAAACAGGGCCCCTGCCAATAACCGGGCAGGGGCCTTGCTAAATGTGTTACGCGACGCGCAGCGTTATCTTGTGCAGTTCCTTTTCCACCTTCGCATCGGGGTGGCCTGCGTGGAATTCCTCACCGGGCAGCAGCTTCAGGTCGGTGATGGTATCAAGCGGCAGGACGCTCCATTCCCCCATGGGCGGCACGCGCTTTTCGTGGGCATCCTCGCCGCGATAGATCAGCACCTGCGGCTTGCCGTCGCGCTCGCCAAGTGCGTGGGGGGAGCCGATGTAGTTCTTGGCATCGAAAGTAAAACCGACAGCGGTTTTCTTGCTGATGGCGTCACGAATCATGTTTTCAACAGACATGGCTATTTTCCATTCAGGTAGATATTGTCACGCTCCCGCATGTTATAACGGGCTGTGAGCGTTATAGCCTGTCTGGCCCCGCACAGAAGGGGCGGGGGCGGTTCATTGTTGCAACACTGCCCTGCACGGTCCCGTGTAGCGGTCAGGAAATCGTATCGAGCAATAGCTTGAAATTGAGCACGAGGATGACCGCCGTCACGACCCATGACAGGAGGGCGACAGGCCGCGATATGGTAAAAGGCCCCATCTTGCGCCGGTCAGACACGAACATGACCAGCGGTATGACCGCAAAGGGCAGTTGCATGGACAGGATGACCTGGCTGAGCATGAGCAGCCGCCCCACGCCCTGGTCGCCATAAAGTGCTGTTACCGCCACCACCGGGGCGATGGCCAGCCCGCGCGTGAGCAGCCGCCGGGCCCAGGGCGGCATGTGCAGCCGCAAAAAACCTTCCATGATGATCTGCCCGGCCAGCGTGCCGGTAATGGTGGAGTTGGTGCCCGCCGCCAGCAGTGCGACCGCAAACAGCGTGGACGCAATGCCCAGCCCCAGAATGGGGGAGAGCAGGCGGTAAGCATCCTCGATCTCGGCTACGTCCTGATGGCCGCTGGTGTGAAACGCCGCTGCCGCCACGATCAGGATGGCGGCGTTGATGAACAGCGCCAGCATGAGCGCAATCGTGCTGTCCCATGTTGCCCAGCGGATCGCATCCCGCCGCCCGGGCTCGGTGCGGGGAAAGGCGCGGGTCTGCACGATGGAGGAATGCAGGTAGAGGTTATGTGGCATGACCGTCGCCCCGATGATGCCAATGGCGATATAGAGCATCTGACTGTTGGTCACGATTGCGGCGCGGGGCATGAAACCTGCCAGCATGGCGGCAATGGGCGGGTGGGCAGCAATAACCTGCACCGCAAAGCATAGGGCAATAATGCTGAGCAGCCCGATCACGAAAGCTTCGAGGTAACGGAAACCCCGGTTCATGAGAAAGAGCACGATAAAAACATCGAGCACCGATATGACCGCCCCCATGAGCAGGGATATGCCAAACAGCAGTTGTAACGCCACTGCCGTGCCGATGACTTCCGCAAGGTCGCACGCCGTGATGGCCAGTTCGCAGGCCAGCCACAGCACGATGTTCACGGTGGGGGGAAAATGGTCGCGGCAGGCCTGCGCCAGATCGCGCCCGGTGGCGATGCCCAGCCGGGCCGAAAGCGATTGCAGCAGCACGGCCATAAAGTTTGACAGCCCGATGACAGCCAGCAGCGTATAGCCAAACTGTGCCCCGCCCTGCAGGTCGGTCGCCCAGTTGCCGGGGTCCATATAACCAACCGACACCATATAGCCCGGCCCCATGAAGGCCAGCAGCCGCCGCAACCATGAGGCTCCGGCCTGCGGCACCTGCACGGAGGCAAACACTTCCGGCAAGCTGTTCTGATCAGGCCCGGATGTTTTTTCAAACCGCCAGGCGGTGTTTTGGGTGGAGTGGGGCGGAGCAGGGCGGTCTGGCATCATGAGATGACTTAATCGCACTCGCCTAAAATATGCAATACGCTATATTAGATAGCAAAAGAAAATATTATCAGGCCATGGTATGTTCCGGCACCAGCCGCTTCAGGCAGAAGATTGGGTACAGGTAGAACGCCGTGCAGGTTTGCCAGTCAGTTGTAAAACAGGGTTTTGTCGGGCCGAGGCGATTTCGGGTCTGCTGCTACGGTTGCGCTTGAGGCGCTGTTTGACAGGGGCTTATTGATCAGAAATCACAAAAGTTCCTGTGTGTTACCTTCTTTCAAAAGTACTACCAGAAACTTTTTATGATGATAGGAGCCCGATCCGAAAGTTTTTCAAGCTTGACAATGCCTTGCTGTCCGTCGTGTGAGCATGCGGATCGAGGCGATCAATGTCCATGCGGTTGAGGACGCAATGGATTGTTCCCAATCTTTGGCGAGCCGCCTGCACCGTCCCAGCCAGGCGAATGTCCGTTCAACCACCCAGCGGCGCGGCAGGATCTGAAAGCCTTTCACCGTATCGGACCGCCTGATGATTTCGACCGTCCATTTTCCCATGGAGGCGAGCGCGGATCGCAATTTCTCGCCAGCATAGCCGCCATCAGCGAAGATGTGGCGCAGCCAGGGAAAGCGCCTGCGTATTGCCGCCAGGACATCAACGGCCCCATCACGATCCTGGATATCGGCGGCATGAACGAGGAGAAAGATCAGGAAGCCGCAGGTATCAGTCACGATATGGCGCTTGCGGCCCTTGACCTTCTTGCCCGCGTCATAGCCCGAAAGCCCGCCGCTTTCCGTAGTTTTCACCGACTGGCTGTCAATCACGCCCGCGCTCGGGGAGGCTTCACGCCCCTCGATCTCGCGCAGGCTCATGACCAGCACCGTATTCATGACCTCGAACAGCCCGGTATCACGCCAGGCGTAGAAATAGCGCCTGACAGTCGAGACCGGCGGAAAGCATTTCGGCAGCAGGCGCCACGCGCACCCGGCCGAGGCTATGTAGAGCATCGCATTGACCACCTCGCGCATATCCGTCGTGCGAGGGCGACCGCCCCGTTTCGCAGGGGGCACAAATGGCATGATCAAAGCCCATTCCCCGTCCATCATATCCGATGGATATCGCAGTCCTTCCCGGCTATGTTCACGTCGGGCAATACCAGTCCATGTCACCATTCACTCCATCTCTTCGTAAAGACGGATGAATCACAACAGGCTGGTATTGTTCAAAAACTTTCGGATCAGGCTCTAGGGTATTGCCTGATCGCCATCTAAAGGAAAGAACTTTCGACGGACCAGTACGGAACTGACTCCATTTGAAAATATTATAATATCAGGATAGAGTATTTATATCTGTTTTTTTAAAATTAATGCTGATATATTTACAATTTAATTGTAATAAGGCGTATTGTTAACTTTTGGCAGACTCTTTTCCCAGTCGAAGTAAAACAGGTTTACCCAGACCACATTGCCTGGACAAGCAATGGCAGTCAGATTTTTTAAAAAATTAAAGAAAGTAGAACTTCTTTTTTGTATTTATATTGATAGAGATATATAATTCTAAAGAGAAATATATGGATGGTCATCATCAACAACTGTCCATCCCTGTGTTTCACGGCCTACGGCCATTATACGTTTTCCAGTTTCCCATGTATCAGGCGTTGTGGAAACGAAGAGACCTGAAAAACCGGATAAAGTTAAATCATTAGTATTTTTTTATCAAATAGGGCCGGATTAACATCTTTCAGAATAGTGCAATAAGCTTGATGCAGTTCAGCGTCACTCATGAAACTCTCTTTTCGCTACCCAGAAGAACTAATATCGTCAGCCTCTCCCCGAATATCGGTAGGGATCAGGTATATGATGTGCTCTATTTAAGAGAGTGGATAATAGTACATATTCATCTTGGCTACCAATAGGTAGCCAAGACACGGGTTTGTTAAAAATTTGTGCGAAACTGCAAATGGGTCATGGGGTAGGGTGGTACCCCATGACCTCATCTACCATGCCGTCAGCGCATGCCACCGCCCAGCGTCGCGCTGACCACGCCCGCGATCACGCCGGAGGTGATGGCCGTCAGCAGGTACTGGTTGCCATAGCGCATCCACTGGTAGCCTGATGGCGGGGCGGAAAGGCCACGGTGGCTCTGCCAGTCATTGACAATCCAGCGGCTGTTGCGCGGACCATCATAACGCTCGCCCTGATGCCACACGCGGTTCATGTCCGGATTGTTGTCATGCCAGCCGCCATCACGGTTGCCGCCAGGGCCTGCCATGCGGTGATCGGGACCACCATGCGGGGCAGGGCGATGCTGCGGGCCGCGGGCAGGACTACGCTGACCGGGACCGTGCTGCTCGGGGCCTGCATGCGGGCCTTCATGGCCAGCGAAGCCACTTACGCCACCCGGACCGGGTCCCTGCGGTCCACCAAAGGGCTGGGCCTGGGCCGATGTTGCAAAGCCCAGAAGGCATGCTGCGCCAAGCGCCAGAAAAGATTGTTTTTTCATTACGTTTACAGGCCTGATCCTGAGTGTTGGGTCAACCCTGATCCTGAGCAGTGCAGGCAGGGTTGAAAAGGATTATTATTTCCGCACAGTGTGGCGTCATGCCGTGCGTAGAAATCAGCAAAGCTCCGGGTTACGGCCGGACCAGTGTGGTCATGTAATCAGAAGGCAGGCTACAAGACCGCATATCCCTATGATCATGCACATCCGGTCATAGGGTGCCGTCTGCTGCTTTGTGCAACCCCATGCTGACATTACGGCGACCCGAGGAATAGAAATGTCAGCATCATTCACTAAACCCGTTGCCGTTGCGCCAATATGTATACAAGCATATTCATATCCGGAATATGGCAATTTCAATAAATTTCGTAATAAGACGTGTCTGCTGTTATCAGGCGTGAGTGAAATGGAACCCGCGCAAAACCTCCTCACCGCTCGGTGTCGAGCACCATCCGCCCAGCGGTAGCCAGCGCCACATCGGCCTGGGGCGTATGAATGCGCGCGCAGAGCACATTGCGGTAATGCCGCTCGAGCGGGTTGTCCTGGCTCAGGGCCGGGTTGCCAATCGCGGCAAGGCCCAGTTCAACCGACTTGATGGCGTTTTCTGTCACCACATACTTGGCCAGGTTGGCTTCATGCGGGGGGTAGTTACCGCTTTCGGCCTTGGTCAGCGCGGTTTCGATCAAACTTTCATTGACCATCAGCAGGGCATCGATCTCGCCCAGCAGGGTGTGAAAGCGCGGCAGCGTGGCCAGCGGTTTGCCCAGCGCGGTCGGCACGCGTTCATGCAGGAAGGTGATCAGCCAGTCCCGCGCAGCGCGGGCCACGCCATCATACAGGCAGGCAATGGCCAGCACATGCCCCACCACAAGCGAGCCGTCGCGCGTGTGCCATTCTTCGGGCTTGCGCAGGTCCACCAGCGCGGTATCAGGCAGTTCCACATTATCGAACACGACGGTATGGCTGCCCGTGGCGCGCATGCCCATCTGGTTCCAGCTGCGCTCTATGCTCACGCCGGGCAGGGTCAGATCCACGAGCACCTGCCCCACGCGTGGCTCCGGCTCATCGGTTGCGGCCCAGACCGTGCCCCAGCGCAGGGCGGTGGACCCCGTGGAATAGATCTTGCGCCCGTTCAGCCGTGCCCTGCCATCAACCCATGTGATGCGCGTGCCGGGCAGCCCCCCGCGTGAGGGCGTGCCCAGTTCGGGCTCGACCCGCAGCGCGTTGATCAGCGCACCTTCGTGCAGGGCGGTGTCGATCACCTGCTTGCGCGCAGCCTGAGGCCAGTTGGTGGCCCTGGCAATGACGGCGTGCTGCAGGTAGTGCATGCCAACAATCAGCGCCGTGGTGGGGTCGCCTTTCGCCAGCGTGCCGATTACCTCGACTATCTGCCGCAGGCCGCCCCCCTGGCCGCCATCCGCGCGGGCTATGGTCAGGCCCAGCAGGCCCGCCGCGCGCACGTCATCAAGGTTATCGGTTGCAATCTCCCCCGATCGGTCATAAGCCGCCGCGCGCTGCGCAAAACGGGCTGCCATGTCCGTCAGGGCGGCTTTGGTCTGTGCCGGGGCGGGGGAGGGCGTTGCGTTCATGGATCACCTGTTTCCTTGCTGCGGCTGTTCGCGCCTGCGTGTGGATGAGAGCACGCAGATGGTACCAAAATACCCCATGGCGGGGAGAAGAAGCGTAGCGAGACGTGCGCTACGTATCCTGTCTGACAGATACGGCAGAATTATAACGCCATCAATAGTGATTTTATGATTTCACCATAATTAATGGTTTCATGCGCGATTTCGTTCCTGCCCGGCCGGACCAAAGCTGGTGAAATATGCGGGCAGCCTATAGGCCTGCAAAGTGGAAAAAATTTTGACGCCGAAAACGATAGCGGCCCAAAAGTGCTTATGTCTCGGTCGTTTCTGTGCTTACGGACCATCGGAGGCGAAGCGGTAGCGGGGCTCTTATTTGTTGTTTTTTCCGATATGACGAGGCAAGTAAAAAATTATCCGTTGCGTGCATATAGTCCTGCCGATAGGGCAGGGCGCGTGTTATACAGTGTTATATTTATTTTGTGGGTGTTCTGGTGGTTCTGTTTTTTTCTGGCCTGATTGCGCTTGTGCTTCTGGTCGCACTCAACATATTTATTTCGCTATCGGAAATATCATTTGCTGCCGCCCGTGATGCCCGCCTGCGCTCCCGCGCCGAAGCGGGAGATGAACGGGCTGTCGCCTTCCTGAAATTGCGCCGCAACAGCGGGCAGGTCATGACCGTGCTCCAGATCTGCCTCAATGGCGTGGGCGTGCTTGGCGGCATGATCAGTTCGCAGATGCTCTCGCCCTCGCTCACGCATGGCTTTACGCAGTGGGGCCTGAGCGAGGCCACGGCCGGAACGCTGGCCTCCGTGCTGGGGTTCATGCTGGTTACCGGCCTGTTCGTGCTGTTTGCCGATCTGCTGCCCAAGCGTATCGCCATGAATGCGCCTGACAAGATCGCGCTGGCCGTGGGGTGGTTTCCCGCCCTGGCGTTGCGGCTGCTTTTTCCCATCGTGTGGGTGTTTTCCAAGGTGTCTGACGCGATCCTGCGCGCGCTGCGCATTCCGGCGGCCTCTGCGGTGGAACCCGTAACACCTGAAGACCTGCGGGCCATTCTTGCCGCCGGCACCGCCTCGGGCGTGCTGCTCGAGCAGGAGCACCAGATGATCCAGAACGTGCTCGGGCTGCAGGACCGCTCCATTACCTCCGCCATGACCCCGCGTGACGAGATCGTATTCCTCGACCTGCAGGAAACCACCGGGATGCAGAAGGCCAAGGTGCGCGCCAAGCCTTATTCCCGCTATCCTTTATGCAATGGCGGGCTGGACAACGTGGTAGGCTCCATCCGGGCGGAAGACGTACTGGCTGCCGTGGTGGACCGCGACCCTGACAGCCTGGCGCCACCCGTGCCCAAGAGCGGCCCGTCGGCCGAGAACCCGATTTTTCAGGTGCGCCGTGATGTGCTCTCGGTGCCCGAGACCATTAATCTGTGGGATACGCTGGCCCAGTTCGACATTCACGGCGTGGGCTTTGCGCTGGTGGTGAATGAATACGGGCTGGTCGTGGGGCTGATTACCTTCAAGGATATCATGGGCGCACTGATGGGGGGCGTGGCCAACCCGTTCGAGGAGCAGCTGATTGTGCGGCGTGATGCCAATTCATGGCTGATTGACGGCGCGGCCTCGATCGGGGATGTGCGGCGTGAACTTGATGCCAGCGATCTTGATGAAGCAGGGCCGTTCGATACGATCGGCGGCTTCATCATGCACCGCCTGCGCCGCATGGCCCGCAAGGCGGACCGGGTGGATACGATGGGCTTCCGCTTTGAAGTGGTTGACGTGGAAGGTTTTCGCATCAACCAGCTACTTGTTACCCGCCTGAACGGGTAGCAGGCCCGGTTGCCCGCAACTGGCGTCAGTTATCTTTTTGGGGTCCGGTGATGGACTGATACTCCAGCACCGGGCCGTTGTGACTGGTTGATTTTATCTTGCCTGTCAGCGTGACGTACTGCCCCAGATAAGACGTGAACTCGGCGATTGAATTCTTCGGATCATGTTCCGTGATCGGGAGGAACGTCGTCGGCGTTACGTTACTGTCCTCAATGTAGTCACCTTCTCCCGTGTTTTCAATTTCCTTGAGCCGGTAAGGTGTATCCGTTTTCAATACGGCATATTTATAGTAAGAACCTGAATTCTTATCTCTGGTTTCAACAAACTCTATTGTTCCCTTGAGCGTAATATCTGCTCCATCATCTACGGTCGTCGTGTAGTTCGGTGCGGAATATTTGATAACCAGAGTGGTGTCATTATCACCGTTGGCATGGCTCGGGCCAGAAAAACCACAGAGGATGGAAACAGAAATGGCCAGCGAGGACGCAGAAATTTTACCCCATGAGACAACAGTGCGGCGCATATCAGGTTCCGTGCTTGTGTTGAAAGAAAGGGGCGAACCGAACGCCGCCAAGCGGCGTTCATTCACGCGATAGGGGGCACTCTAAACGGAATCTGCTGATTGTCCAACGCGCTGGGGGCAAGCCCGCCCCCGGTCAGCCTTAAAGATGGCGGCCTGTCTTTCATGCCCGACCTATGCCCCGCTGAAGGCATCAGTCCTTCTGCGGCATGTCCGGCTCAGGGGGCAGGCAGGTTTTTGCGGGGAAGTGCGGTAGCGAAGTGCAGCCTTCGGGCGTATTGTTGCGCAGGCATGTGGCGAAGTCGGCAAAGGCGGCCCCGCGCGGGTCAGATGCACGCCAGACCAGCCCGATCGTGCGGCTTGCGGCGGGAATGGGCTGGACCGTGATCAGTCCTTCCCACTCGCTACGGTTGCGCAGGGCGAGGCGGGGAATGAGCGAATAACCTTCGCCCGCGCCAATCATGTGCCACAACATCTCAAGGCTTGCGGCCAGGCGTTCGGGCTCGTGGTTTGATGACATGCCGCACAGGGCCAGCGCCTGGTCACGCAGGCAGTGCCCGTCTTCAAGCAAAAGCAGGTCCGGCCCCTTCAGGTCGGGCATGGTCAGGTTCTTGCGCTCGGCCAGCGCGTGCTCGGCAGGGAAGGCGGCCAGAAACGGCTCGCTGAACAGCGGCACGCTGTGAAAGCCCTCGCCACTGACCGGCAGGGCCGCGAGCACGATATCAAGTTCATCATGGCGCAGCATGCGCAGCATGATGTCGGTCAGGCTGTCGGTCAGGCGCAACTGCAACTGCGGGTAGTTACGGCGCAGCAGCGGCAGCAGGTTGGGAACGTAATAGGGGCCGAGCGTTGCAATCACGCCAATGCGCAGCAGCCCCTCCAGCTGACCAGTGCGCACGCGCGCGGCCTCGATCATGGCGCGGGCGGCAGCCAGCACCTCGCGCCCCATGCCGATCAGCCGCGCGCCATCGGGCGTAGGGGCGACATGGCGGCGCGAACGCTCGAACAGGACCACGCCCAGCAGGGCCTCGAGCTTGCGCACCTGCTCCGACAGGCCGCCCTGGCTCACGCCGCACCGCTCTGCAGCGCGTGAAAAGTTGCGCAGATCGTCTACTGCCACAACATATTCGATATCACGCAGCGAGAGGCCAGAGAGAGGAATGTAGGTCATGCGTATAGATAGAACCTATTTCGGATCATTTGTAAAAAGGTTTCTCCTATCACAGACATTGACAGAAACTGTTTCTGCGCATTTCGTGAGCGTGGGATAAGAACCCGTCGACAACTGACACGCGAAACCAAGGAGCATTCCAATGGCACGCATCAATGACTCGCTGAAACCGTTCGCGACCGACGCCTTCCATAACGGCCAGTTCATCAAGGTGACCGATGCCGACGTGAAGGGCAAATGGTCCGTCTTCTTCTTCTATCCGGCGGATTTTACCTTTGTCTGCCCGACGGAACTCGAAGACCTTGCAGATAATTACGCCGCCTTCCAGAAGCTGGGCGTGGAAATCTATTCGGTCTCGACCGACAAGCATTTCACCCACAAGGCGTGGCATGACACGTCACCCGCCATCAGCAAGATCAAATATGTCATGCTTGGCGACCCGACGGGCCACATTGCACGTAATTTTGATGTGTATATCGAGGAAGCCGGCGTGGCCGACCGTGGCGCGTTCCTGCTCGATCCCGAAGGCAAGATCCAGTACATCGAGATCACGGCAGGCAGCGTTGGCCGCAGCGCCGCCGAACTGCTCTCCAAGATCGAGGCGGCGCAGTATGTTGCCTCCCACCCTGGTGAAGTCTGCCCCGCGAAGTGGAAGGAAGGCAGCGAAACGCTGACCCCCTCGCTCGACCTCGTAGGCAAGATCTGATCTTTGTATCTGGCCCGGCCCCCGCAACACGCAGGGGCCGGGTCAGAGCCCCGCACACCCTGCCTGAAAAAGTGGAGAGACGTGCCATGTTGCAAGATGCCATCAAGACGCAGCTCAAGGGTTACCTCGCCAGCCTCGCGCACCCCATCGTGCTCGAAGCCTCGCTAGATGACAGCCCGCCCTCGCGTGAGATGCATGAACTGCTGCACGAGGTCGCCGCCCTTTCCGACAGGGTGCAGGTCAGCGAGCAGGGCGAGGCCACGCGCAGGCCTTCCTTTGTCATCAGACAGGCCGGGGCGAAGGCGGGGAGCGTGAGCTTCGCCGCCATTCCCATGGGCCATGAATTCACGTCTTTCGTGCTTGCCATGCTGCAGGTGGGCGGCCACGCGCCCAAATTCTCCGATGACATGGTGGCCCAGATCCGCGCCCTGCCAGGGCAGTACAATTTCGAGACCTATGTGGCGCTGTCATGCCAGAACTGCCCGGATGTGGTGCAGGCGCTCAACGCCATGAGTGTCATCAACCCCAACATCCACAATGTGACGATTGATGGCGCGCTGTTTCAGGATGAGGTGACGGCGCGCAACATCATGTCGGTGCCGCAGGTCTACCTCAATGGCCAGCTGTTCGAGACCGGCCGCACCGATGCGGGCCAGATCCTGGCGAAGCTTGATGCGGATGCGCCGAAACGTGCCGCGGCAAAACTGAAGGATATCGCGCCCTTTGACGTGCTGATCATCGGCAGTGGCCCGGCAGGGGCCTCGGCTGCGGTCTATGCGGCGCGCAAGGGCGTGCGCACCGGGCTGGTGGCCGAGCGTTTTGGCGGCCAGATGATGGATACCGAGGGCATCGAGAACTTCATCTCCGTGCCCGAGACAACCGGCCCCAGGCTCTCCGCAGCGCTGGAAGCCCATGTCCGTGCCTATGATGTCGATGTGATACCAGGCGAAGTCGCGACCGAACTCTTCCCTGCCGTTCATCCCGGCGGGCTGCATGGCGTGGCGCTGGAAAGTGGTGCGATCCTTCACGCCCGCACCGTCATCGTGGCCACCGGCGCGCACTGGCGCCACCTCGGCGTGCCGGGCGAGGAAGAATACCGCAACAAGGGCGTGGCCTACTGCCCGCATTGCGATGGCCCGTTCTACAAGGGCAAGCGCGTGGCGGTGGCAGGCGGCGGCAATAGCGGGGTGGAGGCGGCCATCGACCTTGCCGGTATCGTGGCGCACGTTACCCTGCTCCAGCGCGGCTCTCACCTCAAGGCGGACAAGGTGCTGTGCGACAAGCTCGCCACCCTGCCCAACGTGACCGTGCTGACCGAGGCGCTGACCACCCGCATCGAGGGCAATGGCCGCAACGTGACCGGCCTGACCTATCGCGGTGGCGACGGGGCGGATCATCATGTCGATCTTGAAGGGGTGTTCGTTCAGATCGGCCTGCTGCCCAATACGGACTGGCTGAAGGATACCGTGGAGCGCAACGCGTTTGGCGAGATCGTGGTCAATGACCATGGCGCGACCTCGGTGCCCGGCGTGTTTGCCGCAGGCGATGCCACCACCACGCCCTACAAGCAGATCGTCATTGCCATAGGCGATGGCGCCAAGGCGGCGCTGTCGGCATTTGACTACCTCATCCGCGTGCCAGCGCCGGTGGAGAAGAAGGTGCCAGCCTGAACCGGGGCCGCCCAAACAGGTTTCTGGCGAGGCTTCTTTCAAAAAGCTTTGAATAATGCCGCCTTTTTAAAAAAAGGGCGGCGCCCCAAAACTTTTATTGTTTTTGCTCACTGCCATCATGAAATGCCGCTCACAAGCCAAAATGGCAGGCAACCTGCGCTGCTGCCTGCCGTTGGGCCAGAACAGGCAGCATGCAGGGGCAGCCCATGCCCTATGAGGGGGCAATCAGGTCGCTACTGCACGGAAGAGCCTGCATCATTTCGTACGGAGGCAGAGCAATGGCCTACAGGACCATCAATCCGTTTACCAACGAGACCCTCGCGACATTCCCTGACCTGACAGATGCTGAACTGGCGCAGAAGCTCGATTGCGCCCAGGCGACCTACCGGCAGTGGTCGAAACAGCCCTTCAGCGCACGGGCGGCCATTGTGGGGCGCGCGGCGCAGTTACTGCGCCAGAATAACGACCATTACGCCCGCCTGCTCACACTCGAGATGGGCAAGCTCTACCGTGAGAGTCTGGCGGAAGTCGAACTCTCGGCCGATATCCTGCAATATTACGCCGATCATGCCGAGGAATTCCTCGCTCCGCAGAAACTGACCGAAAAAAGTGGCCGGGGCGACAATGCCATGCTGGTCAGCCAGCCGCTGGGCATCGTGTTTGCCATCGAGCCATGGAACTTCCCTTACTACCAGCTTGCCCGCGTGGTCGGGCCGCAGTTCATGGCGGGCAACGTGGTGGTGGTCAAGCATGCCTCCAACGTGCCGCAATCGGCTGCCGCCTTCGAGCAGCTCTTCCGGGACGCTGGCGCGCCGGAAGGGCTGTACACCAATCTCTACGCCACGCGTGACCAGTTGGGCCAGATCATTGCCGATGACCGGGTGATTGGCGTGGCGCTGACCGGCAGCGAGGGGGCAGGGGCCATCGTGGCGGCGCAGGCGGGCAAGGCGCTCAAGAAAACCACCATGGAACTTGGCGGGAGCGATGCCTTTATCGTGCTGGATGACGCCGATATGGAAAAAGCTGTCAAATGGGCGGTGTGGGGGCGCATGAACAATGGCGGGCAGTGCTGTGTCGCCTCCAAGCGCATCATCGTGGCGGACTCGATTGCAGATGAATTCCTCGACCGGTTCCAGACAGCTCTGGCCAAACTCGTGCCCGGTGACCCGATGGATGAGAAAAGCGGCGTTCCACCCCTTTCATCGCAGGGCGCGGCTGACCAGCTGAACGATCAGGTCGCCCTTGCGGTCAAGCACGGTGCGATCGCCATCCGCGTGGGCGAGGCCCCGCCCGAGACCGGTGCGTTCGTGCAGACAACCATCCTGACCGGCGTCACGCCGGAGAACCCGATCTTTCATCAGGAACTGTTCGGCCCCGTGGCCATGTTCTTCCGGGTGCGCGATGATGAGGAAGCCATACAGCTTGCCAATGACAATCCGTACGGGCTTGGCGGGTCAGTCTTTACCAGCGATACCGCGCGGGGCGTGCGGGTGGCTGAGCAGATCGAGACCGGCATGGTCTATATCAACCACCCCACATGGACCACATGCGACCTGCCATTTGGCGGGGTCAAGCGCTCGGGGTTCGGGCGGGAGCTGTCCTCGCTCGGCATTCAGGAATTCGTCAACAAGAAGCTGATTGACGTGGTGCCGATCGATGCGGCCCCGTAATCCCTGATCACGGTTTCGGGTATCGCCTTTATGAGGGATGGGGTGCCGCAGGCAGCACGGCGCTGGCATGCGCGCCGTCCATCGCTGCGGGCTGTGCCGTGGGCTGTGGGGCGGTTGCGGTAACGGGGGGCGCAGGCAGCCAGCCGCCCTCGAAACCCGCACGTTCAAGTCCTGTGCGGATATAGGGGCTGCGCTTCATCACGTTCCACACCAGCCCGCTGCGCCAGTTTTCAATCATGAGCAGGATCGGCCCCTGGTCGATGCCAAGATATTCATGGTCGGTCCAGAATGTTTTGCCATCGTGAAAGCTGGGGTTGAACGCATCCACAAAGCCGTACCGGCCATAAATCTGCTGGCCATACCGCGCCTTCATGTCGCGCAGGGTGGGCAGCACGATCTCGGGCGCAAATGCGATGGAACCGGCCGCGGCAGTCGGCGCAATGGTGCCGTCATCCTGCGTATAGTCACGCCCCGCGCCACGGGCGGAATAGGACAGGAAATGTCGCGCCTGCCCGTCGATCTGCTGCGTGGTGTCGCCTGGGCCATCACATGCGGTCAGGCCCCACATCGTGGCGCTGTAGCCCTGCCATTTGCCGGGGTTGGCAATGGCATAGGCCTGCTGGGCATAGACCGCGCGGCGACTGTTCTCGAAGTAATCGATCTGCTTCTCGCGCGTCCAGGCATCATGCAATCCGCGAAAATCAATCCATGCATGGGTGTACTGGTGGCCAAAAAGCGGCGCGAAGTTGAGGAAGGTCTGGCCGTAATAATCGCCCCAGCGCTGGTTGTTGGTAGCAAGCCAGGCCTGCCATGATGCGGGTTCCAGCCCGTGGGTTGGTGCGCCGAGGGCAAGGATATAGGCCATCATCCCCTCGCTGTAGCCTTCCCAGTAATTGGGAATGAACTGGTGCTCGGGGCTCCAGCCCATGCTCAGCCGGTTATCGGGCCTGCGCATCCACTGCCAGTCCACGCGTTCGTACAGTTTGTCCGCCAGGGTGCGGATTTCATGCTCGGGGGCCGTGTCGCGGGTGTAATAGGCCTGCGCAAACAGCACGCCCTGCATGAGCAGCGATGTATCGATGCTGGAGAGTTCGATATCACGGTTGAAGCGCAGGCCGGTCGTTTTATCGAGGAAGTGGTAATAGAAGCCATGATAACCGGCGGCCTTGTCCGGGCTGTCATTCTGCGGGCTCTGCATCAGGTAGCGCAGGGTTGCGAGTGTACGCTGCACCGCCTGCGCACGGGTGATATAGCCACGCTCGGCCCCGATGCCATAGGCGGTGAGCGCAAAGCCCACGGACGCCACGCTGCTCAGGGTCTGGGGCGAGGGGTAGCGGTCGGGCACAAGGCCGGTATGCGGGTCGCCTGCATCCCAGAACCACTGGAAGGTGCGCCGCTCGAGGTCATTGACCATGATGGTGTCGGGCGCACTGGTCCTGACGGGAGCGGGGGCTGCGATCTGTGCAGGCGCCGCGGGTGTTGCGGCCCATACGGGCGGAGCGGATGTGCAGCACAGCATTGCCGAGAGGACTATGCTTGCATAGCCCCGCATGTGGGTAAATTGCAAAGCCCGGTCTCCTGCCTGGTGCTATTGCATACCGTTATGAATTCAGAGCAGGCATGATGGCAAGGTCCGGGCATCGCTTTGGGCGCAGGAGTTGCATTGCAAATTGTAACATCCGCGTTCCGCATTTCATGCAGACCCCGACACCGCGGCATGCAATTACGAAAGGATATGGCGGCAACGAAAGAGACGGACATGGCGACCTGCGCACCAGCGCAGGCCATGTCACGTCAATGCGCTGCAGACTGTAGTGCCACGGTCTGCGCGCCAGGTGCTGCCTGCCAGCCCAGGCCGAGCGCCTTTTGCACGGCGATGTAATCGGTCGTCATGCTGGCGCGCGCCTGTGCCTGCTGCTGTTCGATCTGGATGCGCTGGCGTTCAACATCCAGCGCGTCAATGACCGAGAGCGTGCCCGCGCGCTGGCGCTGCTGGGCCAGTGTCCATGACTGGTCAGAGGCGGTGCGGGCCTCATCGAGCTTGAGCACGTATTCGCGCTGGTGGCCAAAGCGCGAAAGGGCGCCTTCCGCATCCTGCAGGGCAGCGAGCACCACGGTCTGATAATGTGCCAGCGCCGCATCTCGCCCGCCCTTGGCCTGCCCCACGCGTGAGTTGGTGCGGGCAAAGTTCAGGATGCTCCATTCCAGCGTCGGCCCACCCATGTAGGAAAAACTGTCGCCCGAGAAGAACCGCTGCCCGTTCGCCCCGGTAAAGCCTACCGTGCCAAACAGGCTGACTTTGGGAAAATACTGCCCGATGGCCTGACCGATCTGGGCATTATTGGCGGCAATATCACGCTCGGCCACGCGAATGTCGGGCCGCCGGCGGATCATGTCACCCGGGCTGCCCACCGGCACCACCGCAGGTGGGACGGGCACGGGAGCGGGGCTGGCCAGCATGGCGTCAAGCTGCCCGGGCTCACGGCCCACAAGGGTGGCAAGCGCATCCATATAGCTGGCCTGCTGGGCTTTCATCGGGGCAATGGCGCCCTCGACCTGCGCAAGCTGGCCTGCAAAGCGGGCCACGTCCTCCTGCGATACGGTGCCCTGGGCGCGGCGCTGGCGGGTCAGGTCCAGCATCTGGCGCTCGATCGTGATCGTGCGCTCCATCAGCGCCAGACGGTTCTGCACATCACGCAGGCTGACATAATTACGTGCCACGTCAGCCACGAGGCGCAGCCGTGTATCGGCCAGCTGGGCCAGTTGCGCCTCGCTTTGTGCGCGTGCGCCCTCATAGCCGCGCCGGTTGCCGCCAAAAGGGTCGATTTCCCAGCTGGCATCGAAACCCGCGCCGTAGGAATCGGACTTGATGGCTGGCGGCAGCGTCATGGCCTGCTCGGCCCCGCTGCCGCCCAGCACGGACGTGATATCACCCGTGGGGATGCGCGTGCGGTCCCAGAAGGCTGCGGCCCCACCACCGGGGAAAAAGCCCGCAAAGCGCTCGCGCTGGGTGGCGCGGGCTGTGTGCAGGCGGGCGGCGGCCTGCTTTACGTCGGGGCTGTTTTGCAGTGCGGTGGTGATGAGTGTGTTCAGGATCGGGTCATTGAGCCCGGTCCACCACTGCGCCAGAGGTTCCTGCGCTGTCGTGCGCAGGGGGTCGGCGCGGTTGAAGGTCCGTGCGTGCTCGGCCACGGGGGCCACATGGGGCGGGCCCTTGTAGTCCGGCCCGACCGAGCAGGCGGCAAGGGGAAGGCTTGCGGCAGCACCCAGCGCAAGGCGGCGTGGCGTGCGGCACAGGGAGGGGAAAAGGCGCTTCATATCTGTCATCCCACCGTCATGCCGGCGTCTTTGGGGAGAGGTTTGATCAGCATGACCAGTGGCAGCATGGCCAGCAATGCGATGCCAAATATCCAGAACAGGTCGCTATAGGTCATGACCGTGGCCTGTCGGGTAATGAGCGCACTCAGGCGGGCGAGGCCGAAATGCTGCACGAAGTCCTGCCCGACCAGGGAGTTGGCGGTGACCGTTTCCTCCAGGCGGGCGGTGTGCAGGTCCAGCCTGCGGTCATGCAGGGTGGCCACCGCCGCCAGCCCGAACGAGCCGCCAAGGTTACGCGCGGCGTTGAACAGGCCGGATGCATCCTCGGCATACTGTATGGGCACGGCGCTTGTCGCGGCCTGGTTGAGGAATAGCAGCGAGAAGAACTGTGCAAACCCGCGCACGATCTGTGACCAGAAGAAGTGCTCGCCCGCGCTGTCGGGCGAGAGATGGGCGTTCATGAAACAGCTCACCACATACAGGAACATGCCAAAGCCGATGGCAAAGCGGATGTCGAGCTTGCGCACCAGAATGGGAAACACCGCCAGCATGAGCAGTGTGGGCACGCCGCTTATGGCCGCAACCATGCCTGACTGCTCGGAATTGTAGTCCGGCACGGCGGCAAGAAACTGCGGGATGAGATACAGGATGCCGTAAAGCGCGCCGCCCACACCGAGGCTGAGGATGAAAACGCCAAAAAAGCTCTTTTGCAGCAGTATTTTAAGGTGAATGACCGGCCGGGGCGAGCGGAACTGGCCAATGACCAGCAGCGCCATGCCAATCGCGCACATGACGCTGAGTTCACGGATCATGTCGGATTCAAACCAGCGTTCACGCTGTCCTTCCTCCAGCACCACGGTCAGGCCGCCGAGGCCCATGATCAGGCCCGCCAGCCCGTAATAATCCGTCTCACGGAAGGCGCCCCAGTCGATCTTGCCTGCAGGCAGCCCCACGAACAGCAGCACCCCTAGCCCGATGCTGATGGGCAGGTTGAGGAAGAAGGCGTAATGCCAGCTCAGGTTCTCGGTCAGCCAGCCGCCGATCACCGGCCCGATCACGGGGCCGAGCACGGCGGTCATGCCAAACAGCGCAATGCCCACCGGGCGCTGGGCGGGCGGCAGGCGTGTTGCCACGATGGTCATGGCGGTGGGGATCATTGCCCCCCCGGTAAAGCCCTGACCCACGCGGCCGATGATCATGTGCAGCAAGTTGGGCGACAGCCCGCACCACATGGAAAAGATGGTGAACAGCACGGCGGCAATGAGCAGGAAGTTACGCAGCTTGAAAATGCGCTCGAACCAGCCCGCCAGCGGGATCATGACAATCTCGGCCACCAGATAGGCGGTGGTGACCCAGGTGCCCTCGCTGCTGCTGGCCCCGATCTCGCCCTGAATGGTGGGCAGGGCGGAGTTGACGATGGAGGTGTCAAGCGTTGCCATGAGCGCGCCGATGGTGCCCGCCGCCACGGCCAGCCAGGCGGCGGCATCCGCCTTTTCGGGTGGGGCCTGTTCTTCAGCCGGGGCGACGGTGGGGCTCACGACCCACCATCCGCCGTGGGCTCGACCAGTGTATCGACCGCAGCCGTAACCGACAGGCCGGGCACCAGCACCGCACGTTCGCTCCCTTCAGGCTGGATGCGGATGCGCACCGGCACGCGCTGCACGACCTTGGTGAAGTTGCCGGTGGCGTTATCGGGCGGCAGCAGCGCGAACTGCGCGCCGGTGCCGGGCGCGAAACTCTCGACCGTGCCCTTGATTTTGGTGCCCCCCAATGCATCAACCGAGACTTCAACCGGCTGGCCGGGCCGCATGCGGCGGATCTGCGTTTCCTTGAAGTTGGCCACGAGGTAGAGGTCCTGCACCGGCACGATGGTCATCATGCGTGTGCCCACGGTGGCGTACTGCCCCACGCGGGCGGTCTTGTCGCCCACGCGGCCATCAATGGCGGCGCGGATGGTGGTGGCGTCAAGATCGACCTGCGCCGTGCGCTGCTGGGCAATGGCCTGTTCAATGCGGGCCTGCGCCTGAAGGATCTCGGCGCTGTAGGTGGCAAGCTGGCGCTGGGCGGACTGCAGGCCCGCGGTGGCCTGGGCAAGCTGGGCATGGGCCTGCGCGCTGCTGTTGCGCAACTGGTCATAATGCTCGCTGGTTTCGGCGCCGGTTGCGGCAAGGGCGCGGTAGCGGGCCACCTCGCGGTCGGCAAAATCGGTCTGCGCCTGTGCCGCCTGCACGCGGGCCTGTGCCTGCGCGATCTGGGCATCCTGCGCATCGATCTGGGCTTTGGTCTGGGTAATGGCGGCCTGTCCCTGATCAGCCAGCGCGCGGGCCTGCTCGAAGCGCGCGCGCGGGTCGCGCTCATCAAGGCGCAGCAGGATCTGGCCCTTGCTCACCTTCTGGTTTTCGGCCACCAGCACTTCATCCACAAATCCCGCCACACGGGTTGAGACCGTGACCTGATCAGCCTGCAGATAGGCATCATTGGTGGACTGGATGAAGCGCCCATGCGTCCACCAATGCACCAGCCATATGGCAAAGGTTATGAGGGCGACGCCGCCAATGCCGGCCAGCACCATCTTGCGGATAGTGGCCTTGCGCGGGTCTGCCGGTTTTTGGGGCGTGGCAGGCTGGCCTGCGGGGGAAGGGTCGGTCGGGGGGGTGTCAGGCATGCGCCACCATTTATGGAACGGGTCGGTACGGTTTTGTTAGGATGGACAATACGCTCCGGTCAAGCCACATAAGCGCGGGGCCTGTGCCCTGACCGCCGCCAGACCGGGAGAGCAACGATGTCGAACGCCATGGCCCGACCGCGCCGCTCAGGCCGCCCCACTCCAGAGGATTCAGCCCAGCTTGACCGTTACCTGCTTGAAGTGGCGGGAGATCTGTTCATTGCCCATGGCTATGCGGGTACCTCGATGGGGCAGATCGCGCGCGCCGCAGGTGCGAGCAAACAGACGCTGTATCATCGCTATGCCTCAAAGGAGGCGCTGTTCAAGGCGGTGATTACCCATTTATGCGCGCAGCTTCTGGAGCACGACACGCAGGTGTCGCTACGTGATCCGCTTCAGGCCCTGCATGCGGTCTGCCGCATGCTGCTCGACTTCATCATGCAGGAGGACGTGATCGCGACCTACCGCATGATGATTGCCGATGGCTACCGCTACCCCGCCCTGATCGACCATGCGATGGATGAAATTGTCGGCCCCTTTCACCAGCGCATCATCAAGCTGCTGCGTGCGGCGGGGGAGGCAGGGCAGATCCCGCCCGGCCATGACACTGAACACACCGCCCGCCTGCTCACCGGCCTCATGACCGGCTGGGCCATACAGCAGCGCCTGCTCGGACGGCACCCGATGCCCGATGCCACCACGCGCGCGGCCTATGTTGATGAAACGTGGCGGTTCTTCCTGCACGGTCTGGGCGTGCGGGAAGGGGCATGATCAATCCTGTTTTTCAAATGCGCCGGCGATAGACAGCGTCACTTCGTCGCCCACCATGGGCAGGTAAGTCTTTATGCCGAACGCGCTGCGCTGGATGGTGGCCGTTGCCTGAAAGCCCACCGTATAGGCCTTGTCGAGCGGGTTGATGCCTGCGCCCACGTACTGCACCTGCAACACCACCGGCCGGGTAACGCCATGCAGTGTCAGGTCGCCGGTAACGCTGGCATGGTCTGCCCCCACCGGCACGACACGGCTGGAAACAAAGGTGGCGGTGGGGTAGCGGGCGGTATCGAACCAGTCCTGACCCTTGAGTTCGGTCGTCAGCACGGGGCTGGTGGTGGTAATGCTGTCGATTGGCACGGTTACGTTCAGGCGTGATGCGGCGGGCATGGCAGGGTCAAGCCGCAACGTGCCTGAAGCACCCGCAAACAGGCCCGCATAAGGGGTGAAACCCATATGCAGCAGCGAGAAGGTAACCTGCGTATGGCCCGGCTCGACCCTGTACTGGCCGGGGCGCACATCGGCCGCAGGTGTTGCGGCGGCAAGCGGGGCAAGGGGCAGGGCAACGGCCAGCGCCGTGAGCATGCAGAAGGGGAGTTTCAGGGTCATGTGCGTCCTGTCCTTGCAGGCGAAGAGGAGCGGCTTGTCCTTAACCAAAGCGGAAGCCGGACAATGCCTTGCCCATGACCGTATCACTGTAATTCCGCCTGCCAAGGTCATTTCCCGCGGCTCCCGCGGCGAAAATCAGTGGCAGCAGGTGCTCGGGCGTGGGGTGGCAGATGCGTGCACCAGGTGCCTGTGCCCAGTGGGTCAGGGCCTCGGCGCGGGTGGAAGGCGCTGATTCCACTGCCCGTGTCAGCCATGTGTCGAACGCGCGCGATGGCTCATCGGATTGCGGGTCACGGCCCATCAGGTGGCGCACGTTGTGATAGGTCATGCCGGTGCCCACGATCAGGATATTGCGCGACCGCAGTGGCTGCAGGGCTGCCCCCATGTGCAGGGTATGGGCTGCGTTGTAATCACGCGGCAGCGACAGCTCCACGATGGGAATGTCCGCCTGCGGGAAAGCCAGCATGAAGGGAATGAACACCCCATGGTCAAACCCGCGCCCGGCATCGGCCTCACCGGGCATGCCTGCATGGGTCAGGAGGCTGAGCACATCGGCGGCAAGCGTGGGTGCGCCGGGGGCGGGGTATTGCAGTTGGTAAGTATGGGGTGGAAAGCCGTCATAATCATAGATTAACGGCGGGTGCGCGGCTGATGTGACCATCGGCACGCCAGTTTGCCAGTGACCGGACATGACCACGATGCCATCGGGCTTGGCAGGCAGGGTGGCGGCGATGCCACGCAGATAGGCGGCCATGTGGTCCCATGTATCGGGCCAGTCCATGAAAAAGCAGGGGCCACCACCATGCGGCAGGAACAGCACCGGCTGGCGGGGTGGGGATGGTTCCATGAGGGCGTTCTCCCGGTGTCGGGTCATGACAGATGCTGTTTGAAAATAACCTGTTTATAAGGAGTAAGGTAAACGTTTTTCAGGTGCTGCCACTGTTTACCCAAAACGTCTTTATAATATACAGGTTCTTTCAATCGCAGGCTGTTCAGACCGGACCTCATGGCAGACAGGGCCGGATAGGCAATGCCGGCCCTGTCACGGGATTTTACTTCCCGCAGCTTTTTTCGAACTCGTTATGCACGTCCTGTTCGTTGATTTTAATTTCCCCGCGATAGACCGACTGGGGCTTGAGGTCTACGCGCGCACCACCCACCGTGACGGTGGTGTCGGAATTGATTTTCCACTCGCCCGAGGGTTCCTTGGATACGCTTTTGCAGTAATCAGGATGGCCCTGCGCGAAGGCCGGAGTTGCCAGCGCGATGGCCGCGACGGTTGCGAGAATGGAAGCCGATCGGATCATCATGGTCCGTATTCCTTTATGTGCCGGTTATTGTCGATTCATCGACCCGTTCAGTGTGCCGTGGTAAATGTGGCGAGTGTTTGGCAACAAAAAGTTACAAACCCTTCTGCATGGAATTATGTCCGAAATCTTATGGAGGAAATGTTATCATTCCACATTAAAAATTAATGAGCATCACGGTATCAGGCATAATTTATTATGAAAGTAAATTACTCTTATTTATTATAATTTGATCAATAAAAGTTTTTTCGGTATGGGTGGGGTTATTCTACTGAGGTATGCATGTGATGAAAATATACGAATATTTTATAAAGTATAAATTTGAAATTATCATCACATCGCTTCGGGATTTTTTTATTTATTCCGTTGTTATCTGATAATGTAAATTATCAGGATGATATAATCAGATCCGTAAAGGGATATGACCGGAAAGGGCATGGGCGGCCAGTCATGTCATCTGCTGATGCATGTATTGTCATTCAGTATTAAGTAATGTTCTTCCTACGGTCTTTATGAATAAGATCATGCCGCAGGGGAGCGTGTTTGTAAGAATAGCGGGTAGCCTTTCCATTATGTGCGCGCCATTTTTCTTGTTTCTGCTCTTTATACCTATCAGTATGAAACTAATAGTTTTTTAATTGCATCTTTTATCGTATTTATCATGAAATGTATTAACGGTGAATAATATAATAAATATCTGAATTATTTATGCACCTTCGCGTCTATGCTGGTTGTTTTTTATCTGTTTTATAGGACATCCATACAGCCGCTTACCGTTCATGGGAGTTGGGGTGCATTCCACTCAGAAATATTGCCGATATCCAGGCGTTCAGTTTCGGTTTTTTTGGGAATGTATCTGAATTTATCGCTTTAACAGGTATGCTTATTCATAATGTATATAGATTTGTATTTTTATTCATCATGGTAATTGTTTCCGCGTGGTAATATTATTACAAAATAATCAGATCTGGTGGCATATATGGAATACTCTGTAGATTGCTCATTTCCTTTCACCAGTATTAATTCTTTTCCTTTTTTCCGGCACTATGGAGGTATTGAACCATGCTGTTTTTGAGTCAATGACTGTCGTCAGTATTTTTGGATTAATAATATATTCCTATTTTTTATATTTATAAATAATAAAAATCCTTATAATTTATTTTTTATTATACCAACAGTTTTCTTGTTTTCATATGCATACACGAATGCCATGAAAATCCAGAGTGTATATGAATCCAACCTGGAAAATTCTATTAATGAGAAAATATTTTTGAATGTATTTGAATATAATGATCAATTAATTTTATTAAATTCTCCTGCTTTTTTACCTTCTGTCAATAATTCTCTTCATACATATTCTGTAATACAAAAATTTATGGCGTCCAAAGGCTTCTGGATAGGATATAGAATGAAGCTTATGAGGCTCCCCATAGAATATGCATTGATGGATAAAAATGAAATAATGGAAAATATATTAAAAACGATAATCTATTTTACAAATATGTGAGATATAAAATATAAAAACATAAATATATATTCTTCGTTTATTTTAATAATATCTTGTTATATTTTATAAATTTTCTCAAAAGGAAGGCGGATCGCTTTCAGAATTTGATCTGGAAAAGTGACATGATGGCATGGAAATGCTCAGGCACCTTGCCGCTGTTCTCCTGCCCGTATTCATACTGCACGGTGGTGCGGATGATGGCGGTGGGCCACCAGTTCAGGGCCAGAGAGCCGGTCTGCTGGCTGCCGCCATGCACGGTGGCAGAATCAAGATTGACTTCCGAATAGCGGGCCGCGACTTCCAGCACCCCGTAACCGTTGCACAACACATCCTGCCCCCGCGCGCATATGGGTGAGGAAAAAGCTGCCGTGCGTCCTTTCCACTGGCGCGGCGTGCCATTGATCGTATAGCCCAGCATGCCATACCAGCCATGAAAGTTCAGGTTCTGGCTGCCTGCGGCGGGGCTGGTATCGAGTATGATGTCATAGCCTTCGCCCTGAAACAGCAGCCGTTTCCACGCCACGGCGGCCTCCGCGCCAAAAGCCCCGGCGGATGTCGCGGCAAGACGCCCGGTATTGAGGTATTTCGAGACCGTGCCAGTGTTGAGTTCAGGGTTGTCGGATAGCGCAATGGCCGGGTTGCCATGCGTCATGGAAGCAGGACGGAACACCCATTCCCCCGAAATACCGGCATGCACCATCAGGTCATGGCTACGCACCGGCAGGCCCACGAGGCGGAAGGCCATGCCGCGCTGGTTGCCATCCTCGCCGGGGCCTGCAGTGCCGGCCGTGGCGGAAAGGGCAAAATGGTAGCGTTTGCCATAGGCCTCCGCCTGCACGGCCTGACGTTCAATGCCGGTGGCGAGGTTGCGGGTAATGGTGGAAATGCTCGAGCGCTCGACAAAAACCGTATCGCCCTGCGCCTGCATCGATTCAAGGCCAAAGCTGGGTTTGAAAATACCGGCGGTAAAGACAAAATGCTTCAGCCCGATATAGGAGATCTGCCCTTCAAACAGCCGCATGGGGCCATTGGGAGCAGGTCCGAAATCCCAGATTGCCCCGATTTCCACCTGATCATGGATATTGACGCGCACGCCATTGCGTAGCCGCGCCCCGCGCGCGCCCGTGCCGGGGTGGGCGGGGCCTGCCGAGACAAAGCCGCCCGTATCAAGCTGGTCAGTGGCATAGGGCCGGATGGTAATGCCATGCAACCTGACCACGGGCACGCTCTGGGCATGCAGGGCTGCAACGGGCGCAGCCGCCGCCATTACCATCAAGAGGGATGCCAAGCATCCGCTGTGCAGCCGACATGCCAAGGGTATGTGCTTTCTCCAGCCATAAACGATGTGGCGGGATAGCATGACGTACGGGCTGGGTATCTATCAAAAAATTGCACGGACAGTTCGCCCGTAAGTGAAGGTTATGTGATGACCGTCCTGTCATTGACCACGCGCTCATCAAGCGCGCAGGCCTGCTGGTGCTCGAGCGGGTGGTCGCTGGCGCGCAGCACCCTTCCATGGCGTTTCGTGCCGAAATCAGGCACATAGCGGCCTTCGGTCCAGACAGGCTGGCCCGCGATCATTACATGACGCACCACGCCGGCAGGGCGGTTGATGACCTGGCGGCAGCCAAATTCGGAGCGGTGCACGAATTCATAGGTTTCCTCCGGGTTCCATCGCCGCAGGGCCTCGGGGTCGATCACGCACAGATCAGCCTGCGCGCCCACCCTCAGCCTGCCTGTGTTGAGGTTGAAGAAATCAGCAGGCAGGCCGGTCAGGCGATGGATGGCCAGGGCCACTTTTTCCAACCCGTCGGGCTGGGCGATCTTGAGAAAGCGCAGATTGCCATCATAAAAGGCGATATTGGCCAGATGCGCCCCGCTATCATTAAAGCCGGGCAGGGTCTGCGGGTTGAACAGCAGCTTTTTGAGCCGCGCGGGATCACGGTTGGCAAAAGTCGTTTCCCACCGCAGGTCCGTATCCCACTGCCGCAGCAGGTGCAGGAGGAAGGTGGCATCATCACGCACCGGGTCGGGGAAGGTGGCGAAGAACGCAGCCTCCGCCGTGCTGGCAGCCCCCTGGCGGCCCTTGGTGTGCTGCCAGCGCAGCAGGCGGTTATAGGGGGCGAGCAGGCTTTCGCCCTGCCAGTTGGCAAGGGGGCATTCGGCCACTTTCATATCGGCCAGGCTGCGGGTCAGCACCGTTTCTTCCTGCCGCATCAGGCGGCGCAGGCGGTCGAATGTCCAGCCCGATTTGCCCTTGAGCCACATCTCGCGAAAGCCCGCGATCCATTCCGGGTCGTTGAGAATGCGTGCACGCCCCGCGCGGTCATCAAGCTCGAGTTCGTTCAGGGCACGCAGTTGCGGTATTTCATCGGCAATGGGATTGATCGCCCCATCGCTCCAGATCCGGAACGAGGCGGCCAGTACCTGAAAGCGGAACATGCCGCCAAGCAGCCGGGAATTGAGCATGGCCGAGAGCATGAGGCACATCGAGACGGCGGCACGGTTGGTCTGCAGGTCGATCGCGGCCAGCACCGTGGTCTTGAGCGGGCGGCCAAACAGCCGCCCGCTGGTGAGCAGGAAGCTGCGCACGGCATCGACAATGTCATCCTTGGGCGGTGTTGCCTGCCACACGCGCCCGTAGCGGCGCACAACCCCGGTCAACTGTCGCAGTTCGCGAAAGCTGGCATATTGCGTGGGGATCTTGCGCTTTTTGTGCGGGTCGTTTGCCAGGAAATGAAAGGGCAGGGCATCGGTTGAAAAACCGGCATACCCCTGCGCCATGCCAGCATCGACCAGGCGCTCCATGCGCGCGCGCTCGCGCCGCGTGGGGCGACGCGAGATGGAATCACGCAGGCCCATCACCTCGATGCGCAGCATGGAATGCGGAATGAGTGGCACCACATTGGGGCCAAGCTTCAGGCCGGAAAGATGGTCGAGATAGCTTTGTGAATCCGTCCAGTCACACGCATCGGCCACCTTGGCCAGCACGGTCTTGGGCATGTTCTCCACGCGGGCGAAGCAGTCCACGATCGGGTCTTCGCCCTCGCGGCGCTGGTTGCCATAGGTCACGCCAATGGAGCAGTTGCCGATCACGACCGTGGTGGTGCCATGGCGCACGACCTCGGGCAGGGCGGGGTCAAGTTCAAGTTCGAGGTCGAGATGGGTGTGAATGTCAAGCAGCCCAGGCATGAGCCACATGCCATCGCAGTCGATTTCGGTCGTGTGGCTGTCAGCCACGAGCAGATGACCTATGGCGGAGACCCTGCCTGCTGATACGGCGATGTCGGTTCGGGTAGGGCTTGCGCCCGTGCCATCAAAAAACAGCGCATTGCGGTAGATGGTATCAGGCACGCAGGTCTCCAGGGGGATGAGAGGCAGATGACATGACGAGACAGTATTGCGGCGTATTGATGGCATCGTGCCCCGGACCATGCCCCTGTTTCAACTGCCTGCGGGGCAAAGGGTTGCACGCTGCGTTGCTGGCGTAAACTGGCCGCCGATGCGCCGTGGCAACATTGTAACGCGAGGACAGACGCAATACAGGCTGTTCACGCACAGGGCGGCCCGCTATGCACACGCCGTTGGCCGATTGGCGTGGGGCAGGAAGATGATGGTGATGAATGTCAGGGCAGGTCGGATGCGTGGGGAAAGCGCATGCTGACGCGGCTTTTTCCCGTATGGGCGGTGCTGGTTTCGCTCGCAGCCGTGCTGGTGCCCGGCCCCTTCCTGCGCGTGACCCCGGCCATTACCCCGTTGCTGGCCTTCATCATGTTCACCATGGGGGTTACCCTCACGCTTGCTGATTTCGGGCGCATCGCGCGCAGGCCTGCGCCGGTGCTGGCAGGGGTGGGGCTGCATTACCTAGTCATGCCGCTTGCAGCATGGGGTATTGCGCATATGTTGCGCATGCCGCCCATGATCACGACGGGCATGGTGCTGGTGGGCTGTGTTTCGAGCGGCACGGCGTCGAATGTCATGATCTATCTTTCGCGGGGCGATGTGGCGCTTTCGGTCAGCATCAGCACGCTGTCCACGTTGGTGGGCATCATCGCCACCCCGCTGCTAACCCGGCTCTATGTTGCGGCGGGCGTAAGCGTAGATAGCTGGGGCCTGTTTCGCAGCATTATGGAGATGGTGGCCCTGCCTGTGTGCGGCGGGGTGGCGGTCAATACGCTGTGCCCGCGCCTCATCCGTCGTATTTCGCCCATGCTGCCACTGGTGGCCATGGTGTCGATCATGATCATTATTGGCAGTATCGTGGCAGGCGTGCGGCCTGCTCTGGCCAGTGTCGGCCCGATCGTGCTGCTGGGCGTGATACTGCATAACGCCATCGGGCTGGCGGGCGGCTACTGGGGGGGCAGGCTGCTGGGCTTTGACGAATCCGTATGCCGCACGCTGGCGCTGGAGGTGGGCATGCAGAACTCTGGCCTGGCCGCGACCCTGGGGCGGGTCTATTTCTCGCCGCTGGCGGCGTTGCCCGGCGCAGTCTTTTCGGTGTGGCACAACATATCAGGCTCGGCGCTGGCGGCCCTGTGGGCCGGGCGGCCGCCCCGCCATGGGGATCAGCCAGAATAATGCTTCCCGTTCCTGCCACGACAGGGGCGAGGCACGCCGCAACGCATGCCCCGTCCGTGCCGGGTGCTCAGGGCATCGGCGCCGTGTTTGGTGTGTGAAACAGCAAAAACAGCGCGATGATGAGGAGGATGACAGGCAAAAGCCCCAGCCCGTTGAACCCCGTACTTCGTGGGCCGCCGTACCAGCCGGAGCGATAGCCATACCCACCCCCGCCGATGGCGAAGATGATGAGTGCGATGATGAGAAGAGTCAGCATGGGATGTACTCCGCAAAATGCCTGCTGACCCAACGTGGCCCCTTATGGATGGTTCCGTCTGAACGGTTTAACCCTTACTGGCGCCCGCACAGGCTCACACGACTGGCGTGGGCAGGGGCCTGTTGGCAAAATGGGCGGCAAGGTTGGCCACCACCAGTTCGCCCATGGCCAGCCGGGTTTCGATCGTGGCGCTGGCGCGGTGGGGTTGCAGCACGGTGCGCGGCGATGTGCGCAGGGCCTCGGGCACGTCGGGTTCATGGGCAAAGACATCCAGCCCCGCGCCGCCCAGCGTGCCTGCCGCCAGAGCAGCTACAAGGGCCGCTTCATCCACGATCGATCCCCGCGCGATATTGATCAGCACACCCTCCGGCCCAAGGGCGGCCAGCACGGGCGCATTGACCAGATTGCGCGAACCCGCGCCCCCTGATGCGGCAATAACCAGCGTATCCACCTCCCGTGCAAGTGTGAGCAGTTCCGGCACGAACACGCAGTCCGGCAGGTGCTTGTCATGGTAGTCGGTATAGGCAATGGGCATGCCAAAGGCCCGGGCCCGTGCTGCTATGGCCTGGCCCACATGCCCCATGCCAAAAATGCCCATGCGGCGGCCCGATACCCGGTGACCCAGCGCGGGCGCGGGTGCGTGGCCCCATTCACCCGCGCGCACGTAGCGGTCGGATTGGGGCAGGCCACGTAGCAGAGACAGCAGCAGGCCCATGCCCATGTCGGCCACGTCATCGGTCAGCACGCCTGGCGTGGTGGTGACCCGAATGCCCCGCCTGCGGGCCTCTACCAGATCGACCGCATCGGTGCCGATGCCGTTTATGGCGATGATTTCCAGCGCCGGCAGGCCGTCCATCAACGCGCGGGGCACGCCCGTGCCGCCGCCGGTGGCAATGCCGCGTATGCGTGGTGCAACATCTGCAGGCACCCCCATCCCTTCGGGCCTGTGCACGACATAAGCGGCCTCGAGCTGTTTCTTGATGGGGTCCATCATGGGTTCAAGCAGCAGAATTTCGGGCTTCATGATCATGTCTCCTGTAGGGTCAGGCGAGGTGGGTCTGCACCGTGCCGATGGAGGGAAAGCTTGCGCGCACATCGGTATCATGCACCACGAACAGCGTGCCGGTTGTGGAGCCGGTGGTAACCAGGCACCCGGCCTCGATGCCCAGCCCACGACGCGCGGCATGGTTGGCCAGCCAGACCAGCAGGCGCAGCGGATCGCCTGCTTTGTTGCCGCCCACATGTTCGACCACCGTGCGCCCGTTGATGGTCAGGCTGACCGGCTCGTCCACAGGTGTCATGCCACGCCAGTCCGCAAGGCCCGGACCGACGATCAGCGCGCCATGGCTCTGGTGGTCGGCGGTGTGGAGCAGCCTGTGCTGCGAGCCGGGTTTTTCAAACCGCGTATCCACAATCTCGATCATGGGGTGGATCGTGCCGATGGCCGCCATCACCTCATCAGCCGTCCATTCCGCCTCACGCACCGGGAGAGCGTGGGCGAAGCGGTAGCCAATTTCCGCTTCCACGCCCAGATGGCGGCAGACATAGGCGGGCACGGTCTCACCATCCTCAAAGATCGTGGCCGCATGGATGGGAGCAGCAAACGGCTCGGAATGCGGGTTTTCAGCACCCACCTTCCATCCCCGTATCGGCCCGAGATGCAGCCCCACCGCATCCTGCACCGCATAGGCATCGGCCAGGGTGCGTGGAGTCAGTGCTTCATGCACGCTGGTGAGGGGATCGGTTTTCTGCTGCCTTACCGCAAGGAACAGCTCGGCCAGACTGGTCGGGGCAGAAGTGGGCATGAGGTCTCTTTTCCGGGTCGTCGTGTATGATTGTAACCCGCATGGTGGCATATCCCCCTGCGCAAGGCCATACATCCTGCCCGGCATGCGGGCAGTGACGAAACTTGGCTCCAAGACCTCAATTAATTTGTTGGATTGAGCTGTGCTCCGGGATTCACACGCAGTGAGGGAGGATGGGCGTGTGAGTGATGTGTTTTCGCTGCCCGGGAGCCAGATGGCGAGAAATATGCCGTATTTTTTCTGGCTCATGGAGCGCCGTGCGTGGATGACCGGCAGGATCGTTTATGTGATTCAAAACGGATTTCAGTGAAAAGATGCCCCGAAAGGGTATGGCCCTTACAAGACCTTATACAACCGTTTTATCCGATGGGGCCGGTCGGGTTGTCTTTGACCGGATATTCATTACCCAGACAGAACAGGCCGGTCATTCCATGCGTCTGATGATCAATGCGACACGCCTCAAAGCTGCATGTTGTGTGTGATGGCCTGGGCCGGCCTGTCCACCTGCATCTGACTGCTGGACAGGTCCGTGGTTCAAAGGAACTGATGTGCTGCTTGCAGACCGTGCCGACGGGACAGAAGAACTCATCGCTGATCGGGGTTATGACAGCAACTGGATGATCTGCACCAGAAGAAACACGCCACGCATTATCCAACGGGCGCAAGCTGTGCCTCTCGCCAGCATGCCCCCGGTTCAGATGCAATATTCTCCACCATTTCGCGCCATTCTCGTGATGTCAAAATATCACCGATCACATGCGCTGCAGACCCAGTGACTGTTGTTTTGCTTCGCAGGTGAACCGCCTCAGTCAAAGGTTTCCATATCGTCCATGTTTCTGCCATGGAAACGCCTGTTCAGGCTATTTCTTCCATTCTTATGATGTAAGAAGAATTCCAGATTCTGACAGAAAAATTGTATTAAAAATAGTAAAGTCACAATTTTACAAAATAAACATTCGTCATCATTGTGTAATCATAAAAAAACAAAGTAGGATGATGGAAATTATATTCCACTGAAAATAATATACATAAAGGAGATATGTGATGAATATATCTGAAGTTACCGGAATTTCATTTCTGTTGCATCGGATATCACCACCGCGAAAATCGGTAAGAAGCTACCGGTCCGCACTTCTTTTCAGCCTCTCGCCCATCTTCCTGCTAGGAAATTCGGCATTCGCTGCTGAACAGCCGCCGCGCCAGGTCAGCGCAGCGCGTAAGACGTCGATACCTGCCAATACCGCGCAGGAGAATGGCTCGACAGGAGGGAGGATTGCGGGAAAGGTAGAAAATATTCATGTGCATCAGCAGTCACATACGGCTCAGTTGCGCGAAAAAGTCCAGAAAACACCTTCATCCGTTTCGATCCTGTCAGCCGAGCGCCTGCGTGAGCTGGGCGTCACGGATGTGAGACAACTCAGCAACCAGACTCCCAATCTGTATCAGCCGCGGGCAACCGTAGGATTTTCCGCCACAAATTATTTTATCCGCGGGATCGGCGAACTTGATCCGCAGGGTGAACCGTCAGTCGGCACATATGTTGATGGAGTATATCTTCCACGCAATATAGGTACCATGCAGGAACTTCTGGACGTTGATAATGTCCAGATTGATCGTGGTCCCGTGGGCTTTGATTATGGTCATCAGGCAGAGGGCGGGGCCGTCCGCATCAATACGCTCGCTCCCACCAACGCGCGGCATCTCAGCCTTCTGGCAGGTTACGGTACGTATAACGAATATCGTATTGCTGGCATGGCGAGCGGTGCGCTCGTCAAGGACAAGGTATATGCCAGCATTTCATTTGATCGACATGCGAGAGACGGCATAGACCATAATTACACGCTCGACCGGCAGGAAAATGATATCGATTTTTCTCAGGCACGTGGCAAGATCCGCTTCACGCCCAATAGTCGATGGGATATTACATTAGCTTTTGATGGAACGGTTGATAACAGTTCCAATCGTGGATACGGGAATATAAACAACACGTACCGATATGGACTTTATTCGTCTGTTTATCCACAAAATAATTATAGTGAAATAGGTTTTACAGGAAATATAAACTATATTATAAACGATCATCTTTCCCTGCATTCCACAACCGGAATCCGGGGATATGACAATATCGGAATGTACGACAATTATGGTTCATATTATGCCCAGAGTTCACAATGGGTGAAATATACGGACCGCTCTTATTCCGAGAATCTGAGCCTGCATGGTGTTTACAACAAGATATCCTTTACTACCGGCGCATTTTTTGAATATGAGGACTGGTATACCAACCGTCGTGCGAATACGCCTGCCAACGGTTTCCTGGGGGCCACCGCGTCACCTGCCATATCAGCAAATCAGCTTTATACTCCGGTATATTCTGTCATCGACCAGCAGACACGGAACTGGGCAGTTTACGGGCAGGCTGAATATAAAATCACTCCCAGACTTACTGCCACCGCGGCCCTGCGTTTTAACTGGGAGGACCATTCGAATTCTTCCACGCTGAATTATCTTGCTCATACGGCCAATCATGAAGTGGGCTGGGCTCAGGATATTGCAACGCTGTTTGGTACGCCGGGGGCAGCCGCATGGGCATACGAAGCGGAAGCCCATAAAAGCTGGTTTCAACTTTTGCCCAAGGGTACATTGAGCTGGCAGGCACTGCCAAACCTCATGTCCTATGTTTCTATCTCTCAGGGTAGTAAATCAGGAGGTTTCGACTATCGTGCGCAGACACCAGGCGTTCCACAACAGGCGACCAGCCCGTACAATCCTGAAATGGTTACGACATATGAAATTGGTGTGAAGACCAGCCCACTCCCACGGATACTGACTTTTAATGGAGCGCTATTCTATAATAATTTTGATAATATACAGATGACCACCTATAACCCCACTACCGGCGTATCCGAGCGTTTCAATGCAGGGAAAGGACATTCTGTCGGAGCGGAAATTGAGGCAACAGCGCAGGTAACGCGTGCATGGGATATCCATTATACAGCATCATACCTCTATTCCAGGCTGGATGAGTTCTATGGCCGTTCATCTGCCGCCACCGTTCTGGCTAACAACACCAGCTATAATACAACACCACGTGCGGGCAACGCGCTACCATATTCACCACGTTTCCAGATGAGTGCTTCGAGCAACTATCGTCTGCCACTGCCCCGCGTTGCCGGGCAATTAAGGATCGGCGCAGATGTATCATTCCAGTCATCATTGTTCCTTGATGGAAATGAAAATGCGCAGACGCGTCTGCCTGACCAGACTTATGTCAATGCCATTGCAACATGGACAAGCCCCGATCAGCGCTGGACCGTAACCGGGCAGGCGCGCAATCTGTTAAATCATCGGTACCCGCAGACATTGTCATATTTTTACAGCGGCGGTGTAGGCACGGGGTATGCCGCAGCCTACTCGGACCCACGCACCATTTATGTCACGGCACAGTTCAGGTTGTAAAACCATATCATACGCGAGGGTATTACTTACTCTCGCGTATGATTTTTCTGTCATGAGCAACGACGCCTCCGTGGAAAAGACACCTCCTTCACGACAGCACCGAGCGCGGGCGTACCCGCAACGGAGTGCCCCAGAAGGCACCCTGAGGCGGTAAAGGTCAGTTGACTGCCATCAGGCCGTTACTGACTTTTCCCTATCAGCCAGAAAGATCCGGGGCTATAGCCTCACATCCGCCTTCAGGTAATAAAATCCACCGTTTATGCCGAGTTGTGATGTGCTCATGTAATACTGGGGCACGCCCAGGTAGCGGTTTCCCTCCGGCACGCGCGATGGCATGGCATTGAACAGATTATTGGCCCCGAGCGTGAAGGACAGTTGCGGCATGACCCGGTAGGTGATGTCCAGATTGGTCACGAATTTGGGGGCATTATGGAATTGGGTAAATGAATAGGCACTGAGGCTGGAGCTGTTCGTTGCTCCCGTATAGTCGGTCAGCTCCGAAGTGGTCTGCCCCCAGCGTATTTCATGCACGCCAATGGTCCATTTGCCATTGCCGCTTGTAAAGCGGCCCCCCCAGATCATCTTGCTGCGCGGGTAGGCTGTTGTAATATAGGCAATGCTCTGGGCTGTCAGCAGGGATGTGCCATCCGATGCATCGGCCTGATGGGTGAGGCGCGTGCGGTTGAGGTTGATGCCCACATCCCAGTCGATTTTGCCAGTCCTGCTCCCCAGTCGTGTCGGATATGTCGCGGTGATGTCCAGCCCCTGCGTGCGCGTGCTTGCCACATTCGCGAACCAGTGGGTAGAGAGCGAACTGCCCCATGAGGCCGCATCGGCGGGCAGCGTGAACCCGTTCATCTGCAGTGCCGAAAGGGCATTCGTGCCATATACGTTACCGCCCGGCAGGATCTGGTCGCGCAGGTTGATCTGGTAGACATCCGCAGTGATGTGCAACTGCCTGACAGGTTCGAGCACGATCCCGCCTGAAACACTGGTCGAGCGTTCCGGCTTGAGTTCACCTGCGCCATTCGCGCGCGCACCGGGTGAATTGGCCGCGATGATGCCGCGCGCGGCGGACGGGGAAACCGCAACGGCGCTGTAATATTCCTGCGCCAGCGTTGGCGCATGGAAACCGTTCGAGATCGTGGCGCGCAGGCCCAGCCAGGGCAGGGGATCATAACGCAGGGCAACCTTGCCGGTCTGCGTATCGCCTACATCGGTATAATGTTCATATCGACCCGCCAGGTCGAGTTGCAGGTTCTTTGCCAGATGGGTCGCGACATCAATATAACCGCCAATAACATCACGGTTGTAATTGCCGGCATTGGCGGCCACGGTTCCCTGCAGAGCATCTGAACCGCTACCATAAATGGAATCAGCCGAGCCGGTGGCGATGCTGTAGCTTTCATAGCGGTATGATGCCCCTCCCGCCACGTTGATTGCATGCGGCCAGCCATGAATATGGAAAGCCCTGCTCAGGTCGAACGTGTTGCTCCACTGTTCGTTACTGTAGCCCTGGGCATCAAAATCGGTTGGTGTGCGCCCCGTGGCTGTGGAGAGCCCCAGGTTGGCTGAACTCGCAATCCCGATCCGGTCGTAATCGCGCCCGTAGACCGATGACAGGTCCCAGTGCCAATGCGCCAGTTCGCCACGCAGGCCTGCTGTAACTTCCCAGTCGTTTTCATCCATGGTCATGACAGGCGAGTAACCATCAGGATAAAGGGCAGCATAACCCGGATAGTTCTGCAGGGAACTGGCTGTGCGATAGTTTTGGAAGGATTCCGCGTGGCGGTGTGCGTAAGTTGCCACCGCATAGGCTTCCAGGTTGTCCAGTATATGGTAACCGGCCTTTATGGCCACGGTTTCGCGTGTCTGTTCAGGTTGCCCCAGCAGTTTGTTGGCCGTGGTGCCGGTACGCAGGTCTGGCGCGCTGCGATAGGTATGATCCTCATGCACATAATCACCACTGATATGGATATAGCCGCGATCCGTCAGTTTTGCGCCGCCATCCATGTAGATGCCCTGCTCGAACCCGTCCTTTGACGCGGTGATGCCGGTAAGGGACTGGGCATGGAAACCATGGTCCTGTTTTTTCAGGATGATGTTCACTACCCCGGCCACCGCGTCGGACCCGTACTGGGCCGAGGCGCCATCGCGCAGGATCTCGACATGATCGATCGCGGCAAGCGGAATCATGTCGATATCAACTGGCGTGCTGCCCTGCTGGGGGCCGGGATCAGCATAGATATTGGCTGTGGTATGCCGTCGCTTGCCATCAACGAGCACAAGGGTTTCGTTCGGGCTCAGCCCACGCAGGCTGAAGGCCGAGGTCAGGGCCCCTGCATCATATCCGCTCGTGGGCATGGTCAGTGATGGCGTGAGCTGGGTCAGCGCTTCACGAAGGGAGGGCATGCCCGTCTCGGAAAGCTGGCGTGCCGTGATGATATCGACAGGCGAAATACTATCGCGCGCTTTTTTGCCGATTTCACGCGTGCCGGTCACGATAATGGTCTCGGTGCCAGTTGCGTCCTGCCCGGCTGCATGATGAGGGGTAGCCACGCTCAGTTGCCGGGCACGCGATACCGCTGCTGTTTTCTCGCCTTCGGGCTGGTGCTGTTCAGGCAGGGGAGTGCCTGCGCTCTGGGCATGTAGCGGTTCAGCCAGCAGGCAGAATATGGATGTTGTTCCCAGAAACAGAGGCCGTGTAAAACGGGCAGGGCGGGCCATGATCGAACGGCGTGAGTGCACAATAAGCTCCTGGAAAAAAAGACAAATCCAGATCACGCACTATATTATGTGAATTATTTTTTCAACTGTGTTTCTTGTAATTAATGAATGAATTTTCAAGCTGTGTCATATTAGAAAAACTCAATGAATACAAGGATTTCATGACCGAATGCACTATTCGTGAGGAATGAGTGCGAAAGCAGGGTATTCAGAAAGATGACATGCCAGATGCCGCCGCACACGAATTACCGGCCGCGTTAAGTATCAGTATGCACAAAGGTGCGGGGCAGACCCCGTCCGGCTTGCTCAGAAGCCGAACAAGGGAAATTAAGGTCAGAGGATAACAGGGATCATGTGACGCAGCGCAGGATCAGGAATGCTGCGCCCATTCATTCAGTTGATCCACAATGGCCTGCCCGGACAGGGTGCGCGCATTGCCCAGCACCAGTGCGTTGTCACCATTGAGCAGCCTGCCTTCGGGCGTAAAGACCAGTACGGCGGGAATGGCCTTGATGGTGACACCGTATTTGCGTGCGATATCCACATTATTGTTGAAGCGCTCACCGGGGGCTGTGGGGCCGGAGGCACGGTCAACATTGAGGGCTACAACCACGAAGTTCTGGTCAACCCATGCCGCAATGGCCGGGCGTTTCAGCACGCCTGCCAGTATCTGGCAATCGGGGCACCAGTTGGCACCGAAATCAAGCAATACTTTCCGGCCGGTCTGTCGGGCCTGTTGAAAGGCGGCATCAACAGCCTGCTGCGCTCCCTCCGCCGCGCCATAGGGGTGACTGACCGGGATGATGGGGTCCGTGCCGAAGGCTGGAGGTGGCGGTGCGGCAAAGGCTGTCTGGCCAACGGGAACGCACAGGGCCAATGTCAGGAAGATTTTTTGAGTCAGGGAAGAATAATTCATGCATATCGCTCCCGAATGAATTCATTCTATTGCAGGAAACAAAAGGGCTTCGGGCACGAAAACCGGCTCATGACCTCTGAACAGGATTGCTCGGGCAGACATTAGAAACATCTATAATCTTCGTCCTATTTTAAATCAACACCCTTAATTCGTTAATTATGATATTCTCTTCCCTGATCCGGATTTAACGCCATGAGAACGGTTCCCCGACCATGCGATTTCCTCCCGCTCAATTCGGTTTCTGACCGCATGTTGCGGGCATTGCCGCCGGTTACCAGTCCGCACTATGCCCGAGCTGGACCAGGATATCGCGGCGCAATGCAAGCAGGTGCGGATCATCGCGATGACGGTGATAGGGCAGGTCGATATTGATATTCGACACCACGCTGGCCGGGCGTGAACTGAAGGTAATAACCCTTGTGGCCAGCAATAATGCTTCTTCCACGTCATGCGTGACCATGATGACGGTAAAGCCCCGGTCCTGCCACAGGCGTAGCAGTTCGGTCTGCATGGTCAGCCGTGTCAGGCTGTCCAGCTTGCCAAGGGGTTCATCGAGAATGAGCAGGCGTGGATTATTGACCAGTGCCCGTGCCAGTGCCGCCCGCTGCGCCATGCCGCCAGAAAGCTGGTGCGGCCAGGCACGTTCAAACCCCTGCAGCCCGACCATGGCAATGGCGGCATCCACCGCCGCATTGTCCACCCTGCCAGAAATATCCTGACTGAGTGCAACATTGGCCCGTACGCTGCGCCATGGGTAAAGAGTCGGGTCCTGAAACATGACAATTCGGTCCGGTCCGGGGCCGGTTATGGGCGTGCCATCAGCCAGCAGGCGGCCGGCATGCGGTGTTTCAAGGCCGGCCACCAGCCGCAGCAGGGTGGATTTGCCGCAGCCTGAGGGCCCCAGCAGGGCAATGAACTCACCCGGCGCGATATTCAGGTTCACATTTTCCAGAACGGGCGTAAAACGCCCCCTGATATCATAGCCGTGACTTACATTGTGAAGCTGGATACCCAGTGGGGTCGTGGTGGCGTTTACCATTTCAGTCCATCCTTCTGCCAGCCAAGAATACGGTCACGTATACGGAACAAAATGGTAATCAGGCCGGTGCACATAAGCGACATGACCGCAAGGGCGGCATACATGTTGGGATAGGCCGCCCACCCCTGTGCCCACTGCATGTAAAAGCCAAGTCCTGACTTGACGCCCAGCATTTCAGCCACGACCAGCATGGCAAAAGACATGCCCAGCCCCATGAACAGGCCTACGAATATCTGCGGGGCAGCCGCAGGCAGTGCCACACGAAAAACCAGAAAGCGGTCACGGGCCCCCATGGTGCGGGCCACGTCGTAATAGGCCGGGTCCACCGCCGAGATGCCCGACCATGTCAGCACAATGACCGGAAAGGCCGAGGCCAGCGCCATCAGCGCCTCGCTTGCCGCCCAGCTTGAGGGAATGATCACAAAAGCCAGAGGCAGCAGGGCAACAGGCGGGAGCGGGCCGACCAGCCTTATGATGGGCTGCACCCAGTAGCGGAACCGGGCCGAACGACCCAGTCCGACCCCAATGGCAATCCCCAGCACGGACCCCGTGATGTAACCAACCGCGAGCAGGCCCAGGGAATGGAGCAGGCTGTCCCCCAGTTTGTGCCAGTCCGTCATGAACACATCCAGCAGGTCCTGTGGCGTGCCAAAAAAGGGACGGGGCAGGAGCAGCAGTTTGGCCTGAACCCCTTCCCACGCAGCAAAGCCGAGAGCGAGGGCGATCATCCAGGGTGCTTTTGCTGAAAAGCGCCGTAGCAGCGCTGCGGGCACAAGAACGATACCTATGATTGCGAATACAATGGCAAGACTGTCAGTGGCCGGAAAATCATCAGCATCTGGCCAGAACCATGTCACAAAAGCAGCGAGGAACCACGCAGGCCCCGCCAGCCAGGGCAGAAGGCCAGATGGCCATGCCTTGGGGGGTGCGGTGGCAGTTTCCGGCACGGTTGCGATGTCATGCAGGGGGAAGGACGTTGTCTGGGTCATGCGCTGAACAGGTCCTGTGTGACACGGTTGGCGTAACGTGCGCTGTCAAGGGAAGGGCGGAATACACCGATATCCTTTAACGCATTGGCATACTGAACAATTTCATCATGGAATTTCGGCCCCACGCTCTGGTGGTGATGGCCTTCAATCCTGATCATCTGCGCCAGATCCTCGGCGCTGACCCTGGGGGCATATGGCTTGAAGATGCGCCCGGCCTCATCGGGGTTGCACGCCAGCCACGCACCGGCATCCAGTATGGCGCGGGTTACGGCAACGGCCACCTTTGGTTCGTTACGGATCAGGCTGCCCCGCAGGCCGATCACGCAGCATGCCGCATGGGCCCAGGCGTCTTTCATGTTGTTGTCAATCTCGACAAGCCCGAACTGCCGTTTCTGCACATAGGTAAACGGATCGGAATCCGTGATGACCTGCACATCCCCGCGCTGAAGTGCCAGCGGCAGCAGGTCGGCAGGATACTGCCGCCACTGCACCTCGGTTTCCGGGTTCACACCGGCCTGTTTGAGGCGGATGCCAAAGAAATTACGGTCAGGCCCACCGATATCCGTGACCCCCACGGTCTTGCCGCGCAGATCCGTCAGTTGCCGGATGGCACTGCCCGGGGGCGCAAGCATGTACATGCAGCCCGCATGCAGGCCACCTACCAGCTTGACATCAAAACCCTGCTGCAATGGCTTGAGCCAGCGCAGCGCCATGCCCGGGGCTCCATCCGCCTTTCCGGTTGACAGGGCTTCAAGCAACTGGTCGGTCGCACCGCCAAAATTGACGTAATCAACATCAAGATTGTACCGGGCAAAAAAACCTTTTTCCCGGGCAACCGGTATGGCCGCAACACACAGTGCCGTTTCATTCCACGCAATGGTCAGCTTGCGTGGCGGTCCCGGTAGCGGCGCGATGTCCGTGTTCCCTCCTGCTCCCACACAGGCCCCATGAGCGTCCATGCCGGGCATTTCATCTGCCGCACGGGCTGACGACCGGCGCCCGGACACGAGTGCTGCAACTGTCAGCCCGGTGAGCGAAGTCAGGGCCGTCCGTCGGGAAATTCGGGAAAATGTGGACATCGCGGAAAAACCTTGTTCTGGGCCGGTTTCAGGCCGGGAGCAGCGGCAGGGTATGGAACTGACGGTTGAACCAGGTCAGCCCGGTCTCCCCGGCAGGATGAACGTGAATGGCCTCTACCGTGCAGAACAGTACGTCATGCGTGCTGGAGGCATGGATGAGGGCAATGGTACAATCGAGCGTAACCAGGGCATCTGCCAGCAAGGGCGCGCCGGTTACATCAGTGCGCCACGCGGCGGCTGCGAATTTTTCATCCGGCGTGCGGCGGCTGCTGGCAAATATGCCTGCAAGGCCTTCATGCCCCCGCGAAAGAAGACTGATCCCCACCACACCGTTCTGAATGAACGCAGCGTGGGAACGGTTGTCGCGGTTAAGGCATACAAGCACTGTGGGCGGCGTATCACTGACGCTGGTTATGGCGGAAACGGTCAATCCCTGCCGGCCAGCCGGCCCGCTGGTGGTCACGACGGTAACGGGAGCGCCCAGTCGGCTCATGGCGTTACGGAAAAGATCCGCCGTGACTCCCGATGGCTCTTTCACAGATATAATGACTTCAGATTGCATGAAGACTTTCCTTTACGGGCAACCCCAGGGCGGACAGGATTGCCGGTGTTTCCGTGCGGTCCATCCAGTCGGGTGAAATATCGGCAAACTGCACGATCCGGCCGGGCCTGATGACGATCACGGCGGGTTTGGGCAGTTCCCAGGCATCCGTGCCGTTCAGGCCGTGGCTGGTGCCGCCTTTTGCTTCCGCAGCACTGCGCGACGGCGCATCAAACACATAGGTGATCCCCAATGCGCGGGAGAGGCCGAGGTTGCTGTCGGTTGCGACGGGGAAAGGCAGTTCGTGCCGACTGACAATTTCCTTGAGCAGGGCAGGGGGCTGCGGCGAAATCGCGATAAGGGGAATATGGGCCGCCTGCAGCGCGGGCCAGAGCGTGTCACGATAGTGCGGCAGCGCAATGTTGCAGGCGGGACAACCGGCAAAGCGGAAAAAGACCAGAACGGCCGGCCCCTGCGCGGTCAGGTCATCCAACGTGATCATGCGACCATCTACAATGGTCAGGCTCGCCGGTGGCAGGCTGTCACCCACGACGACATGCGGCTGAAGCCCATGCCCGGCAACCAGTGTTGCACGCTGCCTGGCGTTTACGGCCAGTGCTTCAGGCGTCCAACTGCGTTTGCGCTCGTTTTCCAGCTCAAGAAAACGGCTCCGTAATGAGGCGCCGGTATTGAAATGGTCGGCATTCATGTCTCGATTCCTGCGAAATCACGATCAGAAGTCGCTATTATTAATTAACACTACACCAACCGACAAAAGAGTTTCCCTCAACCTGTGTGTGAGGATTATTCATTGGTTCCCCGCCGCATCAGCGAGCAGGTCGGCAAAATCATGGGCACTGTCCGCCAGCCCATCACGCCGGACCAGAATGGTTTCGATATCGGGTACGGGGGGCAGCGATCTGGCAGTTATGACCGGCAGGCCTTCGGCGGCGGCAAACCGGCGCGTGCGGCAACTGATCCCGATCCCCCCGCGCACGCCTGCGCGCAGGGCGGGCAGGTTGGGTGTCTCCATGACGATGCGATAATCCCGCCGTGCTTCCGTCAGGGTGCGCAGGGCCGCATCACGAAAACGGCAGGGTGGTTCCAGCAGCACGAGGGGCAGTTCCTCGCGTTCGATATTGGCGGGATCGCCCAGCCAGACCATCTGGTCATGGCCCACGATATTCCATGATGCACCGGCCCGGTCGCCGTTCTGGCCAAGGCAGAGCACCAGATCAAGGCGCGAACGGTCAAACATATCAAGTAGTTCCATCGACCCACCCACCCGCACGATCAGCCGCGCGCGCGGATGCTCCAGGCGGAAACGGCCCAGCACGTCAGGCAGGATGGTATCGGCAAAATCCTGGACCATGCCGACCGTAATCGGCTCGGGGTCGGACTGCTGGCCCAGATTCTGCATGATCCGGTCATTCAGCGCCAGCAACTGGCGGGCATAGGTGACGAGTTCCTCGCCCGTTGCGGTCAGCAGCAGCCTGCGTCCATCGCGCCGGAACAGCTTCTGCTGCAGCATGTCCTCAAGCCGCTTCATCTGCAGGCTCAGTGCGGACTGGGTCAGGAAGATTGTTTCCGTTGCCTGCGCCATGGAGCCTGCCTCCACAATGGCAACAAACGAACGCAGCAGTTCAGTCTGAACATTGCGCGCCATCCGCTGTGGCGCGCGTGGGGGAGGGGGATGTGACACGATGACTTATCTCCACGAGGCAGGAAAGAGCATCTCATATTAACTATACTAAACCGTTATATAACGGTTTTTAAATTGCCAATTAACGATTTAGTGGTGATATTTTTATCTAAACGACACGTTAGCGTCGTGCAATATGGAGATAGCAACAATGCCTGTGGAATTTATCGGCTTTATCGGCAGTCGCAATCAGTCGGAAACCATTCCTCCGCAGGGGGCGGTTGTTGATCTCAACCACATCGAGGCTTCAGCCAAGATCCATGAAAACGCCGGTTTTGACCGTACGTTGATCGCGTTTCATTCCAACTCGCCCGAGAGCATTCTTCTGGCGCAGCATGTCACTGCGGTTACGCGCGATCTCGGGGTTTTGATCGCGCACCGGCCCGGTTTCAACGCCCCCACCATCGCGGCACGGCAACTGGCAACGCTTGATAACCTGAGCCGGGGGCGCGTTGCGGTGCATATCATCACCGGCGGCAGTGATGTCGAACTGCAGGCCGATGGCGATCATACGACCAAGGCCCGGCGCTATGCCCGCACCAGCGAATATCTCGATATTGTCCGCTCGGAATGGGACAGCCGCACCCCCTTTGACTATACGGGGGATTTCTACAATGTGCGCGGCGCCGGTTCACTGGTCCATCCTTACCGTGAAAGTGGCATTCCCGTTTATTTCGGCGGCTCTTCCGATGAGGCGATCGTGGTGGCGGGCAAGCATGCCGATGTGTACGCCCTGTGGGGTGAAACCTATGAACAGGTGAGTGAAACCGTAGCGCGCGTGCGGACCGAGGCCGCAAGGCATGGGCGTTCGCCACGCTTTTCGCTTTCCCTGCGTCCGATCCTTGCGGATACGGAAGAGGCCGCCTGGGCCAAGGCTGACCGGATCCTTGAAACCGCGCGTGCCCTGCAGGCCGAAACTGGCTATGTCCGTGCCGCTGACATACCGAACGAAGGCTCGCGCCGCCTGCTGGCCGCGGCTGAAAAGGGGTCACGCCTCGACAAGCGCTTATGGACCGGCATCGCCGCCCTGACCGGCGCGCGCGGCAACTCGACCTCGCTGGTCGGCACGCCCGATCAGGTGGCGGAAGCGCTGCTGGATTATTATCGCATCGGAATCAGCACTTTCCTGATCCGTGGCTTTGATCCGCTGGAGGATGCCTATGAATACGGGCGTGACCTGATCCCGCGCGTCCGGGCCCTGATTGCGGCCGAGGACGGACGCGACCGGACTGCGGCGGCCTGAGGAGGGGGGAATGGCCGTAATTACCCGGCCTCTGGTCGTGGTCAACCAGATTGGCGCGTTCGTGGCGCCATCACTGGCTGAGTTCGGCGAGCGGATAGAGGTTGTCGCGGGGGAGCGTGGATGCGCGGCACCGTGGGATGTCGGCTATGCAGATATTCTGCTGACCGCACCCACGCCAGCATGGCGCGGCGCGCCCCTTCATCCGCCACAAGGATGGCAGCAGCGCAGTCCGCGATGGGTGCAGATAGCCTCTGCCGGCGTTGACGGATTTCCGCAATGGCTGCTGCGCGGGCGCACGGTAACATGTGGCCGTGGTGATGCCGCCGTCCCTATTGCTGAATATGTCCTCACGGCCATCCTGCTGCGTGCCAAACGGCTTGATGCAATTGCACCGGATGGCCCGGACGGGTGGCTGCAGGCCAAGGCCACGCCGCCGCTGGGCACGCTCGAGGGCCAGACGCTGGGGCTGGCGGGCTACGGGGCGATCGGGCGTGCGGTTGCAGTGCGGGCGCGGGCGTTTGGCATGCGGGTGCTGGCATGGCGGCGCGGCCCGTGGGATCATGCGGATACGGATGTGCAGCCCGTTGCTACACCCGAGGCGCTGGTCGAGCAGTCCGATCACCTTGTCCTTGCCCTGCCGCTGACGGTCCAGACAGCATTGTGCGTCAATGCCGCCCTGCTGGCGCGGGCCAGGATCGGCCTGCACCTGATCAACGTTGCCCGTGGTGGCCTGATCGATCAGGACGCGCTGCTCGATGCGCTTGATCGTGGACAGGTCGGGTTTGCCACCCTCGATGTCACCACGCCTGAGCCACTGCCCCGTGGACACCCGTTTTACAGCCATCCCGCCATACGGCTGACACCGCACCTGTCGTGGACAGGGCCAGCCGTGAGCCAGAACCTCGCCCGCCGCATCGCGGAAAATCTGAACCGTTTCCTCGGAGATCGTCCCCTCCTTGATGTGGTGGATGCAGACCGTGGTTACTGATCTTTCCTGACAGGAAATTTTCTCCATGAATGTAGTACCATCTTCCCCACAGATTCAGGCACGGGCACGCAGGCTGCAGCCGCGTCCGGCAGCCCCTTCGTTTGAAGCCGAGCGCCTGCACCGCAAGCAGCGGCTGGCTGCAACATTCCGGCTGTTTGCCCGCTACGGGTTCGATCAGGGACTGGCCGGGCATGTGACCGCGCGCGATCCGGAATTTCCCGATCATTACTGGATCAACCCGCTGGCCGTTCATTTCTCCCAGATCAAGGTGTCTGATCTGCAGCTGGTGGATCACGACGGCACGATCCTGCATGGCGAGCGGCCCATCAACACGGCGGGTTTTACCATTCATTCTGCCCTGCACCGGGCGCGGCCCGACGTCATTGCGGCAGCCCATACTCATTCCACCTACGGCAAGGCCTTTTCCGCGCTGGGCAAGAAGCTGCTACCGATCACGCAGGATTCCTGTGCGTTTTATGAGGATCACGCGCTTTTTGATCCGTTCAGTGGCGTGGTGCTCGATGACAGCGAAGGCGAGCGCCTGGCCCACGCACTTGGCCCGCGCAAGGCGCTGATCCTGCAAAATCACGGCCTGCTGACCGTTGGCCCGACGGTGGAAGCCGCGGCGTGGTGGTTCCTGAGCATGGACAACGCCGCCCACACCCAACTGCTGGCCGAGGCCGCAGGCCAGGTCAAACCCATTGCCCCCGACATCGCGCGCCTGACCGCAAGCCAGGTGGGCACACAGCAGGGTGGATATTTCAGCTTCCAGCCCCTGTGGAACTGGATCGTGGCCCTTGAACCCGATTTACTGGACTGAATGACATGAGCACCATTTCACCCCTGCGCGATTTCGTGACCGATTTTACAAGGCTGTATGATCGCGGTCTTTCACCGGTCGCCATTCAGGCTAAAGGTGCCGATCTGCTGCGCAGGCTGGTCCGGCACGATGACTGGCTGCCCGAACCGTTTACGCGCCCCAACCCGGCGCGATACAGCCAGTACCTGCTGCACTGCGACCCGCTGGAGCGTTTTTCGGTTGTTAGTTTTGTCTGGGGGGCTGGGCAGGAAACCCCGTTGCATGATCACCGTGTCTGGGGGCTTATCGGCATGTTGCGGGGGCGGGAGAGCGAGACCCAGTTCGCGCGTGATCCTGATGGCACGTTCCGTGCCATAGAGACCACATTTCTTGAACCGGGGCAGGTGGCCTCCCTTACGCCGGGTGTCAATGACTACCATCTCGTAGCCAACGCCCTGCCGGACCGGACCTCCATTTCCATCCATGTCTATGGTGACAATATCGGCGGCGTATCACGCGCTACTTATGATGTGGCCACAGGGGCAGAGAAAACCTTCATCTCGGGCTATTCCAGCGAGGAAGTGCCCAATCTGTGGGATCGCTCCCGCCGCGCGGAGGTAGCATGAACGTCCAGATTCCCGCGGCTTCCCGCGTCGCTTCCGTTAGTTTCGTGCGCAATCGCCTGCGTGCCGGGCAGGAAATCGCCCTGCTCGACCTGCGCGAGGAAGGGCCGTTTGCTTCGGCACACCCCCTGTTTGCCGTCAACCTGCCGCTGGGCCGCATCGAGGAACGGATCGGGGGCCTGATCCCACGCCGCGATGCCCCCATTGTGCTGTATGACAATGCAGAAGGGCGGGTAGCCCGTGCGCTGCCCGTTCTGGCGGCGCTGGGTTACACTAATGTCAGCGTGCTGGAAGGCGGCCTCGAGGGCTGGCGGGAGGCCGGGGCGGAGCTGTTCATCGATGTCAATGTCCCGTCCAAGGCGTTCGGGGAACTGGTGGAACACGTGCGCGGCACACCATCCATCGCGGCGCGCGACCTGCATGAGCGGCTGGAGCGGGGGGAGGATATTATTGTCCTCGATGCCAGACGGTTTGGTGAATACAATACCATGTCCATTCCGACCGCCCGCTCCGTGCCCGGAGCGGAACTGGCGCTGCGTGTGCGTGATATCGCCCCATCGCCCGATACAACGGTGGTGGTGAACTGCGCAGGGCGCACACGCTCCATTATCGGCACCCAGTCTCTGGTCAACGCGGGTATTCCCAACCCGGTCTTTGCACTGCGTAACGGCACGATCGGCTGGACATTGGCCGGCTTGCAACTCGATCATGACGCCACCCGGAAGGCTGGAGAACCATCGGCCCATAACGTGGCAAAGGCGCGTGAGGCAGCCCGGTCCCTTGCCCGGCGCACGGGTGTAAGGGAAATCGGGCGCACGGAACTGGAGCAGCTGGAAGCACAGAAAGCGCGTACCCTTTATCGGCTTGATGTCCGCTCACCTGAGGAATACGTGGCAGAGCACCTCAAGGGTTTCCGTTCCGCGCCCGGTGGGCAATTGGTACAGGCCACGGATGAATGGGTGGGCGTGCGCCATGGCACGATCGTGCTGACCGATGATGACGGCGTGCGCGCGCGCATGACAGGCCACTGGCTCCGTCAACTGGGCTGGCAGGAGGTCTATGTCCTGCACGACTGGGCAGACCTGCCGCGCACCACGGGGGCTGAACCTGCGGCGCTGGTGGCGCCATTACCAGATGTGGAGATGGTTGGTGTGCTGGACTTGGTTGCCGAACTGAAAACGCTGCACGCCCCGGTTGTAATTGACCTTGCACCCAGCCCTACGTTCCGCCGTGGGCATGTGCCCGGCGCAGTCTTCGCCATTCGTAGCGATCTGCCCGCACAGGCATGGGAGAAGAATGCCGAGATTGTCCTGACTTCCCCCGATGGGCTGAGTGCGCGCATTGCCGCACCGGAACTCCACAAACGGGGTGTGCGTGTGCGCGTGCTGGCGGGAGGCACCCTGTCGTGGCATGACGCGGGGCTGCCTCTTGAAACGGGGCTGGATGAAAGCCGTGCCCTGTCGCGGGCGGATGATGTGTACAAGCGCCCCTATGAAGGCACCGATAATGCTACAGCCGCAATGCAGGCCTATCTGGACTGGGAGTTCGGACTTGTAGCCCAACTGGAGCGTGACGGGACACATGGCTTTGGTGTTGTGGAAGATATTCCATAATCTGACTGCAACGCCATGTGCCAGGGCCCGGGGGAGGAATGCGCCTTTCCCGGCCCTTGGCACATAGCGGTATGATCGTAACCGGCCTTCTGGGTCGCAACCCGGATCTCCTTGATGAACACGATCTCCATGCCCCCCGCAGCCCGCCCTGACTGCCACCCGCGCAGGCGACCGTCAGCACATTGCTCCCGGTGCCTGAGGCCCACAGCCATGGCGAGGCCATGGAAACCGGCTCCCTGCCAATATCCATATCTGGGCATTTGATGTATTGCCATGCAGGAAGCGCATGATAGCCTGCGCCGACACCCCACTGCCGGTCCTTCGGGGAACCGGCCCAGCAGGAAGTGGAAGGCAATGTCCAACCCATTCTCGACATTCAGTTCCCTATCGGAAAGCTCGCATTCCGGTGAGATGAAGGCAGCCCTGGCGGACCGTGCGAAAATCATGCAGTTGTGCGATGCCAGCGGGCAGGCCGTCGTCACTCCCGCCGCCTGCGGCAACCTCCCTCATGCCCAGCGCTGCGCCATCGCCATCCGCATTGCGCGGGCCAATGGCAGCGAAGAACTGGCCACGATCTACGCCAACCTGCTTGCCACCATGGAGGGCGCCGCGCAGGTTGCGGCCATTGCGGATGGGGCCGGGGCTGCGGATGCGCGCGGGGTGGCCATCCTGTCCTATGTCGATACGGTCACACTCACGCCCGCCAGGGCCAGCCGGGAGCATATTGATGCCCTGCTTGGCGCGGGCCTGACCGACAGCGATGTCGTCAGCCTGGCCGAACTGGTGGCGTGCATCAATTTCCAGGCCCGCGTGCTTGCAGGGGTCCGTCTGGTTGAGGAGACATTCGCATGAAGCCCGTCACCCGCTTTACCACCGACACGCTTGACTGGGAGCCTTACATCACCCCGGTGGATTATGACACGGCAACCCCCGCCCAGCGCGAGGCCCTGCAGGAAACCCCTTCGCACCGCAAGATCTCGAAATATACGCTCACACTGGCGCATGACCCCGAAAGCCTGAAATACCGCTCGCCGCTGTTCAACCTGATCATGTACGGCAAGGATGGCCTGCCGCGCGCGGAGCGTGAACTTGCGGCGGTGGCGACATCGGTGGTGAACCACTGCATTTACTGCGGCTCGGTCCATGCAGCGCGTTATATCGAACTGACCAGACGGCCCGAAGTCATGGATGAGATCTTTACCGATGGCACCAAGGCTGAAATTGATGAGTATTCACAAGGTCTGTTCGACTTTGCGGTCGCCCTTTCCAAAACACCCGTCGCGGCAACCCAGGCCGATATGAACCATGTGCGCGATCTGGGCTTCAACGCGCTTCAGGCACTTGACCTCGTGCTGGCCAGCGCCATTTTTGGCTGGGCCAATCGGCTCATGCACACGCTGGGCCAGGCAGTAGAACCCACGGAAGCCTGAAAAAAACGGATAAAAGTTTTTGGGCGCCGCCTTTTCTCAAAAAGGCGGCATTCTTTAAAGCTTTCTGAAAAAAGCTTCACAAAAAACTTTGTTATGTTTCCGCCCCTACGCAGGCGGGAGCGGGTAGTGGCAGGCCACTTCATGGCCGGGGCGGATGACGCGCAGGCCGGGTTCCTCCATGCTACACCGCGCCTGTGCCTGCGGGCAGCGCGTATGAAACCGGCAGCCCGCAGGCCGGTTGACCGGGCTGGGCACATCGCCACGCAGCAGCATGGCTGGCGGCGCACCCACCACGGGGCACGGCACGGCTGCGGTCAGGGCGGCGGTGTAGGGATGGGCGGGCGCATGCAGCACGTCATCCGTCTCGCCGCATTCCACAATCGCGCCGAGATACATGACCGCGATGCGGGTTGAAATCTGCCGCACCACCGCCAGGTCATGCGCCACGAATACATAGGTCAGTCCCAGCCGCTCGCGCAGATCAGCAAACAGGTTGACGATCTGGGCCTGCACCGACACATCAAGCGCCGAGACCGGTTCATCCGCCACCACCAGTCGTGGCGAGAGCGCGAGTGCGCGGGCAATGTTGATGCGCTGGCGCTGCCCACCTGAAAAGGCATGCGGGTACCGCGCAAGCGCTGAGGCAGGCAGGCCGACCAGCGCCATGAGTTCATGCAGCCGCGCGGTGATCGTGGCTGCCGTGTGTTTGCGCCCGTCGGGCGCCGGATGTACGCGCAGCGGCTCGGCCAGCAGGTCGCCAATACTGCGACGCGGGTTGAGGGCTGCGGTGGAATTCTGGAACACCATCTGCATGGCCGGACGTAGCGGGCGCAACTTCCGTTCGCTCAGGGTGGTGATGTCGCGCCCTTCAAACAGAACCTGCCCCGATGAGACATCATCAAGCCGCAGCATGCACCGCCCCAGCGTGGACTTGCCACAGCCGGATTCCCCCACCAGCCCCAGCATCTCGCCGGGCATGACGCGCAGCGATATGCCATCAACCGCCCTGAGTTTCTGCCCACGGGGCAGGCGGTAGGTCCTGTGCACATCGCGCAGTTCCAGCACGGGGGTAAGGTCACTCATGCTGGCGTGGCCTGTGTGGTAGCGCGGGGTGGCAGGGGCCTGCCTTCGGCGGGGAGCACGCAGGCGGCCTGCTGTCCGGCCCCGATGCTGGTCAGTGGTGGCGGGGCAGGCAGGCAGGTTGCGTGCACATAGGCACAGCGCGGGCCAAAGGCGCAGCCGGCAGGTCGCTCCTGTGGCGTAGGCGGCACGCCCGCAATGGCGGGCAGGCGGTGCGGGCGGGTGCCGTAAAGCGGGGGGATGGAGTCCAGTAATGCCGCGGTATAGGGGTGGGCAGGCCGGGCGAACAGGGTGGCGGTTGATCCGCTCTCTGCCATGCGGCCGGAATAGAGCACGAGCGTGCGCGAACAGGTCTGGGCCACCACGCCCATATCGTGTGTGATGAGCAGCACGGAAGAGCCATGGCTGTGGCGCAGGCCGCGCAGCAGTTCAAGGATCTGGGCCTGCACGGTTACGTCAAGCGCGGTTGTCGGTTCATCGGCAATCAGCAACGTGGGATTGCATGAAAGCGCCATGGCGATCATGGCACGCTGCCGCAACCCGCCCGAGAGCTGGTGCGGATAGCGCTGCGCCGTGCGGGCGGGATCGGGCACGCCCATCTCGGCCAGCAACGCCACCGTGCGGGCCCGAGCGGCACTGCGCGAGAGGCGCTCATGCGCGCGGATCTGCTCATCAATCTGCCAGCCGATGGTATAGACCGGGGTGAACGCCGTCATCGGGTCCTGAAAGATCATGGCGATGTCACGCCCGCGCAGCCTGCGCAGGGCGCGCTGCGGCATGCCCACGAGTTCCTGCCCGCGAAAACGCGCCGAGCCGCTGATCTTTATTCCGGGGCTGTCGATCAGCCCCATCAGCGCCATGGCCGTGACCGACTTGCCCGAACCTGACTCACCCACCAGCCCCACGATTTCGGCTTCATCCACGCTGAAGGACACGTTCTCGACCAGTGGGATCATGCCGCCATTCGCGGGCACGCTCACGCACAGGTTGCGCACATCGAGCAGGGGCATGGAATCAGCGGGCATCACGCACCCTTGGGTCAAGCAGCAGGTACACCATATCCACCACCGCATTGGCCACCACCACGAAAATGGCGGAATACATGACCGTGGCCATAATAACCGGCAGGTCGAGATTGGTGAGCGCCCGATAGGTCAGCCGCCCCACGCCGGGCAGGCCGAACACCACCTCCGTCAGCAGCGCGCCGCCACCCACAAGCTGCGCGAAATCCAGCCCGAACAGCGAGACGAACGTAACCAGCGCGGTGCGCAGCCCGTGGCGCAGCATGACCCGCGTGGGTGAAAGTCCCTTGGCGCGGGCGGTGCGCATGAAGTCCTCGCCTGCCAGTGCGACGAGATCGGCCCGCAGCACCCGGCTGTAGATGCCGATGAACATGACCGCCAGCACGATCCATGGAATGACAAGCGCGCGGAACCACCCGCCCGGGTCCTCGCTGAACGGCACATAACCCAGTCCCGGCACCCATGAGAACAGCCATGTGTCGTGATAGCGGCTCTGCGTCATCAGGTTGGTGACCTGCCCCAGCCAGAACACAGGTATGGAAATACCGGCCAGCCCGGCCATCATGAGCGTGCGGTCCACCCATGTATCCTTAAAAGCTGCGGCCAGCGTGCCCATGATGATGGAAGCGCTGACCCAGATGAACGCCGCCCCGCATACGAGGCAGGCCGTAACCGGGGCCGCCTGCAGGATCTGCGGCACCACCAGTTCGCCCCGGTCGGCGTAGGAGGCGAGGTCGCGGGTGACGAACAGTTTTTTCATCATGGTCACGTACTGCACCGGCAGGGCACGGTCGAAGCCGTATTCACGGCGCACTTTTTCCATGATCTGCGGCGAGGCATTGCGACCTGCGATGCGCGCGGTGGGGTCGGCACCCGGTGTGGCGAAAAACACCGTGAACACCAGCACCGACACGCCAAACAGCACGAGCAGCGTCTGGCCGAGACGGCGGAGCAGGGCAGGGATCATCGTGCGCCCTCGCGCCCGTCAAGTGCATCGCGCAGGCCATCGGCCACGATATTGAGGGCAAGCACTACCGCCACGATGGCCAGACCCGGCGCGACCGCAACAAGCGGGCGGGTATAGATCAGGCCCTCGCCACCCTGAATGATGGTGCCCCATGACGCCTGTGGCGCCTGCACCCCCAGCGAGAGGAAGGACAGCGCACTCTCCGCCAGCAGGGCCAGCGCCATGAGCAGCGGGCCGAGCGTTGCCAGCGTGGTGCTGATGTTGGGCATGATGTCAAGCAGCATGATCCGCCACCCCGGCACGCCAAGGCTGCGCGCGGCGGTGACGAACTCCGCCTGCCGCAGCGCCAGCACCCGCCCGCGTATGGGGCGTGCGGCATAGGGCACGTAAACCAGTGCGATGATGAAGATGGGAATAAGCAGGCTGTCCGCCCCCAGCACGAATGGTCCAAGATGGATTTGCTGGCTGACCATGACGATGGAAAGCGAGATGGCAAACAGATAGACCGGCACCGCCCACATGATGTCCATGATGCGGGAGAGGACAACATCGATCACGCCACCGCAGAAACCCGCAACGATGCCCGCAAGTGTTGCCACCACAAGGCACAGCACGGCCGCGCAGGCCGAAATGAGCAGGGAGTTGCGCCCGCCATAGAGCAGGCGGGCGGCAAGATCGCGGCCCTGGCTGTCAGCGCCGAGCAGATAGGCGGCATGCCCCGTGGGGCCGATGGGGCTGAGGCCGAGATGCAGCGGATTGTCATTGGGCTGCATGATGTCCACCTCCTGTCCATCGAGCACGATGCTGCCGGCCACGTTTGAGGCGAAGGGATCGCTGTGGGCCACATCATGGGCATAAAGCGGAGCCAGCAGGCAGGCGCAGGTGATGAATGCCAGCACGCCCAGCGCGCCCATGGCCGACCTGTTGCGCCCGAACGCATGCGCGGCAAGTCGCCACGGGCCGGAAGGAAGGGAAGGAGAAGGCGAAGACATGGTTGGCGGCGCACCCGGATGCTTGCGGACTGGTTCTGTCCGCCACTATAGCCCGGTCTGCTCCGTGTGAGGGAGTGCCTGCGGCAATTTTATGTTACGGCATTGCACCGGCGGGCGAAGGGGCTATGGCATGAATTGGGTTTTTCAGGCCAGAAGACGGTGCATTTTCGTGCTGAAACCCAGCATGGCGTGCAGGTCGGTCCGCCACGTGGAAATCTTCAGACCATCTTCATTAATAAATCTGATATCTTCCAGGTTGGTCTGGAAGGAGACGGTTTTATTTAGACAATATTTATCGGGAAAAATGATTTTGTTATTGAACAATAAACCATGTCATCAATTAAGTAATATGGCCAGAACGTAAAAAAATTTGCGACGCCCGGATCATGCACATTCACCAGAAAATAGGTTTTTCTGTTTATGAACAGCCTTTCAGATGGTGTAAGCCACTGTTCCTGATATTGACGTGCATTGAAAAACGTATTGTTTGAAAAGAAACGTTCAGAAAAAATCGCCAATTTTTATGATGTCATCATAAAGGCGGCCTCCACCGGTAAAAAAATATTCAACATCCTTTACCCTTAAATGTCACCTGAAAAAAGTGTTACAGAAAACATTCTGTTATCATGAGGGAATTTCTGGAAACAGAACGGTTTTCCATTCAATTTATGGAATGAATGATTGGAACAGATAATGACAGGACTGCTACCGTGTCCATGCTGTGAAGCATTGACCATCTCGGAATATGGCGACTATGAAATCTGTATGATCTGTAATTGGGAAGACGATCCCGTGCAGTCAGCAGACCCGGACTTTTCAGGTGGGGCAAACATTCTCAGCCTGAATCAGGCCAGAACCTGTCATTCAAAGTCTAACAGGCCCTAGTTTTCCAGTAACGATATGGCCGTAGCAAAGCTTGGCGCGAGCGGCAGCAGCGGCGTGAGGGTGGCCTGCCAGGCGTGGTACAGATCAGCCTTGCCCTTATAGACCACGGCGGATGGCCGGTTGTGCTGGTCGAGTTCCTGTATCCAGCCGCCGCGTTTGCGATCGATCATGTAAAGGTCGATATAATTCCATATCGTGCGGTACCATTGCTCATATTGCGCATGCCCCGTGCGCTTGAGCAGGGCGGCGGCAGCAGTCATGGCCTCGGCCTGACACCAGTGGGGGCGGTTATGCACCACGGGCTGGTGGTTCCAGTCGATGGTATAGACCAGCCCCGGCGCGCCATCACGCGCCCAGCCAGTTTCCATGCCACGGTGGAACAGCGCTACCGCATCATCCACAAGCCACGGCGGGGCATGACCCTGCGTGCGTAGCAGGGCGGCTTCCAGCTTGAGCAGCAGGTGAGACCATTCCACGAAATGCCCCGGCGTCATGCCATAGGGACGCAGGGCGTCAGTCGGGGTGTCGCGGTGGTAGTCGGGCAGTAGCGTCCAGTTCCGGTCGTAATGTTCGGGCAGGAAATAGTCGGCCTCACGGGCTAGCGTATGGATGAAGCGCTCCACCACGCGCAGCGCGCGTTGCCGCCACACGGGGTTGCCCGTTACGTCCGCCACCGCCATGCAGGCCTCGACTGAATGCATGTTGGCGTTGGCGCCGCGATAGTTTTCCTCATCCGACCAGTCAGCGGCAAAGCTTTCACGAAAGACGCCTTCCTTCTCGCTCCAGAAATGGTCTTCCCATACCTTCAGTGCCGCATCGAGCAGCATGCGCCCCTCCGGCACACCCGCAACTGTTGCGGATGAAGCGGCGAGGGCCACAAAGGCATGCAGGTAGGCCTGCTTGCGGGCATCCGACGGGCGGGCGCCATTGGTGGGAGGTGTCAGGAACCAGCCATCATGCTCATGGTCACGCAGGGGGCCGAGCAGGCAGGCCACGCCATGGGCGGCCAGCGGGCCGCAGCCCGGCAGGCCGCGCCCGGAAGCCACGGCATAGACATGGGTCATGCGCGCGCTGAGCGTGCTGTCTGCCGTGGCGGGCGGCGGCAGGGCGCCGTCATCATCAAGGGCAGCGAAGCCCTGCGCCACGCGTGATGGCTTGGAGAAATCAAGCAGGCGCTGGCCCTGCATGTCGAGCCAGCGGCGATGGGGTGAAAGGCGCAGCCATGATGCGGCAGGCAGCATCAGGGCAGGTAGCGGCTCAGCCATTGACGATCATGCCGCCATTGACGTGCAGGGTCTGCCCGGTCACGAACGATGAATCCTGCGCTGCCAGATACACATAGGCCGGACCTAACTCACTGGGCTGACCCACGCGGCCAAGGGCTGTCTTGTCACCCAGATGGGCAACGGATTCCGGGTCAACCGGCCCCCAGCTTGCGGGCTGCAGCGGGGTCCAGACCGGGCCGGGGGCAACGGCATTTACCCTGATGCCCTGTGGCGCAAGCTGTAGCGCCAGCGCGCGGGTAAAGCCCATCTCGGCTGCCTTGGTGGTGGTATAGGCTACGAGCGAGGGATTGCCCGCAAAGGCATTGATGGAAGACGTGTTGATGATGACGCTGTCACGCCCCAGATGTGGCAGGGCAGCGCGGGTGAGGTAGAAATAGCCGTTGATATTCACATCCATGTGATGCTGCCACATGTCATCGGTAATATCGGTCAGGTCTTCGCTGACATACTGCACGCCTGCATTGTTCACCACAATGTCGAGGCCGCCCAGCGTATCGACGGTCTGCCTGACCGCATCATCACATACGGCGCTGTTGGCTACGTTGCCGCGTATGGCAAGTGCGCGCACACCTTCAGCCTTGGCCAGGCGCACCGTCTCGTGTGCGTCTTCATCTTCTTCAAGGTAAAGTATGGCCACATCGGCACCCTCGCGGGCAAAATGCAGCACGGCAGCCCGCCCGATGCCGCTATCACCGCCGCTGACCAGTGCTCGGCGTCCCTTCAGCTTGCCACTACCGCGATAGCTCTCGCGGATATGTTCGGCCTGCGGATTCATCAGCCGCTCTACGCCGGGCTGGTGGGGCTGGCTCTGGGGGGGGATGGTGGTGGTCATGCATGCGCTCCGTCATGGTGGAGGAAGGGCAGGGTCTTGCCCCGCCTCCACCTAACGCACGCACTGCACGGGATGTTGCCTGCGCATTTTCCTGCGCTGGCCTGGTGTTACCAGCGCCCGCCGGAGCCTGCGCGCATGCGCGCGCCATGGGGGCTGTAGCCATTATCGTAATGACCATCCTGCCATTCCCGATGGTAGCGGTGGTGGTGCCGGCCGTCGGCGCAACTGGTCATGGACAGGGTAAGGGAAAGGATCGCGAGGATCTGTAGGGTCCGGCTCATGGGGATCTCCTGTGACTGCCGACAGGCAACGTGGCAGGAGGCGGAAGGTTTGGGCGGGTGCAGAGGAATATCTGCATCACACCCGGCTGTCTTGTCTTACAGCAAACGGTGCAAAACGGGCCTGCCCGGCTTTTCCTGCCCCGGCAGGCCCGGCGTAGAGACCTTTTGTTTAAAGAAAGAAGATCATCGCCGTCGAGAGCGCGAAGGCAATGGCCAGCAGGGCCGGACCCATGATGTCCCACCGGCTGGCATAGCCGGGGTTGTCCGTGCCGGTGTTAAAGGCACGCCGTAGATTAAGCTTCATTGATGCCTCCTGTATCCGGGGCTTGCTGCCGATCAGGTGTACCTGTCGGGCTCCGTGTTCATATGAAGATAAAGGATAACCATAACGCCAGTGTCAGCAGGACCATGCCTATGCCGACCAGATCCATGACACCGGGGTTTGTGCGGTAACGTGTGCCCATATTCATGGCAACCTCCCTTACGGGGGGACATGTCCCGCCCGATGGAGGTGACGTGGGATGCACCAGGACTGCCGGAAAGAGGGAAAAGGCCGGATAGATGAGCCATTCCATCACGTTTGTGGCATCGTCAGGTGCATGCCCTCTAAAGGGGGCACGCAAGCCTGCCTTCAGGTGCCGCCTTTTTCAACAGGGCGGCTGGTGGATCGGTAAAGTGCGGCCCTGTGGTTCAGGGCCGCATGCGGGTTCAGCCCTTGGCCTGTGCCGCGTCGATCTCAAGGGCGAGCTGCGCCATTTTCAGCGCGCCCGCGCGGCTCGCCGCCCCGCAGATGAAGCGGGCGGGGTGGGCAAAGACCGCATCGGCAACGCCTGACACGCTTGCCAGCGTTGCGCCATCAAGGCCGCGCCAGGCCTCGGGCAGCGAGACGCGCTGGCCAAAATCACCGCGTACGGGCGGAATGGCCTTGACGTTCCAGCGATCGGGGGCGGCGGGGGAGACGACATAGACAACCGGCAGGTCGTGGTCGAAAATGACCTTCTCGGTCGGCATGCCGGTTTCCATGAGCAGGATGCGCTTGTCCTCCGCCTGCGCATAGGCGGCGAGCACGCGGCTTTCCGCCTTGAGGCTGGCGCGCACGCGGTCGATCATGTTGACAAGATGCCCCGCCACCGCCACCGCTGCGTTGGCGAAGCCTTCGGTCTCGCGGGTTTTTGCGGCATCGGGGCCGTACAGCTCCACCGTATCCCATGTGGGGCGACAGGCGGAGACGATATCGGCCAGCGAGAGCTTGCCCATCTTGGTCACGCCGTTATCGTCAAGGTCGATAGGCAGCACAAGCGAGCGGTCAAGACTCTGCCAGATGGCGGCAACCTCGGGTTCTGGCGCCGGATTTTTCAGGATGCTGCGGATGGCGGCCATGCCGTAATCCTTCCACAAAAGCCCGGCCGCGCTATAGGGCGTGCCATCCTCGCGCAGGGGCTTTTCCTTCATGTGGTGGTCGTAGCGGCCTGTGGCGGGGTCGTATTTTCCGCCCACGTCAAAAACGATGTCGGCTGCGGCAATGCGCTCGGGCGAGCGGGTGCGCGCAAATGTCAGCCGCCCGTCTGGGCCGGTGCCCATCACGCGCCCGCGCAGGTCACCATCGGGTGCAAGCGCATAATGCAGGATCACATAGCCCAGCGTCTCATCAAGGTGGAAGTTACCTGAATGCGTCACCGCGCTGACGGGAGCGGTGGGGTTTTCAAGACCGATGGGCGTGTGTTCTGACATAAGGCGACCTGCTGCGGGCAAAAGTGAATTTGATAGTGCCGTCATGCCGCAAACCCCCCAGCAAGACAATGGGCAGTTTCAGGTGCCGGACTGGGGGTGCCAGCCATCGGCCTGCCTGGCAAAAAGCGGGATATGGCCCAGTGCATGCACCGGCGGGACGGTGCCGGGGCAGGCTGCCTCCAGCGTTGCGCGCCAGGCCCAGCCTTCGGTCAGCACGGCTGCCATGGCCACGACGCATGCCCCCGCGCGCTCAAGCAGTTGCACGGCAGCCGCAGCCGTGCGCCCGGTATTGAGCACATCATCAATCACCACCACGCGCTTGCCGCGCACGCGTTCCACCAGTGCCGGGTCAAGGTAGAGGTGTTTTGTCTGGTCCGGGCTGGTTGAGGAGGTAAGCGGGATGGCAAGGCTGTCATCGTACCAGAATTTACGCGAGTGCCCCAGCGCTACGTAATCATTCATGCCAAGCTTTTCTGCCACGGGCCGGGCATAGGCCAGCCCCATGGTGGGCACCCCAACGATCGCCTCGGGCGCCAGCGGGCTGATCATTTCGGCCAGCAGGCGGATGAACTGGCGTTCGACCGCAAAGCTGGTCTGGTTGGCCATGAGCAGGGCAATGGCCTGCTCGCCGCCAGGCAGGGCGCGCAGCGGCAGGGTGAGGGTAGAGCCATCATGCAGCCGCACCGGGTAGGATTGACCATAAGGCGGAGCAGCGGCGGGTGCGCCATCAGGCGACCATGTGGCGTGGTAGGCAGGCAGGGTCACGGATCAATCAGTCCCGGTCATGGTGTGGGTCAGGTCGGGGCGCAGTGTTGCGCCCCGACCTGCATGATACACACCCCCGGCAGTTCAGGCGATGGTATCGACCAGAATGATCTCGGCATCCTCAAGGGCGCGCACGCTTACGGTCTCGATGTCGGACAGGGCCGCACCGTCACGCTCGCCCACCCGCACGCCGTCTATTTCCACCGCGCCGCGCGCGGGCACCAGGTAGCCCAGACGCTGCGCACCCAGCGTGTAGGTGGCTGTCTGCCCTTTGGCCAGGGTGGCACCAAGCACGCGGGCATCGGCATTGATGGGCAGGGCGTCGTCATCCCCCGGCCGCCCCGAGGCCAGCACCACGAACTGCCCGGCCCGCTCATTGCGCGGAAAAGCCCGCGTGCCCCATGAAGGCGCATGGCCCGCGCGGTCGGGCATGATCCAGATCTGGAACAGGCGCGTGGCCACCGCGTCGCGGTTGTATTCGCTGTGGCGGATGCCGGTGCCAGCCGACATCACCTGCACATCGCCCGCCTCGGTGCGCCCGGTATTGCCCAGGCTGTCGGTATGAGTAATGGCCCCTTCACGCACGAAGGTGATGATTTCCATATCCCGGTGTGGATGGGTGCCAAAGCCGGTGCCAGGTGCGATCATGTCGTCATTCCATACCCGCAATGCGCCCCAGTGCATGCGGGCGGGATCATGATACCCCGCAAACGAGAAATGATGCCGTGCATCAAGCCAGCCATGGTCGGCGTGGCCCAGCAGGCCAAAGGGTCGGACTTCGATCATCGGGTTTCTTCTTTTTCTGTTGCCCTCATGGTATCGGACCGAAGCTGGCGTTTATATGGAAATGAATGAAACCTTTCGTTTCCCATTTTTGCATCCTTTATGCATGCCAGGGCGGGGTAGAGACAGGAACACGCAGATAAGTTAGGGAAACATATGGCGCGCACCCTTTCCCGAGTTTGCCTATGAGACTGCCGGATTTCGAGGCCTGGGCCATTTTTGCAAAAGTGGCGGAACGCGGCTCGTTTGCCCGTGCGGCAGAGGACATACAGCTCTCCAAGCCCACTGTATCGAAGGCCATCAGCCGGCTTGAGCAGTCGCTTGGCGTGGCCCTGTTCAACCGCAATTCGCGCCAGATGTCGCTGACCGAGACCGGGCGCATGCTGCTTGGCCATGCCAGCACGATCGTGGCCGAAGCCGAGGCCGCCGAGACACAGGCCCGCGGCGGCACGCGCGCGCCTTCGGGGCTGATCCGCATGGCCGCCCCCATGACCTTTGGCATACAGCACCTGGCCCCCGTGCTGCCCGAATTCCTGCGGCACTACCCCGAAATCGACCTCACCATCGATTACAGCGATGCGCTGGTTGATCTGGTGGCAGGCGGCTACGATCTGGCGCTACGGATCGCGTCGCTGGCTGATTCGTCGCTGCGCGCCCGGCGGCTGTGCAGCGTGCGGCTGGCGCTGGTATGCACGCCTGACTATCTGGCGCAGATTGGCGCGCCGGAACATCCGCGCGCGCTCGCGCGGCACAAGAGCTTTGTCTATACCAATACCGCAGCCCCGGGCATGCTCCGCCTGCACCATGAAAGCGATGGCCGGGAATTCGTGCTCTCGCAAACAGCACGGCTCAGGGCCGATAATGCGGCCGGTTTCCTGCCCGCGCTCGAGGCGGGGCTGGGGTTTGGGCTGTTCCCCGAATTCATGGTGTGGGAGGGGCTGAAGGCAGGCCGCTTCGTGCGCATGTTGCCCGGCTGGGAAGCCCCGCCGGTGGGCCTGTACCTGATCACGCCCTCAAGCGGGCTGCGGCCCATCCGGGTCAATGCGTTTATTGATTATCTGGTGGGCGCCTTTGGTCATCCACCCTGGGCGCAGGAAAGCGGCTGCCCTTGAGCAGCAGGAGTTTCCCCCGGCGCAACGGGCCGGGGGGGGAGGCCGGATCAGGCAGTGAGCTTGCGCGCGAGCCCGGCCACGTGCTGGCCAAGATAATGCGCGCCATCAAGCTCGGTGGGGCTGGGCTGACGCGAGCCGTCGCCTGCCGCGATGGTGGTGGCGCCGTAAGGCGCGCCGCCGGTGACTTCATCCACCCTGAGTTGGCCCTGAAAGCTGTAGGGCAGGCCGGTAATGACCATGCCGTGGTGCAAAAGGTTCGACATAAGCGAGAACAGCGTGGTTTCCTGCCCGCCATGCTGCGATGCGGTGGAGGTGAACACCGCGCCCACCTTGCCGACCAGCGCGCCCTTGAGCCACAGGCCGCCGGTCTGGTCCCAGAAATTGGCCATCTGCGAGGGCAGGCGACCAAAACGGGTGGGCGCGCCCACGATGATTGCGTCATACTCCGGCAGTTCCGCCGTAGTGGCGAGAGGGGCGCTCTGCTCTGTCTTGAAATGGTGGTTTTTGGCTACATCTTCAGGCACGAGTTCAGGCACGCGCTTGACCACGGCCTCCAGCCCGGCCTCGCGCACGCCTTCGGCCACGGCGTGGGCCATCGTTTCCACATGGCCGTAGGATGAGTAATACAGTACGAGAACCTTGGGCATGATCATGACCTTCCGCTATGTTGCATGCTGCCTTACCGGATCTGCCCGGCAGGAGCCTTAACAATACGGCTCAATGGGCCTGCCGATACGCCAAAATTGGAAACGCTTCGTTTCCGGGAGTTGAAAGCTGCCTGCGGGCAGAAATGCATTTTCAAACAAATTATTGATAATAAGCGACAAAATTTATGAGGGCAGAGGCAGGAACATGGTTGCCGTGACCCCGTCTGCACGCCACTGCATGTCGAACGTGCCCGAGCAGGCCTTGACGATACGGCTGATCAGACGCAGGCCCTGCCCGTGCGCGCCGGGTGTTGTCAGAGCGGGCTGGGCTGCATGTTCCACCCATTCCAGCCGCACTTCGCCCGGCTTGCCCCGCCAGTGCAGGCTGATGCACCCACCCGTGCTGACCGCGCCGTATTTGGCTGAATTGACGCATAATTCCCCGATCACCAGCGCCACGGCATCGGCCGTGCGGCGGTCAAGGCTGACGTCAGGGGGAATATCAAGCGTGAAACAGTCTTCCGCCGCACCGAAGAAGGGGGTGACCAGCACTTCGATCAGTTCCCGCAGGTCGGCTGCCGTTGTGTCATCATCAAACAGGGACTGCGCGCGGGCCAGCGCCATGATACGCTGCTCCATATCCGCCACGAATTCACCAAGCCGGGGGTCATGACCGGCAAAGCGGCGCAGGAGGCTGCACACGATGGTATAGCTGTTGCGCAGGCGGTGGCGCATTTCCCCGATCATCACCCGCAGGGCTTCGCGGTCGTTCTCGGCCTGGGTCACATCGCGCGATATGCTCAGAAAGCCGATTGGCCTGCCGCCATCATCGCATACCTGCGTTATGCTGACTTCCCACCAGCGCGGGTCGTTTTTGGCAGTGGGGCAGGCCCCGCGAAAACGGGCGGTCTCGCCCAGACGGGCGGATCGGAAGGCGCTTTCTATATCGGGCTGGAGTGCATCGGGCCATAACCCGGCCCATTGTGTGCCTGCAACCTGCGTAAAGGAGTCAATTTCCATGGCGCACAGGCCATTGGCATTCATCCAGATCAGGTTGCCATTGCAGTCAAGCAGTTTGACGCAATCCGTGCTCTGTTCAAGGACGCGAGCGAGATCCGTGGCCGTAAGCGAAGCACGTGTTAACATGCATACACGTTATAGCAAAAAAACCATCGGCGGAAGGCACTCAATCGGGGAGGCGGTTCGTGCATGTGCCTGTTCATGGAAGTGACTTCCGGCCCCGCGGGCTTTATAGAAGGGGCAACACGGGGGCCGGGCGTGAATGCGCGCACCATCATGGTTCCGGGCCTTCCTCTGGCCCGGCCGGATACGGCCCCGGCACCCATACGGATACAGGCGGAATCATGCGATCGATTATAGAATACATCCGGCAGATCAACGCGGAGCGCACACCGGTGATGAATCTGTGCGCCTGCCTGTGCGTTGTGGTCATGCTGGGACTTGCCAATCTGGTCTGCCACTACGTGCTGCATACTGACATGTCTTTTCTCATGCCCTGGATGCTGGCGGCCACGGCGCTGTATTTCTTCATCCCCGCGCTGGTGTTGTGGATTGCAACGGGCAGCCCGTCGGGCAGGTAAAGACGGGCTGTGGCGTTTACGGTGCAGGCTCGGGCCGGGGCGTGAGGGTCCACACGTTTTCCCATGCCGGGCAGGCGCCTTTAAGGCCGCCGGGCACGGCGTGCCGTGCCACGCGGGCTGGCAGGAATGTCGTGGCGTAATACTGGCGCACCATCGTTTCATCCACCGCGAAGGGTGGACCCGCCCGGCATGACGGGTCATATTCCAGGCAAATGAGCAGTTGCGGCGCGGCATGGGTCAGGGCAACGAGGTGGCGGGCATAGGCCACCCGCATGGGAGCGGGCAGGGCGATCAGCGCCGCGCGATCATAGACGGCGTCTACTGCTCCAAGCTGTTCCGGGGCAAGATCAAGGATATTGCCAACAAAGACGCAGAGTTTTCCCGCCTCGAAACGCTCAAGCGCGCCGAGGGGTGTGACATGCGGCACAAGGCCGAGTGCTGCAAAAAGGCGTGTTACGGCAATGCGGCTGAGTTCGCTGCCCACCACCGTGTAGCCCCGGGCCAGCAGCCAGTGAATATCGAGGCTCATGCCGCACAGGGGCACGAAAACCCGCGCGCCTGCAGGCAGGTGCAGAATGGGCAGATAGCGGGTGAGCAGGGCATTGGGAGCGGGTTCATGAAAGCCGGTCTCGCCGCGTTCCCACTTCGCCTGCCAGAACGCTTCATCCATCAATATATGCCTTTTTGCCTGCAACAGTGCTGCCTGTGGTAGCGCGTTCCTTCTGGCGTGAACAGACTGGTCCTGTCGCCGGGCCTTTTATCGCCACGCGCCTGCCTGTGTCATGCATTCTGCAAAAAAGTTGCGGTGCGAGGCCTGGCTGACCCCGATGGTCGTTGCCGTATAATCATTGCCGAGCGAACGGCCCTCGCATCTGGCTTCAATGTTGCGGTAACGGCTGCTATCCGTGGGAATGACAGCACTATGCCCCGCCATGTAGCCATAGACTGAATTGACATGGTTATGGGCCCGTAGCCGCGAGGGCAGGCCGATATGATAGCTATGGCTGGCCGCAGGCCGGGGCATGGCCGCGAGCATCGTGACGGACAACGCCACAATGGTGATCCTTTTGAGCATGAGCAATACCTCACGTGGGTTTGCAGCACTTTTAAGGGGTCAATGTTACGGAATTATATGCGGATATCGATTTTTTGTTTCAAATGGATTATATATTATTCATCTTGCAGCAATAAAAGCTGGTCCTACCAGCCCATGTTACCCGGCCCGCTCCAGCCACCGCCCAAACTGCCCCACTCGCCCTGCGGGCCGCCATTGCCGTGATCCGATGCTGCGCGCGCATTGTCATCAAGGCGCGGGTTGTGATCGGCGCAGGCGGCCAGTGATGCAACACAGGCAAGGAGCATGAAAAAGCGCGGGACCAGACGCATGGCGGCATGCATCTTATCAGGTGGCGGTAGCTTGGGAGGGCGCGATTGCATAACAGAGCGGCTACCGGCTGCAAAAGCACTGTGGCACGTGCACACGCATCAGACGCGACCGGGGGTGCGACCCCGGCCCAGGTGGATGGCCGGGCAAGCCGGGGCCGCGGGCACCATGATACGTCGCCCCCATGCAGCACTGTGTAAAGAAGCCTGACAGAACGTAACGCAGGGCAGATCCTGTCATCATGACGACACTCAATCCATTCTGGCCGCAACAAGCGCAAATTGCGCGGGCGCGTACACGGCTACTCCGTGGCGGCGCAGGAGCGCTGCGGTGACCCCCATCCCGGCATGGCGCGTGCCGGTAAATGCGCCGTTATAAATAAAGCTGCTGCCACATGAAGGGCTGCCATCCATAAGCAGTGCGAGTATGCAGTGATGTTTCCGGGCCATGGCCAGCGCAAGATGCGCGCCTGCCACGAACGGGGCCGATACATCCTGCCCGGTCGCTTCATGCACCTCGGCCAGCCCATCCAGCACGGCCGCGCCATCGCGCCCCTGCACAATTTCAGCCGGGGGGCGGGGGGTCATGAGACCGGCCTGCGTTTCGGGGCAGCAGACCGTTACACGCCCTTCCGCCTGCCATCGCGCAAGGCTGTGTTCCATCAGGGGACGGGCCGAGCCATCATACCGCACGGGCAGCCCCGCCAGGCAGCCACTGATCAGCAGGTTTGGTTTCATGCTTCCCACCCTGCCACGAACGGGCGGCAAGGAAAACCGCCATGGAGCACGCGGGCAAGGCAAGAGGCACAGAAACAGAAACGGCGGGAGCCGAAACTCCCGCCGCACGGTCTTTCTTCATCACGGATGTGTCGACCAACACATGTGCCCAAGCCTAAGATTGTTATGACACGATGTCGCATGAAAAAAATGCAGCCCTACCATCTGTTAAAGCGTTGTTGGAAAAGGACATCCCGTCTTGCAGCGCCAGGTGTTTCGATAACGAAACATATACTTTTGCGGATGCAGCCTGTAAGCTCATGGAAGGCCTTGAGGGCAGGGCCACATTCAACGCGCCTTGCCTGCATGTGGCCATCAATGCAGGTGGGGCAGAAAGGCAGGACATCATATGACGGATGGCACCGTGATATTCTGGCATCCATCTGCCCTGACCAGGCAGATCAAGAGGATATCAGGTAGTAAATGCTGGTAAATCAAGGCGTGAGCGTGCACACGCATATCACGAAGCAGGAATTCCTGGCTGGAAGGAACAATGACGCGTGACCCAGTGGAATATGATTTATCAGATTTCCATAGTAATCCGTAACGGCATCCTGCTGTGTTTTTTAACATGGGCGGTGATGCGGCTGGCCATGTGGGCGATCGAATTCATGTTCGGCTCGGGCGGGGATGAGTAAAGGCGCGCCCGTGGCTTGACCGGGGCAGGGGCAGCACGGATGATGGCCCGCATGTTGCCACCAGGGATTGACCGGGCATGCAGTGGAACACGCTTCTCAGGACCGAACGCCTCAACGACCCCGACTACAGGCAGGAAAAGCACCGCCCCGCCTATATGCAGGACATGGACCGCATTCTGTTCTCGCCGCCGTTTCGCAGGCTGGCGAACAAGACCCAGGTTCATCCGCTTTATGATAATGACCATGTGCACCATCGCCTGATCCACAGTCTTGAGGCCGCGACAGTGGGGCACTCGCTGGGCACCGAAGTGGGGTCGTGGCTGGCCGATGACCTCAAGGCCCTCACGGCTGATCAGGTCAAGGTCGTGGCGGGCCTCGTACAGACGGCGTGCATGGCGCATGATATCGGCAACCCGCCTTTTGGCCATTCCGGTGAAGAAGCCATCGGGTCATGGTTCAAGGAAAAATTTGCAGCAGACCGCGATATCATGAGCGATATCCCGCCTGCGCAGCGTGTCGAATTCAATGCCTTTGAGGGCAACGCGCAGGGTTTTCGCATCCTTACCCGCACCGAGATGTACCGGAACAAAGGCGGCATGCGGCTTGCGCTGGGCTCGCTTGGGGCCTTTACCAAATATCCGGTTTCAGCGCCTGTCCGGCTGGAGGCGGGAGCTGGGGGCATGGTGGACGGCACGGCCTATATTGGCCTCAAGAAATACGGTTTTTTTGAAAATGACGTGCCCACCTTCGCGCATGTCGCAGCTGAACTCGGCCTCCGGCGCACGGATGTGCATGATGCCAGCGGGCAGATCATTGGCTTCTGGTGGCGGCGGCACCCGCTGGCCTTCCTGATGGAGGCGGCGGACGATATCTGCTACAATATCATGGACCTTGAAGATGCCTACCTTTCGGAAGATATCAGCTTCGAGGTGGTAACCAACCTGCTTGGCGCGCTCACGGCCCGCTCGCGCAAGGAGTATCCTGAACGCAGCCGTGCCGATATTGTCTCGATATACCGCGCCAAGGCCATCAGCGGCGCGATCGGGGCCTGCGTGGATGCCTTTCGTGAGAATTACGCGGCCATCATGGATGGTACTTTCCCACGTTCACTGGTTGAGGCCTCGCGGCTTGGCAAAGAATTCCAGGACATAAGGCAGGTGGCGCGGACCGAGATCTTCAACGCAGCGCGCAAGACGGAACTCGAGGTTTACGGGCGCAATGTCGTCTACCGCATTCTTGATGGTCTCCTGCCCCTCTTCAACGAATTGCGGGCCGTGGAATGGGACTGCGCCGGGCTGAGCGCCTATCATGCGCAGTTGGTGCGTGCCCTGCGGCTGCCGGTTGCCCATGTCACCAATGCCTATGACGCCCTGCATGCCCTGACTGATTTCGTATCAGGCATGACAGATCGCTATGCCGTGAAAGTGGCGGACATGATCGGGCGGCGCTAGCCTGACTGGCGGAGCAGGGCGTGACGTGCGCGATCCGGTGGGGAACCAATTACGCTCCGGCGCTGTTTGTGAAGGCAGGGAAGAGGTGCTGACGGGTTGATCCGGTTGCTACGTTTTCCTGTTTTTTCGGGAATACGGAGCGTGCCTGCATGAGTTTTCCCTTTGAAGCCCTGGTGGCCTGCCGCGCAGAACTCGAGGCAGAAGCCAGCGCGAATGACCCGCAGGCGGTTTTCCCCACGCATGGCTTGGCGCGACTGCGGGCGCTTGGCGTCCTTTCAGCAGCATTACCACTGGCGTCTGGCGGCTGCTGGCCCGATGCAGCGCCTGAGGCCGCCACGGGCCTGCTGCGCCTGTTGCGGCTGGTGGGGCAGGGCAGCCTTGCACTTGGCCGCGTGGTGGAGGGGCATGTCAACGCGCTGCGCCTTGTCATTCGTTACGGCTCTCCGGCCCAGCGCGCTTCTGTTGCTGCCGATGTGCACGAGGGTGCGCTGCTTGGCGTATGGGTGACCGATGGCGCGCATCCCCTGCATCTGGAACAGACCGCGCAGGGCCTGATCCTGCGCGGGCAGAAGGCTTTTGCCTCCGGCGCAGGCCATGTGACACAGGCGCTGGTAACGGCGCGCACGCAGGCGGGCACGACGGTTATGCTGCTTGTAGGCGTGGAGCAGGGCTGCGTCATCCATCCTTCCATTGGCGGGCTGAGCGGCATGCGGGGGGCAGGCACGGGGCAGTGCGATTTCGAGGGGCTGCCCGTAACCCCGGAAAGCCTGATCGGGCAGGCAGGTGACTATCTGCGGCAGCCGGAATTTTCAGCTGGGGCATGGCGGCCCATGGCCGTGGCCCTTGGCGGGATCGAACGGCTCACCACCGTACTGCGCGAGCAGCTTGCCGAACGCGAGCGGGCCCGGGCTCCCGCTCAGCAGGCGCGCATCGGCCGGGCGCTGATCGCGGCTCAGACCGCCATGGACTGGACACGCAAGGCCGCGCTGGTCGCGACCGTGCAGGACCGCTACGAGGCGGGTGACATCACCGCCACCGTCGATCTGGCGCGGATTGCAGTCGAGCAGGCGGGGCTGGAGGTGATTGAACTGGTCCAGCGCGGGCTGGGGCTTTCGGCCTTCATCAAGACGAACGTGGCGGAACGGCTGACCCGCGATCTGGCCACCTACCTGCGCCAGCCCGCCCCGGATGAAACATTATGCGCGGCGGCTTCATGGTTCACGCAGCGCGACCTGCCACCCACGGAGGCACTGGCATGAAGGCCGCCAGCCTGCATGCGGCGTGGCGCGACCTGCCGCTGGCTCCGCTGCCCATTATTGCGCCCGGCACGGCGCTCATCCTTGCCCCGCATGCCGATGATGAAAGCCTGGGTTGTGGAGGCCTGATTGCCGCGTGCTGCCGGGCCGGATGCCCGCCGATGGTCGTTATCGTGACCGATGGCGCGGCCTCGCACCCCCACTCGCGCCAGTGGCCTGCAGTACGGCTGCGCGAACAGCGGCGACAAGAGGCCCTGCGCGCGCTGACCTGTCTGGGGCTGGGACCGGAGCGGGTTGTATTCCTCGACCAGCCTGATGCAGCCACCGCGCATGAGGGGCCGGTTTTTGACCACCTTGTGCGGGATCTGGCCGGTCTGGCCGTGCAGCATGGCTGCAGCACGGTTTTTGCGCCGTCGCGGCTTGATCCGCATTGCGATCATGAAGCGGTATGGAAAATGGGCCTTGCCCTGCACCATCATCATGCCCTTGCGCTGCTCACCTATCCGGTCTGGGGCTGGCTTGTGGGGGCGGAGACGGAGCTTGACCTTGCGCCGCCCGTGGGGATGCGGCTGGACATCACGCCCTACCGTGCCCTCAAGGCCCATGCCGTCAGCCAGCATGAAAGCCAGTATGGCGGCCTGATTACCGATGACCCCACCGGCTTCAGCCTGCCAGCCAGCCTGCTGGCGGCTTTGATAACGGATTTTGAGGTTTTTCTGGCGCCATGAGCGGGTCAAGCTGGCCGCGGGCCGTGTTCGAGCGCATTCATACAGTCAGTTCTGACCCGTGGGGAGTGGGAAGCCGCCCGTATGAGCGCGACAAATACCGCCACACCCTTACCCTGCTTGCAGGCCGGCGGTTCCATCATGCGCTGGAACTCGGGTGTTCCATCGGTGTCATGACGGCCCGCCTGGCACGGCAATGCGATCACCTGCTGGCTGTGGATGTGGCCGAAGCCGCCCTTGCGCAGGCACGACGCCGCTGCGCAGGGCTGGAGGGGGTGACGTTTTATCGGGGGCAGTTGCCTGATGACTTTCCTGATCTGCCAGCGGCGTCGTGTGACCTGATCATTATTTCGGAACTGCTGTATTTCCTCTCACGCGCCGATATTGCGCGGCTTGCTACCCATTGCCTGCGTGTGCGGCAGGCAGAAGCCCCGATCGTGCTGGTCAACTGGACTGGCCCGACCGACACGCCATGCGATGGCAACGAAGCCGCCCGCCACTTCATCGCAACCTGCCTTGCCGCCGGGCTACAGGTGACATATGCCCGACATCATGCGCATTACCGGCTGGACATGCTGGGCCATGTTGCAAAAGCAGATTATCAATAAAAAACTGAAGTTTTTTGGTGAAGCTTTTTCCAAAAAACTTCAAAGAATGCTGTTTTATCCCGCCATCATCCATCAAGTGCAGGCAGAACCGGAGTCTGTGCCTGCAACAGGCGCAGCACAATCCGCGCCGCCTGCTGGTGTTCAGCCGCAAGGCCAGCACGCCTGACAGGCCGGCGGCGCAGAAGGGGGCTTGCGGCTTCAAGCCTGTCCCATGCCAGGCCAAAAAACGGTTCTGCACTGATTTCGATCAGGATAGCGGAGGGCAGCATCAATTGACGCGCAAGGTTTTCGGCCCGTGCCCGCCACAGACCATGGCGCACGGGTCGGCCCCATAACGGGCGCAAGGCCGCGCGAGCCTGGGCACGGTGCAGGGAGGTCATGGCGGGCTCCAGGCTTTCATCAAGCATTTCATCCTGCCGTATCATGCGGCGGGCCATGGTATCGGCCATGCCACCGCGCGCGCGGCCTGCAATCCGGCCTGATACGCTCACCCACACATCCGGCGCGTGGCGGATGGCGGCATCCACGCGGCGCAGGGCAGCCAGGAACCCCCGGTCCTCGCCGAGTGGCACGGCGGGAATGCCGCCTGCTTTGTGGTACAGGCCAACCCGCACCGCAATGCTGGCTCCCGAATGCTCGACATGCCGAGGCCATGGATCATGCGGATCAGGGTCGGCAAGGTCATGAATCCGGTCGAGCATGGTGGCATAGGCGGTTTCCGCCCGATCATCTGCATGCAGGCAGGCGGGCAGGCGGGTGGCTTCCACCGGGTCGATCAACGCGCGGCCACATACGGCATCAGCCCCCTTGGCAAAAGCGGCAAGCGTATGCGCCAGCCAGTCAGGTGCCGCCACGGCATCAGCATCGGTGGTGAGCACGATGCCCTCCGGCCCGGCAAGCTCAGCCGCGCATGTCATAGCCGCGCGGCGTGCGGTACCGGCATGAGCAATCGGGGGCGGATAGGTGCGTTCAACCACGTGAAGGGCAAAAGGCAGGCTGCCGCTCAAGGTCCGTACGGTGGATAATGTCGTATCAGTGCAGTTGTTAAGCAGCAGCACCACATGGGTCAGGTGGGTGGCGTGCTGGCGGGCGAGGGCGCGCAGGCAGGGGCCGATGCGCTCAGCCTCGTTCCGCACGGGAATGGCCGCAACAAGGGGGCGGTCAGGCTGCATGGGGCACCTGTGGGCAGGGAGAACATTAAACGCCCGATGGGTCGGCCCGGTTTCATGGGCAGCCACTGAGCGGGAAAGGGCATGTCGTGATGCCCTGAAATGATGAGGGTCGGGTATGACAGCCCATTGCAGGAAAGAGAATGCCCGGACTGATGGTATTATGCACAATTTAAATAAAAATATATTTCTTATAAGTCATTATTAAAATTCCTGTTTCAAAATGAATTACTGGCCCAGGGTAAAAAAAGGAACGTGTAATGGCTGTCTATCTGCCCGGATTACAGGCAGGGCGGCAGATGAGTGGCATTTTATTTACCTGCACCTTTGGCGCATCTTTTTGGTATTTCCGCCGCATGAGATGATAAATTTTGTAACAGTGAAAAATAGATGCTAGATGATTTTAAGAAGTTTATTTGAAGAAAGATAATTGGGAATGCTTAAAAACATACCACTTCTGGCAACGTGCATGGTGGGTCTGCTCTCTCTTCAGGGGTGTGAAAGTTTCAAGGTAAAATTCAACCCCCAGGAAGCCGCATGGGCAGAACAGAAGGGTGACAAGACACTAATCCTGCATGGTTACATGATTGATATCAAACACAAGAAAAAAAGCTGCGACGAACTGGCAAGAAACGCGGTTATCCAACCGGATACGCCATACTATCGTGAGTGGATCAGGGTTGTTGATTCCCCGTGGCGGTTCAAGTCCAGTGTAGATAAGAGTTCACAGGATTTTGGTAGAATAGCACCGTACCAGCAGGGGTGCGTTTTCACATTTACCGACCTGCCACCCGGCAAATGGCTTATTATGATGGCCATGCAGCATCATATAGCCCCGACCCCATTTTTTATTAATAATCGCCCTGCCGGAAGAACAGATATTTCTGATATTTATAGCGCATGGGCTTCTATTGAAATAAAGCCTGAATATACTGTTATAAAGAAAAATGTCGTCCTGAATAAAGACCGAAAAGAAAAAAATGTGCCTCAGAGCGAAGGATTGAACTATCCGGAAGCGCACTTGCTTGACTGGACACCAGAAGAAGATGCTTCACTGCATTTCTCGATAATACCGAGCATGAGCACAAAGGATTATAATCATAAAAAAGCAAAATCCAGATAATTAAACAGAAAATTCTTCTCTATATTTTATCTTGGGTGGAGGATTCATGGAAAACCTTTTCACCCAGGCATAATGGTTGATCTTCTCCCAAGGACATTTCTTGTCTATAAAAGGGGAAGGGGCAGGCCAGCCAGAATCATTAATACGCACCGCATCCTGCTCATTACTGATGTAGCCCGTGTAATCATATCAATCCCCAATGCTTGAAGTAAAGACTGTTTTTAGGAAGTATTGTAATATTGTATTCATGGTAAGGAATGAAAAAAATACCTTTCTCACTCCCGATCACGGCTGAATGATCATGATCCTGAGAACTATTTTTCATAAGAGGCGTTCTATATTGAAAATATAACGATAAAGAAGGTTTTTCTCGTGAATGGCGATACTGTAAAGCACGATGATCTGTCCTACCGGGACAGCCTGCAGCAAGGCCGTCGGAACGCCTTTCTTTTTGCCGGGGCGGCCGGGTTGGCCGGACTTATGTTTGGCCTCGACACCGGCGTCATTGCCGGTGCACTCAAATTCATGGGCCTCGACCTTGGGGCCAATGAGCGGGCACAGGAATGGATTGTCTCCTCGCTCATGCTCGGCGCGGCAGGAGGCTCGCTGCTGGCCATTCCGGTTTCGCATTACCGGGGGCGGCGGGGGGCGATGTTCTATGCCGGCCTGCTGTTCCTGCTTGGCACCGGCCTGTGTTCGCTGGCTCCGTCCATTCCTGTCATGATTGCAGGCCGTGTCTGTCTTGGCATAGGGGTTGGTTTCGCGTCTTTTTCAGCGCCACTCTACATTGCCGAAATTACGGAAAAAAGCCAACGCGGCACGATGATTTCGCTCTACCAGCTTGTCATTACCGCAGGCATGCTCCTGGCCCTGCTGTCAGACAGCCTGCTCTCCTATGGCGGACACTGGCGGTGGATGCTGGGTATTCTTGCCGTGCCAACGGTTTTCTTCATTCTGGCTACAATGCGGGTGCCTTATTCGCCACGCTGGCTGGCCATGCATGGGCGCAGGCGCGAAGCCCGTGGCGTGCTGCAAAAAGTGCGTGGCTCACGTGAGCGCGCCAATAATGAACTCGACCGGATCGAGCAGAACCTCAGGAAAACCGAGGGAAACGGCTTCGAACTCCTGAAAACCTCTGCCGGTTTTCGCAAGACACTTGCCCTTGGCATGGCACTTCAGATGTTCCAGCAACTCGCGGGCATCAATATCCTGCTGTATTACGCCCCGCATCTGCTTGAACACCTTGGTTTTTCAGCCCAGGCGGCGGTGTGGTGCACGACATTGCTCGGCCTTGCCAACATGGTGGCAACAGGCGTGGCTATTGTGCTGATTGACCGCTGGGGGCGTCGCCCGCTGCTACTGGTCAGCACGCTTGTGGCCTCTTTCAGCCTGTGCGTGTTCGGGTTCGTGCTGTTCGCGCATGTGGGGGGCAGCATGGGCAGTATTGCCATCATCGGGCTGCTGGTGCTGTTCACGCTGGGCTATGCTCTGGGCGAGGGGCCTGTGCCGTGGACCATGTGCACCGAAATCCAGCCCCTGCAGGGGCGCGGGCTGGCCATAGCGTGCTCTACCTTTGCCAACTGGATGACCAACTGGCTGATCAGCAACGTTTTCCTGTCCGTCATGAGCCTCATCGGGGATTACGGTATTTTCTGGCTTCTGGCTGGTTTCAATGCGGTTTTCTTCCTGATCGGTTACTTCCTTGTGCCTGAAACGCGGGGCTGTTCGCTTGAAGAGATCGAGCAGCGCGTCAAGGCGGGTTACCCCCTGCGCGAAATCGGTCAGCCGGTTGATCGTGCGCGCCAGATGCAGCCGGGGCGTAAGTAAGGCATTACAACTGATAAAAGCCTTGGGCGCCGCCTTTTTGAAAAAAGGCGGCGTTCTTCAAAGCTTAAAAAAAGCAGCACCAAAAACTTCTTTACGATTTAAGGCCTTGGGTCGGGCTGAAAAAAAGCCCGCCACACTGGGGCAAAAGTACCCCGGTGGGCAGGCTAAAAAGGCAGTGACCCTGATTGTTGCGTGTCAGTGCAGGTTGGGGTCAGCCGTGTTTTCAGGCTGCCAGCCCGCACGCGCGTTCAGCGCCCGGTGACGGATGGCCGAAGGCAGCATCTCGCGCAGGATCTTCATCGCGGCCTGTGCGGAAAGTCCCGTCTGGGTGGAGAAACGCTCGAGTTCCGTCGGGCGGAACAGGGCATGGATCGTGCTTTCATCGGCATACGGGGCCTGGTCGTGCTCCTGCCAGGTGCGGATCAGCGGCAGCATGCCTGCTTCCTCCGCACGGTGTTCGAGCATGCTGGGTTCGTCTGGCGCGGGCAGGGGGCCAAGAATGTCGTTAAGCACCGAAAGCGCGCCGGAACGGTCGCCCTGCGCGCCTGTCAGGAAATCACCGATGCGGGTGGTCATGTCGGTTACGTTACGCGAAATCGTCATGTGAGCCTCCGAAAAACGGTAGCGGGGCACGGCTTGGCCAAGCCATGGCGTGCCCCGGTCACGGGACGGTATTATTTACCCTGCACGGTGTCCCGGCATGCAGGCGACAGACGGGTGACTTTGCGTTGCATGCAGGCTTCAACCTGTCTTGTATCCGGTATGTCCAGCGGGCACAGCCGCAGGGCATCGGCCTTGCAGGCCGCGACCTGCTGCGGTGTTGCCGGGTCGTCGGCATATGCATCTGCTGCCATCCCGATCCCCAACCCTAATGCGATGGGGAGGGCGGGGAAAACGGTGAACCGCATCCTGTATCCTCCTTTGTTTTTCTCAATAGGGTGGCAAGGGTCAAACGCGCCTGTATCCGGGGGGTTCAGCCCGCCCGGCAGGCGTAAAAACACGTTGCTGTGAATGATCGCGTGGCCCCTGCCACGGTATTACATGCCCGGCGCGCTGGCGGCACCAGGGCTCTGATCCTGCCCTGCCTGCTGGGGCGAGCCGGTTGGGCCGCCCATGCCTTCGCCCACGGCATTGCCTGTGGGTGCGGCGGGATCGTGCCGCGGCGGGTCCGTTTTTTCCCTCGAGCAGGAAATGCAGGCATCCTCCCCAATCCGGCCGCTACAGGCCATGAGGGGCAGGGCGAGCCCCATGCCCACCGCAAGAACGCATGAACGGGCCATGACCCTGAAGGGCATGAAGCGGGGCGGGTTGGTGGTCGCGGTTACGGGCACGGGTTCCTCCTTGTTGCGTCAGGAGGCTGTTTCAGAAAACACCATGCCGGGTAAAGGACGGGCCAGGGCCAGCACAGGCAATGCCCATCTGGCAGGGGACTTTGTGAAACAGCCTGCCTTGCCCAGAACGGATGACCAACCTCAGGGTTTCATGCGGCATATTACCACAGGTTATGGTGTGCCTTGATGGCGCGGTACGATGCGTGCGCCAGCCACCCTTTCGCCCGGCGGCAGGGTGCAGAGCCCGGTGCGGCCATCTGGCGTTATGCGCCATGTTCCGCCACGCTGCTGGCAGTCTTGTACCGGGGGCAGGTTGCGCGCCATCAGCGCGTCGCCACAGCCCGCAAGTCCGAGCAGGCCCAGCAGGGCGAGCCGGGCAGGGCAGCGTGACGTCACTGCGGCGGGGCGGAATGATCGCGGCGGAACAGGGCCCATTCCTCCATCACCGTGCCATCAGGCAGGTGGCACCAGCCCGTTGTGCCCTGCGGGGATGTACGCATTTCAAGCCTGCCGCCCACATGCTGGCAATAGGCGGAAGCCGGGTTGGGCATGCCGATCCGCGCCGCCTGCGCCGGGCCATGCCGGGCAGTACAGGCACCCAGCACAACGATTGCGCCAAGGGTTGCAAACCGCATCAGGGCGCTACGGCCCGGGGTGGAGAATGGGTTCATCATATCGTCTCGTGCTACATGCTGCAAAAGGAGTGCAGGGGTCTTGATAACAGGCAGGCAGCCATCGGCCAAACCGGGCGGGCAGGATCAGGCCGCATGACCGGCTGGTGGCAGGGCGGCCTGCACTGCGTCGAGTGCCGCGCCGTGGCCTAACGCGCGCAGCATGATGGCGAGGTTGGCATGGTCCATGACCGCGCTGTTGGTCAGGCGCGGCAGGCCATTAGCATCATACCACATGAGCCAGAACCGCGCGCCTTCCGGCCCAAGCACATATTCCAGCCACAGCGTATCGCCCGTATCGGCCTGTGTTACCAGTGGTGCCTGCAGCACGCTGCCGCGCGCCTGCCCCTTGCCATGCGGGTGGCCGTGGCGGGTATCGGTGCGATAGCGGGCATTGGCGCAGGTAAACGGCTCGGTCATGATGCCAACCCCTACGCCACCCCACGCAAAATGTGAATGACCCCGATGGACACGGCCTGCATCGGCGCGTATGGGAGGCCGCATGTCTTCCATAAAGCCCCCCCATGGCGTGCGGCTTGGCATAGATTTCGGCACGACCAATACCGTTGTGGTGGTGCTGGACGCCAAGGGCCAGCCGCAGCCCGCGCGCTTCCATTTCCCCCATCATCCGCCCACCGAGACATGCCGCACGCTGCTATGCCTGTGGCATGACGAGATGCAGCCCCGTGGCACGTCGTTACAGGAAGCCATAGGTGCCGCGGCGGTGGATGCCTACCTTGAAGACCCGGCGGAAAGCCGCCTCATCATGTCCATGAAGTCGTATCTGGCGCAGGCATCCTTCCGCCAGACGCGGCTGCTGGGCCAGGTGATGACACTGGAATCACTGGTGGCGCGTTTCCTGTCATGCCTGATGCACACGCTCGATATCGACCCTAGTGAGGTCAGCGCCACCGTGGGGCGGCCAGTGCATTTTGCAGGTATCCGCGCTGATGATGCTTTTGGCGAGGACCGCCTGCGGGCAGGCTTTGCGCAGGCAGGTTTCCATCATGTTGACGTAGCCCTGGAGCCCGAAGCGGCAGGCTGGCATTTTGCCCAGCGCCTCACGGCCCCCGCCACCGTTCTGGTAGGCGATTTTGGCGGCGGCACGAGCGATTTTTCCATCCTGCGGTTTGATCCTGCCAGCGGGCAGGGAGCGACCCCGTTGGGCTATGCGGGTGTTGGCATTGCAGGCGACCAGCTTGACTACCGCATTATTGATAACGTGATCGCGCCCGAGCTTGGCCGCAACACCACCTACCGCGTGATGGGCGGCCAGCCGCTACCGGTACCCGCCGAGTGGTACGCGGCCCTTGGGCGGTGGCACCGGCTTGCGCTCATGCGCACGCCCCAGACACTGCGCGACATGGCCGACGTGGCCCGCACCGCCGCCGAGCCGCAAAAGATACAGGCGCTGATCGACATCATCGAAGCCCAGCAGGGCCAGGCGCTATATCGCGCGGTAGGGCAGGCCAAGCGTGACCTGTCCTGCGCCGAAAGTGCCACGCTGGATTACGAATATGGCGATGTGCGCATTCACCGCACCATTACGCGCACGGAATTCGAAGGCTGGATCGCGCCTGACCTCGCGCGTTTTGACCAGGCGGTAGAAACCGCGCTGGAACGCGCCAGCCTGCCCGCAAGCGCCATTGACCGCGTGTTCCTGACCGGCGGCACATCATTCGTGCCCGCCGTGCGCACGCTGTTTACCCGCCGCTTTGGCGCGGAGAAGGTGGATATGGGTGGTGAGTTCGTATCCGTGGCGGAAGGGCTGGCGCTGATGAACGGGTGACGGCAATCTTGATCCCGATACCCCGCCGATCTCTGATGACCTGAATAAGGACCTCGATGCCTGGCGGTGTAAATTCGATGCCCCCATACCAGTTCTGAAACGCCCACGGCCCGTGATGCGTTTGACAGGCAGGGGACTGAACTGGCCGCGCGGCTGCAGCGCGCACCGGGCACGCAATACCGGGTGAGCGTGCAGCCATGCGGGCCCGTACGGGATCTTTCAAGGGATTCAGATCGTGAGCCCTGGCATCCCCTTGATCCCATCGATTCCTTATGACCGGTGGCATGAAAGAGAACCTGCCCCGATGGCATGCGCAGACCGGTTACGTGCCTCCGGCCTTGCGGCTTTTCTGCAGGAATGATCTCGTAGCGGGTACAGGGTCGAAACAGGCGGCTCCAAGGGCTACGCATGCCGATTGTCTGTTCCCTGCAAGCCAAAGGGGTGCTTAACCTGCGGGCATGAAATCGATTGCGCCCGGCATGCCTCCAGCAGCCCCCACCCGTATCAACCACCACCTGCGTTGTGCCAGCCTTCTGGCCGCAGCCCTGCTTGCAGGTTGCGCGGGACCGGTCAGCGTGCGGCAGGTCTCGCTGGTGCACAGCTACCGCGCCGCCACGCGCACGGCGCTGGCGGGGAGGGAGGCGAGCGATAGCACGCTGATCGTGCTGCGCCGCCACGGCCTGCTGCCGCTATGGCGCAACCAGCCCGATCGCGCCATTGCCACCCTGCGCACGCAGGCAGCGGGGCGCGATGATGAAGCCGATGTGCTGTTCGCGCTGGCGGAACTCAGTTATAGGCAGGGCCTGCGCCACCATCAGGCACAGGATTTTCTGGCCGCCAGCCTCTATGCCTATGCCTTTCTGCAGCCGGGGCAGGCGGATGGCCCCAGCCCGTATGACGCGCGGTTCCGCCAGGCCTGTGATCTGTACAATCTTGGCCTCGCGGCAGCCTTTCCGGCCCCGGTCAATATTGCCAGCCAGAGCCGGGCCCTGCCGTTTGGCACGCTGGAGCTGAGCGCCGACCCCGCCGCCTTGCGCTGGCACGGCCGCGTGCTGGAAAATATCCGCCCCACCGCGACGCTCGGGGTGGGGGGCATCAATAACGTCTACCATACTCCGGGCCTTGGCGAGGCCCTGACCGTGCTGGCCCGCGCCACGCCGGATGCGCCCGCCCGCCCGGCCAGCAGCGGCCAGACGCTGCAGCACACAGGCGATCACGCGCCATCTGCCGTGGCCGACATCGCGGCACCCGCGCAGGATGATGCGGCACGCAACCGCGCCGTGCCCCAGGACCAGACACCCCCTGAAGGCACGCCCGATGGCAGCTTTGTCATATCGGAAAAGCTGCGCCTGCCTGCAAGCATGGTGCTGGAAATGGATAACCCGCGCGCGCAGGTGCTGGGCAGCCACCCCAGCGGGCGGCTGGTGCTGCGCATAATGGATGAAAGTCCCGACACCCCCATTGCCCATGCCCACGTGCCCGCCGCCTATGACCAGACCACCGCGCGTGCCTTAAGTCTGGTCGATACCGCGCTGGGCACCAAGGAATATCGGGGGTTCTTTGACGGCACGACTTATGACGGCACCCGCCCGCGCCTGATCGCCATGAACCCGCACCACCATGGCAGCATGCCGGTGGTGTTCATACACGGCACGGCCTCCAGCCCTTACCGCTGGGCCAGCATGGTCAATGACCTGCTGGAGGACAAGCGCATCCGCGACCATTTCGACTTCTGGTTCTTCTCCTACGCCACGGCCAATCCCATTCCGTACTCGGCGTGGCAACTGCGTCATGCCATTACCGAGGCCGTAAACAGCCTGGGCGGCGTGCAGGCCGATCCGGCGCTTGGGCACATCACGCTGATTGGCCACAGTCAGGGCGGGCTTCTGGCGCGCATGCTGGTCATTAACCCCGGTGACAGGCTGTGGGATGGCACGGCAGGCAGGCCTCTTGCCAGCTTTCATCTCAATGCCGACACCATGGCGCTGATCCGCCAGACCATGTTTCCCACGCCCATGCCCGAGATTGACCGGGTGGTTTTCATCTCTACCCCGCAGCATGGCAGCTACCTTGCCGGCAAATCGATTGCCCAACTGGTGGGTGGCATGGCCAGCCTGCCGCTGCGGGTGACCGAAACGGCGCGTGAGATCGTGACCGGAGCGGGTGACAGCACGCATGTCGATAACCGCATTCCCCGCCTTGGCAGCGTCTATGCCATGTCGCCGCACAGCGCATTCATGCGCACGCTGCCCACCATTCCCATAATGCCCGATGTGCATGTGCATTCCATCATTCCCGTATGCGGGGCAGGGCGGGATCTGGCCCATGCCGATGATGGCGTGGTCTCCTATGCCAGCGCACATATCCCTGATGTGGAATCAGAACTGGTGGTGCGCCATTCGGAGCATTCCACGCAGTCCAATCCCTTCACCATAGCCGAAGTGCAGCGCATCCTGCTTGAACAGCTTGCCGAGTATGTGCCCGGCCCCCAGCGCATGCGCATTGCAGCACAGCCATGAGCACGCCCGCGCTGCGCCGCTGGCGCACGATTGGCCTGCGGTCTGTTCTGGGCGTGGTAACAGTGCTGGGCACGGGGGCGCTGTACTATTCCACCCTTATGCCTGATGCATTACGGCTGGGTCTGAGCGCTGCGTTTTCTGCCCTTATGGTGGGGGCAGGGTGGCTGCGCCCGGCTCCGCTCGGGCATGCGGCGCGTGGGTGTGCTGCCGTAGCACTCATGGGCTGGTACGTAACCGACCCGCCGCGCAATGATCGGGTATGGGCAGAGGAATATGCCATACCCGCCGATGCGTGGCGTGAGGGCAATATGGTGCATGTGCGTAACGTACGCAATTTCCGCTACCGTTCGGTAACCGATTACCTGCCTGCATGGTATGATGCAACATATGATCTGAGCAAACTCGACCGGGTCGATCTGGTGACATCCTACTGGGCGGGTGAAAATATTGCCCATGTTTTCCTGAGTTTTGGTTTCAGCGACGGGCAGCATCTTGCCATGTCAATCGAAACCCGCAGGCAGGCGCGTTTTCCCTATTCCACCGTTGCAGGGTTCTTCCATCATTATGAACTGTTTTATGTCACGGCTGATGAGCGCGACCTCATTGGCGTGCGCACGGATGTGCGCCGGGAGCGGGTCTATCTGTACCGGCTGGATCTTTCGCCCGCCGTGCGCGAGCGGCTGTTCCTGAGCTATGTGAGTGCGATCCATGACATTATTCGTCACCCGCTATGGTACAACACGCTGAGTGATAACTGCACCACAGGCATTCTGGCGCGCGCGGGCGCACAACTGCGCTACCGTTTTGACTGGCGCATCATACTGAGCGGACACACCGCCAGCATGGCCTATGACATGAACCTTCTTGGCCCCTATGACCCGAAGCGTTACCCCGATTTTGCCACGGTACATGATGCCAGCCGCATCAGGCGGCCCGAGCATGCGATGATCGGGCCGGATTATTCCATCGCCATCCGCGCCACCCTGCCACCACCGGAGGGACCGTAGATTATATAGGCTTTGACACAATTGTTGCGAACTGTGACAAAAATGTGGCATGTCCGGCTGCAGTGCAGATAACAGGTTTTGAAATTCCTTTATTATTACTGAACTTTTTTAAATAAAATGTAAAAAATATATATGTTTGACGATGGACGCACCATTTTTCCTGAAAATTCTCCAATATTACGTTTTTTTGCTCTGGATTTTTACCGTTAAAGTCTATATTCCAGAAAAAAGAAAATCTTGATGTAAATCAAAGATATAAATTATTTTTGTTAAGTTAATGGAAAAATTATTAATGAACAAGATCGCCATTGCGGGCTGCCTTACCGCTGTTCTTCTGGTATCCGGTTGTGCTTCTTCCGGAAATACTTCCATCAAAAACGAGACGGCCGACTCAATCGACCAGAAGATTCATGATAACGTAACAACCAAGCAGCAGGTTCGGGCCATGTTTGGTGACCCGATGACCACCCATTTTACGGATAGCGGGCATGAAGAGTGGCAGTACACTTTCGCTACCACCAAGGCAAACGGCACGAATTTCATTCCCTATTACGGCGCATTCTCTAACGGGTCGCATGGCAAGGAAAAAAGCCTGGATATCATCTACAACGGAGATGTTGTCTGGCATCACGTGATGTCATCATCCAAAGTAAAGACGCATGAAGGCCTGTAAAATTATTGTAATGTCAGATACGATAATCTGACTTACACATAAATATGACTGGTTACTTATGGCACGGCTCCCGAAGGGGCCGTGCCATAAGCGTTCAGGCCATTGCCCTGATTGATTTCTCAACAGATGTGATGTGGTTTTATTAAAAATTGGAATAATGAATGGTATTAATCATTACATTGAACATAAAATAAAAATACAGACATAATTGCGATAATTAATTTTTCGGGATACTGACATGACCAGGGCAGACAGGGATGAACTTGTTTATCCCCGTGAATATACACTTTCAAAAATAACGCTGGTACTTGGAATTCTGTTCTGGGCGCTCATGCTGGTGGGTACATTCGGCATAATGCTGCTCTATGTCCTGATAGGCTACGTACTTTACCTGTTCGCGCAATCTGCCCTGATCGCTCATATCAAGGGCAACGGCGTGGAAGTGACCTCTGCGCAGTTTCCCGATCTGCACGCGCAGTTTGTATCATGCTGCCAGACATTACAGATCAATGGTTACCCGCAGGTCTATGTATTGCAGGGCGGCGGGATGATGAATGCCTTCGCCGCGCGGTTTCTGGGTCTGCAATATGTCGTGCTGCTATCCGACGTGGTCGATGCCATGGCCGAACACCCCGATGGCGTGCGCTTTTACCTTGGGCATGAACTGGGTCACCTGCGCATGCGCCATATTGGCAAGCATTTCCTGCGCTGGCCGGCATTGTGGCTACCGCTGCTGGGGGCAGCCTATTCCCGCGCGAAGGAAAGCACATGCGACCGCCACGGCGCGGCATGTTCCACTACGCCAGAAAATGCAGCCCGCGCCCTGGCGGCGCTGGCAGCCGGGTGCGCACGGTGGAAGGACATCAACCTTGACAGTTACGCCAGGCAGGTGAGTGAGACTGGAGGGTTCTGGATGTCCTTTCATGAACTCACGGGCGGCTATCCGTGGCTGACCAAGCGCGTGGCCCGCGTTATGGAGCATAAGCCCAGCCTGCCGCGCCGTAACCGCTGGGCAGGCGTACTGGCCGCCATGGTGCCCTATAGCGGCAGGATTGGCGGGGCAGGGGTGGTGATCCTCTATTTCTATATTGTCATTTTCATCCTGACGATCGGCCTGCCCATCTATCGTGACCAGTTACCCCGTTTGCACGGGCACCTCATGTTCAGCGAAACAGCCATGACCCGCTCCGCGCTGGAGGATTATTATATCAATAATCATGATGTTCCCTCATCGCTGGCCGAGATTGGCCAGAAGGAGCATTTGAATAATGGCGATACCCTGGCGCTGGATGAACACAACATGACAATTACGGTAACATCCCACAACAAAAGCATGTTGATTACGCCCCGCATCAACAAACAGAAACATATTTCGTGGTACTGCACGCCGGGCACGGGCATGCGGGCTGCCCAGATGCCCGCCACATGCATGAACGGCGGGCACTAAACGCACATTCCAGCCGGAACGGGCGCTCATGATGAGGTCTGCCCACAGTCATTGCCAGGTGCAAGGTCTGTGGGCTCCGGCATGTGGCATGCACTCTTGCGACAGGATGGCTATGCGCTCATCATCACCTCTACTGAACCGTGGAGACGTGACATGCCAACCCTGTTCACACCGCTTAAGGTCGGTGCCCTTACGCTGCCCAACCGCATCATCATGGCGCCGCTGACGCGCCTGCGCGCGGGGGCTGACCATATTCCCAATGACCTTATGGCCGATTATTACGCCCAGCGCGCGCTTGCGGGGCTGATCCTGTCGGAAGCAACACCGGTTACCCCCCAGGGCATCGGCTATGAGGATGTGCCGGGCATCTGGTCGGAAGAGCAGGCGGAAGGATGGAAAAAGGTCACCACTGCCGTGCATGCGGTGGGCGGGCGCATTTTCATGCAGCTATGGCATGTTGGCCGGATTTCAGACCCGTATTTTCTCAATGGCGAGGCCCCTGTGGCACCAAGCGCCATTGCGGCAAAGGGCCATGTCAGCCTGCTGCGCCCAAAGCGTGACTATGTAACGCCCCGCGCGCTGCGCACCGATGAAATACCAGGCATTGTCGCAGCCTTCCGCCGTGGGGCGGAACTGGCCCAAATTGCCGGTTTTGATGGCGTGGAAATTCATGGCGCCAATGGCTATCTGCTCGATCAGTTTCTGCAGGATTCCACCAACCACCGCACCGACCAGTATGGCGGCCCGATCGAGAACCGCGCACGGCTCATGCTTGAAGTGACCGATGCGGCGATTGAGGTATGGGGGGCAGACCGGGTAGGCATGCATCTCTCGCCGCGCTGCGACCTGCACGACATGGGTGATTCCGATCCCGCTGCCACCTTTGGCTATGTCGCGCGTGAATTCGGCCGGCGTGGCATTGCATTCATCTGCGCGCGTGAGGCGGAAGGGCCGGACAGCCTTGGGCCACAACTCAGGAAACAGTTCGGTGGCGTCTATATTGCCAACGAAAAATTCACGCCTGCCAGTGCGGAAAAAGCCGTTGAGGCGGGTCGGGCCGATGCGATTGCCTTTGGTCAGGCCTTTATTGCCAACCCCGACCTGCCTGAACGCCTGCGCACAGGAGCGGAGTTGACGCCACCAGATCCATCCACTTTCTATACCCATGGCCCGGAAGGCTATATCGACTACCCCACGCTTGGTGCTGCGGGCGACTGAACCCCACTTCCGCCATCGCGGAGATCATGCCTTATCCTGCCGATAACAGGGTAAGGCAGATGAAGCCTGGCTTACCGACCCTGCCGGGTCCGGGCGATCAGGTCATAATCGGCGTGGTAGATCCGCCTGATCCGCCGAATTTGCTCAGGGCTCGGCAATTCGCCTTTTTCACCGGTTGCCGTGGCATTGACATGCGCAATCGGCCCACTGCCAAACGGTGCGATAAAGCGCTCGATACGCGCCATTTCATCAAGCATGAACAGGCGGTTGACGGCAATGGCACCATCGCGCCCGGTCAGGTACCATGTCTGTGACCGGAAAATATGGTCGATATGGTAGGGGTTGCGTGCCTGTGCCACCAGATCGAGCGCATCATCAAGGTCACGCAGCGCCATGTAAGTGGCGCGGAACCCTTGCGCCACCTGCCGCACCCCGCTACCGCCCGCGCGAGCATAGCGATACGCTGACAGAAAACGCTGGACCGGATCGCGCAGGATGGCAAAGGAGGGAAACTGCACCAGATCGGGCAGGCGGCGCTGGAAATACCGTATGGTTTCGTGCCCCACGTCCATGCCGTACAAAGCACGGGTTATGGATGTTCCGGCATTTTTTGGCACATGAATGAACAGAAGGCCGCGCTCGCGCACCATCGCCGCACGCTGTCGCCGTTTGGGGCCTTGAGGGTAGGCGATATGGAGTTCACTCAGGCGTTCATGCACATCGCTGGACATTTTGACACGAAGCACAGGCTGCAACAGCGTTTGCATGTAAACTGATCCGATAATGATGCCAGCCATTATCCTGCGGGATAATGTTATGGTGCATTACAAAAACAAACCGATTGCAACAATGTCTGTGCAACGGTTACACGTTTTGTAAAACAACGGCCTGGGCTGTTTTTTCAACAGCTTATGGAAACAGCGACGTGGCCTTTTTACCTATGATAACGTTTCTGATGCGGCTTCTCTAAAAAAGTGTCAGGGAATACCGCCTTTTTATCAAAAGGCGGTATCAGGGGATCCGTGCCAGTAGGTTGTTTTGAAAACTGACCTCAGATCGCCATGCTGCCATCGGGCCGTGTATTGACTTCGCCCGCGAGATCGGGGGCACCGGTCAGTTCGGGCAGGCGGTCGGCAAGGAGGGCACGGGGGCGGCCGATCCACATGCCGTCGCGCAGATGGTCGCGGCGGGGATTGGTTGTGTTCGGGTGCACGAGAAGGCTCAGCCCGCCATGATTGAGCATGAGCCAGGGCACGAATGTTGCGAATAATCCTGTCTCGAACGCGATCTGGTACATAGGCGCCACATGGGGGCCGACCGCCACATCATGCCAGCGCCCCAGCCTTACGGCAAAGCGCTCGGCCACACGGTCGCGCAGGCGGTTTGCCGCTTCGCGTGTCGTGGCGTCATCAAAATAGACATGCACGTGATAGCTGGCAATCTCGGCCAGGGTGCGGGGGGCGGTCGTCTCATCATTCATGTGTCGTGCACTTTCTGCGCGGCGGGGTTAGTGGGGTGAATTGGGCAGGGTGATGCGCGTTTCGGTGCGCATGGGCTGCCTTACGGTATGCAGCATGGTGGACATGCCCCATTTGCGTCCATCGAACGTGCCGGTGCTGTCAAGCACGCTGAGCGTGTTGCCGGTAAAGTCCATCCGGGTGTCAAAGGTCATGGGGTGGGTCTGGCCGCGCATGGTCAGTTGCCCCACCATGCGCGAGGCCACGCCGCCGTTTACGATATGCGGCCGGCAGTTACCCACGTAGCGCGCGGTGGGCCAGCGCTCCGTGCCCAGCATGCTGCCTGATTTTGCGGCCTTGCGCTCCAGTATGGTGTCCATATGCACGGTTGTGGCGTCCATGGTCAGGTCCACATGGCAGGTCTGGCGCGACAGGTCATAATCCAGCGTGCCGGAAACCTTGCCGAACTGCCCGTCCATCGCTCCGATGACACTGCTGGCATGCAGCAGCACGGCAGTATTGTCGGGCGTGAGCGTGAGATGCTGGGGCGTGGCATGTGCCGGGCGTGCAAGAGTGGAAAGCCCGAGGCAACCCAGCGCCATGGCAAGCAGTGTAAAGGGTCGCGTACGGCGCCGCGGGATGGGGCGTAGTGCATGTTCTGTCATGGCAGGCTTAACGCACGGTGCCGCGTGAGGTTGTGCGGGCATGGATCATCCGGCCCGGATGGGGCCGTGACCACGCGCGGGGCAAGGCATGACAGAATGCATGAACACGTGCCTACGCCCCGAATGCGGCGCCAGTAGGGCAGCGGGGCGCGGGCGGGATTTATGATGCCCGCGGTCAGGCCATGACGTTCTGGCTATAATTTTATAATGAAATCGGCAAATGTAGGGGCGTGCAAGGCTGATTCATCACCGACCTTGCGCAGAACCGGATATTCTCCCCGTGCATCGACACGGGTCGTATCGAGCACGAATATTTCCGCGGAATCCGTTTGGCACAGAACGATTTCCGTTGGCTTTATAGCATTCTGCTGGCGATAGAGCAGGGTGCGCTCGGCGATATCACCGCTGGACATATCGCGATCGAACTCAGGGTAGATGGAAAATATTTCATCGGTAAAAATGGACGCGTAGCCATAATTCTCGGAAAAGAACAGGTAACTTGGCGGTGGTTTCTGGCTCAATATGCTTCCGCCATAGGCAATATCTTTAGAGGAAGGGGTAATTATTTCATCACAAACTTCAATAGAATTACATAAATTGTTTTTTTATGCAGGAAACAAGGCCATTAAAAGATATTTTTTACCAATATATTCTAAAAATATTACTTCCATACCCATTTACCAACCACGCGCCCATTGATCACGAGGTCAGAGGCATCGACCTCATCCACCGGATAGGTCGGGTTAACGCTGATGATGCGGATGCGCGGCGGGCGGGAATTGGGCACCAGCATCAACTGCTTTATGACCACGCCCATGCCGTTCCACAGTACATACACGCCATCAGGCGAGGGGATGCGGTGGCCCGTATCGACCAGCACGCGATCACCCGCCACGAATTCCGGCTCCATGGAATTGCCCGCCACGCGGATGATGGCAAGTCCTCCGGTATCCGGCAGGTAATTGCGAATGAAATCACGCGGGATGCGCCATGAATCCAACGTGGGGTGGCTCTCGCCCTCGCCTGCGGCCGTATGGTCCACAATAGCGCCCGCTCCGGCCTGGGGCGAAATGTCGTATTCATGCACGGTCACCGCACCATCCTCGTTATGCACCGGCATGCTCGCGCGTTCGGCGCGGCTTATGCTCTCGTTCAGGTCCGTGGCGCCAGGCACGATGCCGCACAGGGCCCAGACTTCCGATGCGGCAATGGGTGGGTCGCCACGATCAGTCAGCAGGGGGACCAGTTTGCGCACCAGTTCAACAGGAATGAAGTCTTTTTTCAGCTTGTTCTCATAAAAAGCATAGCTGGAAAACCGCTCTCCCATGCCCACGTCGCGTGCCAGCGCCCGTACGGTATAACCCGCCCGCTCCCGCAGGGCCTTGAGCCGGGAGGCTGCGGCACCCGCCCCGCCACCGTTGCCACCACGCAGCAGATCGCTTGCGGTGCAGCCCAGCACGGCGGCCACTTTTTCCAGCCGGTCGCCTCCGGGATTGCGGGATTTGCCGCGCAGGATATCATGCACGTAGGTCTCGTTCAGCCCGGCCAGATCGGCCAGACGTTTTTTATTGAGGTTAAGCCGTTCCATGCGGCGTTCAATCTCGGCGGCGGCGGGGGAGCGTATCTCATCCATAATGGGAAATATCCCACATTATTAGCACAAAGGGTAGAGGGGATATATCCCATTATAATAAATTAATAGGAAGTGTCCCATTTCCGTAAATTGCCTGCATTCCTGAATGATGATGCATCGGTGGGGCCAGCCACGAACCTTGCCAGCGGTACATCACGCGAAAGGATGCCCTACTGCAGGCCATGATGCAGATGCACCCCGGCAAGATGGTGCCCACGGCCAACGACTTCGCATATAGTGCATGACGGGAATACGGACTACAAGCTTGTCATTACGCTCAGTGCACGGAGCAATATCACATCCAGCGATGAAGGGCCGGGCCTGTCTGGCCCATCATGGGGCCTTGTGCTCGTTTGATGTCATGAATGCTCACCGCATGCTTTAAGGCATGCTTACCGGCGGCCTGAGGACTGGCATGAACGATGTGGCGGGCAGTAAAATTGTCTGCCTGCACATTGTGGCGATAATATGACTTTGTTGCACAAAGTCGTACAGGAATTGCCATGCCCACTCCGCGCGCTCCCTTTTCACCAGCGCCTGTCCATGCTGCCGCCGTGCTGCGGGCTGAACGCCGTGCCCGGTTGCACGCGCGCGATATCGCAGCAGGCCTGAAACCGGACATGGGGGCCGATGGCCCCGCAGCGCTGATGCGCCCGGTGGAGCAGACCCGCGTGCAACTCACACCCGGAGCACGCCCGCACACCGTGCGCCGCCTGACGGATACATGCGAACTCGACCGGCTGTTTTATCGCGTCAATGCTGCCCTGAGCGCCGAGCAGCATGCGGTTGGGCTGCGCTTCAGGACCTGCTGGCGGCGTTGTACACGCACAGGCCGGCTGGTGCAGCGTTACAGCCCGCAAGCCGGACAGGGCAGGGGCATGCTGGAAGAAACCGAAACCAGCATAAACGCACGGCACGCCATTGACCGTGCGCTGGCCCTGCTTACGCCTGCCCGGGCGCGTGTGGTCTGCGCCGTATGCGGCCTGGATGAACATCCTGGCACCCGCATCCGTACCCTGCACAGGGCGCTTGACATGTTGCATGAACAGTGGCGATGAGATGGTGTTCTGGTATTGAAATATATTTTTAAAACAATGTTCTGATAAAAAGTAAAAGCTTTTAAAAAGTAAAAGCTTTGATGTGCCGCTTTTTCAAAGTGGCTATCTTTAAAGCCTTGCAGAAAACTTGACCGGACCCACCTTATTGCCTATCCGATCCTCGCCAGATCGGTTGCCGGAGCAGGTCGACCTGGCGCCCCGCAATCCTGATACAACCTTCAAGCATCCGTTGCCTTCTCCCATGCATGACAGGGGCGAGTATGACATGATATGTCTGGAACATGAAAACCACCGGCCTCTGTCTTGCCCTGCTTTCCGCCGTGCTGTTTGGCGCAAGCACGCCCCTTGCCAAGCTGCTGCTTGGCGACATGTCGGCCCAGATGGCAGCGGGCCTGCTCTATCTTGGTTCCGGCATAGGGCTGGCAATGGTGCTCGGCGCACGTGCAGCCTTGCGGCTGCCCACGCATGATGAAGCTCCCCTGGCGCGCCGAGACCTGCCATGGCTGCTTGGCGTGATCGCCACAGGCGGCGTGGCTGGCCCGCTGCTGCTCATGCTTGGCCTTGAGCGCACGGATGCGGCGAGCGCCTCGTTGCTGCTCAATGTCGAGAGTATTGCAACGCTGCTGATTGCATGGGTGGTGTTTCGTGAAAATGTTGATCGCAGGCTGCTGTTTGGCGCTGCGTGCATCGTGCTGGGTGCGGGCGTGCTGTCATGGCAGGGTCATGCTGTGCTGGCACCGGGGGCGCTTTACATCATTGCCGCATGCGTGTGCTGGGGCATTGACAACAACCTCAGCAATCGTCTTTCGGCAGTCGATCCGGTGCGGATCGCCATGCTCAAGGGCATTGTGGCGGGCAGCGTCAACCTGCTCGCAGCCTTTGGCCTGCAACACGCGCACCTGCCGGGAGCAGCGCTGGTGGCAGGTGCGGCGGCCGTTGGGTTTCTGGGTTATGGGGTCAGCCTTGTCGCCTTCATGCTGGGGCTGCGCCATCTGGGCGCGGCACGTACGGGGGCATATTTTGCGCTGGCTCCTTTTGTGGGTGCGGTGGTGTCGCTTGCGTTGTTCCCCGCACAGGGCGTGGCCCGGCTGCTTGTGGCAGCAGTGCTCATGGGCATCGGGCTATGGCTGCACCTGACCGAACGCCACGACCACCTGCATGTGCATGAGGAAATGGCCCATACCCATCGCCATGTGCATGACGCGCACCACCAGCACGACCACGGCCCCGATGATCCGCCGGGGGAGCCGCACACCCACTACCACGTGCATACGCGGCTTGAGCACAGCCACCCTCATTATCCCGACCTGCATCACTGCCACGATCATGACCATGAGGAAGGGCACAGCCACGCGGCCTGACAGGAAAAGACACCGGTCATGACCCTGCCTGATGCGTCGCGCATGCAGCCTTCCTTCCATATGCCACCCTGCGCGAGGCAGGGAAAAGCTTTCAGGCAGGGCAGCCTGTGGCTTCAGCCCCGACAACGTGATGGAACAGCACGCGGCGCTGAACTGGCTGACCGGCTTCGATAACATTCCCGATACGGCGCAGGATGATATCGATACGCCGACCTGAACAGGCCGTGCCCGTGCCCCGCCCATGCAGGGGTGCCGGATTGACAGGTTTCGCGTGCCGAACGTAACCTGAACGCCGCCACAGCCAGCAAGGACGGCGCAATGGATCAGTATGAAGTTGGGGATGACGCGGATCAGCCCTACTGGCTCAGCATGCCGCCGCAGGACTTCACGGCGCTTGTCGACTTCATCATGCCGGAAATAGAAGCCAGGCTGGGGCGCGATGGCGTTTTTGCTCCCCTGGGCGCGCTGATGGCACGCGAACCCTATCGTGGCGCCATTGAACTGTTTGACGCACCAATGCCGGATAAAAAGGACGGCAACGTTCAGCTTGACCATCTCAAACAGGCCCTGCGCGACAGGGTGGCCCGCAGCTACCAGCGCGCGGCGATGGTGGCGGCCAACTGCACCGTGCTGTTGCCCGGTAGCGGCAAGCAGGCCGAGGCTGCCGTGCTCATGTGCACGCATCGCGATGGCACGGCGGCGAATTACGTCTATCCCTATACCATAACCAACGGCCGGGTCACATTCGCGCCGCTTGAGATGGCGGAAGGCACGCAGGACATCTTCGCGCCCATCCGCCTGCGTCCGTGGATACGCGAGAGCTGCCCGCCGCGCCCGGTTGGCTACAGGGTAGGGATGTTCCTGTTCCATGGCATTGATCGGGCAGAGGTGCTGCACCGCATGCACCTTTCCGATACTGGCAATACAGAGGCAGACCGCCCGGCACCCGCCGCTGTTGCCAGCCTGCCTGATGGATGGACGGTTATATGGTTCAATGACCCTGCCGCAGCCCTTCATCATGTTACTCGGATGCAGGCCTATGCGGCGGGGTGCACAGCCATTTCCCTGTTTGTCGACGAACCGGATTATATGACGGAAGCCACCGGCTATGCCAACGGATCACAATTGTGGACTGTGCGCCATGTTGGTACGTCGCGCACCCGCTCGTTGCCCGGTGGTCCGCATGACCTGCACATCACCGGTACACCGCCTGCGCAACTCGATGTCATTGTGACCAATATGCAGAAGGAAGAAGCGGATAGCGGCTACCTGCCGGATATGATCGATTTCTACTTCGATATACCGGTAGAACTGGTTTATGCATTGACCGGTTTTCGATACTGCCAGCGGGAATATGATAGTGAGTGCGTGACTTTTAACACGCTCTTGCCATCTGTGCCACAAGGCTGAGTCCTGTATCAGGTTGCTGTGTGTGATGCGATCTATGCTTATCGAGCATTGATTCAGTCTGGCACATTATTACATTTTCCAATGCAGGGATGCGTATCTCCTGTTAATACACCGCGCTGTGCGGTTTTACGCCACACAGGAAAATTGTTGCCTGCACGGTTTTTAGGTATAAGAAACATATCCTGACAGTTCTGTATCTATTCTGTCTACGCAAGATTGCGCCGGTCGTGGTATAAACACAAAAAACACATCAGCGAAAAACATCCTGCACAAAATAATATAGTCCATTTTTACGTATATGTGCAGGACCAGACATACCACCTTGTTCAGGATAAGGATTTTCTGGAAACTGTATTTGCTGCCTGCGCGGTTTTTCAGCATAAAGATCCTATCATGACAGACCCACGCCCGACACCGCTCCCGCGGTTTCCGGGCGTCATGCACTTACGGAGAAACAGCATGCCCGAACACGCAGCCACGGGCACGCGGCGCAGCACCTATAGCCGCAGGCTGGCCGACGAAATCTGCCTGCGCCTGGCTGATGGGCAGAGCCTGCGTGCCATCTGTGCTGATCCGGCCCTGCCGCACCGCGCTACCATATTGCGCTGGCTGCGCGATAACCCGGCCTTTCGTGTGCTCTATGATACCGCGCGTGAAGCCGCGGCCGACACGCTGGCCGAAGAGATCATAGCCATTGCTGACCGCGCTACGGGGCGGGAGGATGTACCAGCCATAAAACTGCGCATGGAGGCCCGCATGTGGGTAGCAACACGTCTGCGCCCATCGGGCTCCAACACGCGGGGCGAGGGGACAGGTGGTATTGCCATTACCATCACGACTGATGACGCAGCCCTTTAGCCTCACCCCCGACCAGCATGCCGCCAACCGGCTGCTGGGGGGCGGGGCCACCCATATCCTGCTGCGCGGCGGCGCGCGGTCGGGCAAGACATTCGTGCTGGTGCGCGCGGTAGTCATTCGCGCGCTCCGGGCAGCGGGCACGCGGCATGGCATATTCCGCCACAGGTTCAACGCCTTGCGGGCCACCATTGTGGCCGACACATTTCCTACCGTCATGCGTCGGTGTTTTCCCGCCGTGCCGTGGCAACTCTCGCGCACCGACTGGAGCGTGACACTGCCCAATGGCTCACTCATCATGTTTGGCGGCCTGGATGACGAGGAACGGACTGAAAAGATACTGGGGCTGGAATTCGCCACTGTCTACCTTAACGAAGCCAGTCAGGTCGCTTATGGCGCGCGCAACATGCTGCTTACAAGGCTGGCGCAGAAATCACCCCTGGCGCTGAAGGAATATATCGATGCCAATCCGCCCACCACCGCGCACTGGCTTTACCGCGTGTTTGAATCCGGTATCGAGCCTTCATCGGGCCAGCCCCTGCCAGACCCTGCGTGCTACGCCACCATGCAGCTCAACCCTGAGGGTAACCGGGCCAATCTCTCGGCAGAGTATCTGGCGCAACTCGCGGCCCTGCCGGAGCGTGAACGCAGGCGCTTTGTGGAAGGAGAATACCAGCAGGCTGTCGATGGCGCCTTGTGGCGACTGGAGAATTTTCGCCGTGACGCTGCAATAACACCTGCAACCCGCCGCCATATAGGCACGCAGATGCGGCGGATCGTGGTGGCGGTTGACCCCTCAGGCTGCGCCGGGCCGGAAGATACCCGCTCCGATGAAATTGGCATCATCGTATGCGGGGTGGATGGTGCGGGGTGTGGCCATGTGCTGGCCGACCTGTCGCGCCGCGACACGCCTGCGGGCTGGGCACGGGCCGCCCTGCAGGCGCAGGCCGACTGGGCAGCCGAGCGCATTGTAGCCGAACACAATTTTGGCGGCGCACTGGTTGAGGCCACCCTGCGCGGACTGAACCCGAATGCCGCTTTGCGCATGGTCACCGCCAGCCGGGGCAAGGCGGCACGCGCCGAGCCGGTGGCGGCGTTATACGAACAGGGCCGCGTGACCCATCATGGCATTTACCCGGAACTCGAGGAACAGCTCTGTCAGTTTTCAGCCAGTGGTTACCATGGCCCCCATTCCCCCGACCGGGCAGATGCGCTGGTCTGGGCGCTGACCGACCTTATGCTGTGCGCACCGCCTGCCGCCCCCGCGCGCTGGGCCCCCACGCGCTTCAACCTCGGGCGCTAGAAAGCCTGGGCGCATGTGGCGCTGGATACCGTGCCAGACCAGTACATTCCTGAATACTTCAGGGATCACCTTTATAAATCCTGTTTTCTGCCTGAATACTGTTCATGCTCCATTTACGGGCAAACATGACAGCGCAGCTTCACCCTATGCCGGAGATAACCAATTCATGGACTGGCAGGAACTCAAGCGAACATACCCCCGTGACCCGGACCTGCCCGCACGGACCCATGCGCTTGCTGCACTCGCGCGCGTGCTTGAAGGAACGCAATATGATGCCATACCCAACCCGTTTGGCACCGAATATAACGGGGCAGGGGAATACATACCCCTAGGCCAGCGCCGCCCGTCGGTGCGTACCAATATGTGCCGCGCGGTGGTGGATGATGCAGTATCGCTCCTGTTTGGCGCCAGTCACTGGCCCGCCACGGTTGCCACCGATCCCGCACTGCCCGGTATTCTGGCGCAGTTCGGGGCGGAGACCGCGCTGCCAGCCCTCATGCTTGATGCCGCTACGCGTGGGGCGACCGGATCGGTTGCCGTGCTGATCGAAGCCGTTGCACGCCGCCTGCGCGTGCAGGTGCATGATACCCGCTACCTCACCCCGCAATGGGATGGCGCGGGCCTCCTTGCCTCGGTGACCGAGTGCTTCAAGGTGACGGGCGCCACGCTGGCAGCCCAGGGCTGGCCCATCGCCGCAGGGGACGCTGCCACCATTTTCTGGTGGCTGCGCGTGTGGGACCGGGCGGACTGCCATGTTTATGTGCCCCAGCGTGTCGATGCCGGCCTGCCCACCCGGCTTGATGGCACACGCAGCACCCATCACGGTCTGGGCTTTGTGCCGTGGGTGTGGATGGCCAATCTGGCAGCACCGGGCACGGTGGATGGTCCATGCACCTTTGCCCCGGCCATTGATACGGTTATCGAGTGCGATTACCTGCTCTCACAATCCGGGCGGGGTCTCAAATACAGTGCCGACCCCCGGCTTGTCATCCGCGCGGGGCCGGACCCTTATGCCGATGGCACGCCCACCAGCACTGGCGGTGCATCAGCCGCCCTGACCCTGCCGCTTGATGGTGATGCCAAGCTGCTCGAAATCAACGGTGATGCCGCAGGTGCGATGCGCGACCATTACCGTGAACTGCGTGCCAGCGTGATGGAGCAGATCCATGGCAACCGCGCTCAGGCTGACCGCCTTGCCGCCCCGACATCGGGCCGGGCGATGGAAATGCTCTATCAGCCCCTTTTGTGGCTCGTGGACCGCATGCGTCTTTCATATGGCGAATACGGTCTGCTGGCGCTGTACCGCATGGTCTGCGCGTTTTCGCATGTGTTGGAAGGCGGCGTGCATATTGGCGGACAGGATTACGCCAGGCTGGACGCAACCGGGCTTGCGCTGCAGTGGCCGCCCTATTTTGCCGATACGGCTATATAAAACGGGGAATAAATTACTGATATTCCCCGCCTTATCTTTACTCCATAATCTGTGATTACCCGCTTTTTTACCCGCTTTTTTTGTTTTCTTCGGCTGCCAGTTTGTCGGTTAATTCGTTCTTGGGCTCTTCAGCCTTTTTATCCCCATCAGGCTCCGGCTTTTCTGATTCAGGCGGGGGCGTCTGGACCTCTCTCTGAGTTTTCTCGACATGGTCCGCCGTGATCTGGGTCGGCTGTACGGGGGCTGCCTCGGCATCTGCAGGCTTCTCATCTTCCTCTTCCACCCCCACCGAGTTTGCCACGTCGCCCACCTTGCTGTGCATGTGCGGTGCATTGAGTGCTTCATTTCTGGCAATCCGCTTGGCATGGGCTTCATGGATCAGGGCATTGAGGGGCCTGTATTCGTCCACCGTCGGGGCACGGCCCGACAGGATGGCGGGGCGAAGCACGGGCCAGACCTGGGCGAAGGTCGCGCCGGTGCCGGCCAGACGGGCCATGACATCCTGGAAGGTGCTGTCGGCAGCATAATTGTGGGGCATGGGATCGTTCCTTTCAGATGGTGTTAGCGTCTTCATCACGCATGACCGACAGGCGCCGCAGGCCATCGCGCAGGATGCGGTTATCGCGCGCCAGGTAGGGTAGGCCGTGGCGGTCATAGGCGAGATCGAGATCGGGATCGAAGGCGGCCTCACGCAGGATATCCTTGCGGTCGAGGTAGAACCGCTTGCGCTTGGGGCCGTGGAAGCCATGCGAAAGCATGCCGGACACCACGCCGATATCCTGCCGCACGTGCTCATCGCACAGGGCGGCAAACTGCTGCAGGCGCCGCGTGCAGCTGGGCGACGGGTAGGTGTCGGATGTGTCGAGCAGTCCGGCAAAGGCCATGGCGGATATGTAATCGGCCGAGCCCGTCACCAGCCAGTCGGGCAGCCCACCGATGGCGTCATAGACATCAGCCCGGAAAGCCCATGCATACCCGTAATGCTGGCGCCAGTCGCGGCGCCGGCCGCCCTTGAGCATCCAGCCGGGCGTGGGCTGACCCAGGCCATAGTCATTTGGGGTGACGCGGATATCACCCGCAGCCCAGGCGGCGCAGAAGGAACGGTCCATGATACGGCCGTTCTCATCCTCGACCGGGTTTTCATCCGGGCCGAGGTCGACCGAGTAGGACCATGGCTGGCCCACGCGATGAACCTGCAGCATGTCGAGCGTGGCGCGTGCCCAGTCAGGGCGCTGGAAGAACACGTCGGCATCGATCTGGGCGATGTAGCGGGCGGAATCGGGCAGACGCTGCCGCCCGTAGCGGATCAGCCCTTCCTTGAGCCAGTTTTCCTGCCGGTCGGACCCGCGCACCTGGAACAGCCGGGCGTGCCGGAAGGCATCATCATCGGCCGAGAGGGCAAAACCACGCTCGCCAATGACGTGCTCGACCACGGTGAGGCTGACTCCACTGTCGAGCATGTGGGGAATGAAGCGGCGGAGCAGGCGCTCGCGCGATTTCCAGCCGCGATTGTTGGAGAAGACACAGATGACGTGCAGGTCGGATGATTGCATCAGGGCACCGGGATGGAGAAATGGGTCAGGGAGCAGGAGGGCCGAGGCGATCAGCAATGCTGCGCCTGCGCCTGGCGGACATGATCAGGGAAAGGGCGACGGCTACGATCTGGCTGGCAATCGCGCCGCCTGCGAATACCAGCAGGTCATGCATGGCCATGACCCCAGCATTCACTGACAAAGCGCCACATGATGGCCCCAAGCGAAATGGCGGCTCCCGCCGCCATTCCACCGGCGAAGATCGCCAGAGATTTCATGATGCCTGGATCGCGGCATTGGCGGCCGCGCACTTGGCTGCCAGGGCGTCCATCGCGGCCGTGGTGGGGCCGGTCTTGCTCAGGGTGGCCTCGATCGCCTCTTTCACATCCGTGTAGACCTCGGGGCCGTATTTCTCGACCAGGCCGGCGATGGTGGTGGCTGCGCCAAGGATGGCGCTGATTTCCGCAGCGGTCATATCAGTTTCCCGTCGTGGTGGTTGTCGTGGTTGTGGTCGCGGGCACCAGGTCGGTGCAGGCTGCGGGCACGGTGCCGGCCTGCACGCCGGTCCAGCAGGTCTGGAAGCTGGCAAAGTCGGTCTCCAGACCTGATACGGCGGTCGAGGTCAGGGAGCTGCCCTTGTCGATCTGCGTCTGGAGCGCGCTGATCTCGTTATAGACGCTCTGGCTGGCTTTCTTGATCAGGGCCTTGTCGGTATCGGACAGGGTAATGCCCGGCACCTTGCCAGCCATGACATCGGGCATGGGGTCAGCCAGGACGTAATAGGCACTCTCCAGATCATTGACCGACTGCCTGAGCTTGACCTGCGTGGTTGAGCCGCAGGCCGTGAGCACCAGGCCTGCGCCCACAAGGCAGGCAAGGGCAGCCACACTCATGCCGGTCGGCCGACTGGGCGCGCTTGCAGGAGGCGTGGGCTTGGGCAATGCCAGCGTGCCATCGGTCAGCAGGTGCGGGGCCGTAGCGCGGATGACCTGCATGGCAGCCGGCCCGACATCCCTGTGCGTGGCCAGCGCGCTTACCACCGCGACCAGGGCCGGATTCGCGGCCGTGTCGGATGTGGTGTCATTGAGCAGGAGCGGCACGGATGCAGCCAGCAGCGCCACGGCCGCACCCTGCGGAATGACATTGAACCAGGTGGCGACAACGGTGCCAGCCACGATGGCAAAGAAAAACAGGGTGGAGGGCTGCCGCAGCCATGCGGATGCCGATTTGGGGTTCATGGGGCGATCCTTCACGTTGCATCGATCGCGGCCTGGAACAGGACGCGGTTGGCCCCGGCGTTCGCGGCGCCCAGGGCGGAGTTGTAAAACTGCTTGTGGTAGGCAGAGAGCGCGGCCGCATCGGCAGCGTTTGGCAACGGAGCATCCGCGCGGAGCACCCGCACGCGCGCCATGGCGCAGGCATAGCGCAGATTGGAAACCAGTTGCATGAAGCTGGGATCGGGCGACATCAGCGCGCGTATACGGCCCGCAAGCTGGGCCTGCTCCGGAGTATTGAGGCAGGCCCAGCAGTCCGCTTCCGCAGCCGGTTCCATTGCCCACAGTCCCAACGCCGGCCCATTGAGCTGGCGCAGATAGGCACTCCGGCTTTCGGCCAGCGCGATACCAGTCATGAGATTGACAGCAGCCGATCCATCCAGCCGGATGTCTGTGAGGGTGGGCTGAACAATGTCATATTTGAGCTGCCCGACATCCAGACCGGTGACAACCGTCATGATCATGAAGCACCTGCCGCCAGGTGCTTGAGCAGCATGATCAGGCCTGCGCCAGCGCTGGACCCGAAGAAGCCAAACACCAGAACGATGCCCCGGATGGTCCCTTTCTTCAGGGTGTTCTCATCCCGCATGCTCGACAGGTTGTTGTTCAACGTGGTGAGCTGGGCCGCCACACCATGCTCGAACTTGGTGCGGCTTTCCCGGTCGAGGTCGAATTTTGTTTCCATCACAGTCATCCTTCGATCCAGCGAAAGAAGACTGATCTGCTGTTCCTGCCCCGGCGGTTCAGGAGGTGACATTTCCATAGGGCAGTCCCTTGTGCACGATCAGATTACGAGCATCAGGGATGGCAGATGGGCGGCATGCCCGTACAGAGCGAACTGCCAGGCGCGCCGTTATTCAAGGCATCAGGTATTCGGGGTGCCGTTTATGGTAATTGTTCCGGCGGGGAAGGTCAGGGCAGGCGCAGTCAGATCGCCGGGCGCGACAGCTGGCGCGATATTGGAAATGGGCAGCGTGAAGATGCCGGCAATGGTGCGACCCTGCGCCGTGGTGAGGGCGATGCGGACCTTGTAGCGCAGAGTGGCAACACCACCAGACAGGCCGAGGGTGACAATACCGTTGACGAACACGGCCCATTCAATCGAGAGGCCTGTGGCCGGAGCAACCGATACATCGTCAACCGCGATCTTGCTGATCGTGTCGTTACAGTCCGCAAGCCAGGCGGTGTAATCCACGCTATAATCGAGCGCGTCATCTGCTGCCTTGTCGGGCCAGGCGCGCGGGAATGGCCTGACCGAGACGCCTCGCAGCGCGCAGTCACCCGGTAAGTGGAACGGGATCGTGCGGGCGCGACTGGCGATCCACGCGCTGGTCACGATAATGCCCCGTTGCTGACCGCTGGCGTAATGCCGAGCGCCTGGTCAATCTGCGCGGTCGTGAGATGGCCGGGGCCGTTCTCGATGGTCGTGATGCCGCCGATCAGGGCCGCCATCGTGGCCGGGTCGTTCAGGTCCAGCACGGTATCGGCCTGCACGCCCATGTGGCGGCACAGCGTGGTGATGTAGGCGGTGGTCTCGTTTTCGGTGGAGGGCGCATAGACCGAGATGATGCTGGCCACCGTGGTCAGGCCGCGCTGCCCGTAGCGCAGAAGCTGCGCCCGGAGCGCCTGTATGCCGTCCGCCATGGTCGGGAAGGCCGCAAATCGTGGCTCGGACACGCCGGTTTCAAGGTGCGCGCCGGGCTGGTGGGCAAAGTTCAGGTTGCCGGGGTTGTTGTTGCGGATGCCGCGCGGGGTCATGTCGTTGCTCCTGTGGTCGTGGTGGCCGTCATCACATCCGTGGGCTGGGCAGGCAGGGTGGTGCTGGTGGTGTCGGTGCCGCTGGCGATCGCGTTGATCGCCAGCACATAGGCCTTCATGTCAGCGGTGAAGGTCGCGCCCATCGCGGCGGCGAGATTGGCCTGCTGTTGTATCCACGCCTGCGCACTGGTGGCCTGCGTCTTCAGCGGCACGACAGCAGCGGGCGGCGTATAGGCAACGATTGCGCCGTTCTGAATGCCCTGTCCTGTCGTCTGCCGCGCTGTCCATTGCGCTGCCGTGAGCGCTATCTGCGACAGATCGGACGTCCACCAGGATGGTTTCACATCATCCGGCATCAGGGATAAATCAACCCATGCGAGAACAGGAGATGGGGCAGCAACTGCGGGATTATAAACGGCCCAGTAACGGCTGCTCGAAAATACTTCTTTCCATGACATATCAATATCCCTCGACAGTAACCTGGACATCCACAGTTTCTGACCATGCCTGGCTCGCCAGATTATCCGCAAAAACTTCAACCTGACTGATTGAGCCTTCTACGGAGAGTATGTTCACGGCAGGAACAAGGATGACCTTGCCATTAGTTCCATTCAGCGCATTCCCTGTGCCGGATATGATCGCCGTCGAGAGCGCCACCGGCAATGTGACGACGAGACTGCTGGAACCTTGGCCTTTCGGCAACGTGACCGTGAATACCTGCTTTATAAGCTTACCCGTCCTCTCAATAAAAACAGCACCTGACTGTATTATTGAGGACTGGACGTAGTCATATGTATTCCCATCGCTTCCGGTTACACTGAGGCTACCGTCGCTCCCTACCTGAATGTCTGTGACGCGGACATCCGTGGAGCCTGCCGCCAGCACCGACCCGATGTAGCGCGCCTCGGCCACCTTCGCGCTCAGGGCTTCCTGCGTGGTGAAATCCACCACGTCAGGCACCAGAACCTTGCCCGACCCGCTCAGGTCGAATGTGCCGGTGGAGAGCCGGAACGTGCCCTGGTTGGCCGTGCCCGGCGTGCCGCCCGTTACGGTCAGGGTCGCGTCAGGCGTGGCATCACCCGTGGCAGGTGGCCCTGCCGACCAGAACCGGTGCGTCACCGTGCCCGCAGCGGTCTTGCTGCCCCAGTCCATATCGCCGGTGACGTTGCCGCCGCCCAGCGAGAGATAGCCCGCCAGCGCCGTGGTCAGGGCGCCGGTGGTCACGTAGCCGTCCAGCGCCGTCGTGGTCAGCAGGCCGACCGTGGTGGTGCCGTAGGTGAAGGCAGGCCCCTTGAGGGCTGCGGAATAGTAGAGCACGCCACCCGCCACATCGCCCGTGGCCAGCACGCCGGGAGAGCCGAGCACGGCGCCCGAGGCGGCCCCTTTAGCAAGGGCCTGGATGGCGAGCAGTAGCTGACCGTTATTGGTCTTGTCGGGCGTCAGGCCGCCGCCTTTGACAGCCGCCTCCAGTTCTCCCTGCACCATGTTGAGCCACCAGTCGGGCACCAGCGTGGCGGGGAGCGAGGCGGACGGATTGCCATTGGTGAAATAGCCCGGCGTGAGGCCGGATGCTGATGGGACTGCGGGCGGTGACGACGCGGCAGTCGGGTCGTCTATGCGATAGACCATGATGAATTATCCGTATGCAAACATGACAATGGTGTGGGCCTGCACGCGGGCGCGGATCTCGCACTCCAGGACGGCATTGCCCCAGTTGGCCAGCGCATCGCCCGCATAGGACTGGCCGGCCGCGAAGCGGGTGACGGTGGTTTGTAGCGCATTGACCTGCCACGCATAGGCCCAGGCCGTGCCGCAGCAGGGCTGGCCTGCACGCAGGGCACCGGCACGGGCAGCCGCGAACTCGGTAATGGTGATGTTGTAACCCAGCGTCTTGGCGAACTGGACGTAATAAGGGATCGATGCGCCACCACTATCGGTCAGGCGCGCTACGACCTGGGCGCGGCGCTCCTCGATGGTGGGGCTCTCGCCCGCGCAGGGATCGGGCAGGCCGAGGGAAGCTTCCCATTCCGGCAATACGCTGGTGGTGGTCGAAGGAAAGACATCAGGCACAAGGTTGCGCGCGGCCGCGATGAAGCGGGCAGGCGCGGGCATGAAGCCGGAGAGCGTGACATGCATGACCGTGTCGGTACCGCGTGGCCAGGCGCGGCCCCGGTAGAGCGTGCGCTTGAACGCGGCCAGCAGCTGATCGGCCGAGTAGGAGGGAATAGCCATCAGGCTGGCACCACAGCGCCAACGGATGGCAGGCTGCCGACCGGGATATCGGTCGGCCCGGCGGGCGAGACCATGGTAAAGGATGCGCCTGTAGAAAGCAGGGCATCCTCGATATCGCTCTGGGCCAGCGTCATGCCCAGAGGCGTACCTTCGCGGTAGAACAGATCGGCCAGGGCGGTTTCCATGGCTGTGATCTGGGCAGTCGTGTTGGGCGAGAGGTTCCTGACCGTGACATCGATCGGGCAGGGCGTTGGCGCACAGGCGATGACCAGCGCCGTGGCGGGGCGCTGGGGATAGATGGCATCGGCCACCGTAAGCTGGTCGCCCGTGGCAGGTGCATACCGTGTTTCATCGGCAGCGCCGCCATCGGTGCCCTGCGGGTATCCACCGTTGGCCGCCTCGGCATCATCCATCATGAAATACACCACGACGGTGCCGGGGCCGAAGCCGTTGGGATTGCACCACGCGCGGGTGACGCCGGCTACATCCTCGGCCCATTCCACGTAATCGTCCTGCCGGCCGCCACCCGCGCGCGAGGCGTAGGCTGCGAGCACGCGGGTGCGGTATTCGCTGTCGGTTTCCATATCGGCGCCACCGGTAAACGCCGCCAGGGCGACGCCCTGCGCTGGCAGACCGGAGATAGCCGTGAGCAGGCTGAAGGCGATGCCGGCATCACAGTTCCCGGTCGCACCGGTGGTCTGGCAGGTGACGGGAGCGGACAGGGTGCCGGTAGCATCAGCCGCGGCATCCGCTGTGGTGATGTAGTCCAGCCCATCCGCCCGCATGATGACGGTGCCCATGGGCAGCGGCTTTTGTGGGGTTGCGCCGGTGAACTGAACGGTGCCGGTGGCGGCTGTTGCATCCTTGCGCAGGATCTCGCGCATGGCGCCCCAGCCATCGAGCGCTTCATCCGTTGCGGTGAACGGGACGGCCTGCCGGTAGCATGAGGCAAGAAAATCATAATTGCCCCATGTCAGGTTGGCGAAGCACCAGGTCAGGGCGCGCAGGACCGAGCGCGGAAAAAGTGCGCGGCCCTGCGTGATATTGGTTGCAACAATATCATTGAGGCCCTGCGCCTGCAGGTCAGAAAGGGTTGGCTGTTGATAGGGCATTGCGCGTGGTGTCCCTCCACGCCCACGCATACTGGAAGGACAGGGGGCTGCCATCGGGCTTTGTCAGCTGGATGCGGATATTCAAGGAATTGGCGTTCAGCCACGATGTCCGCACCGTGATGGCACCCACGATGCCGGCATCGATCATCCATTGCAGGGCCTGCTCGCATATGGTGCGGGCATGGGTGAGCAGGCCATTACCAGACTTTTTCGCGCCCTCGATCGTCCAGAGCAGGGAGCCCATCTGGAAGCTTTCCATCCCATCGATCCAGCAGCCCCGCAGGTCGTTCGTGCCGTCGGGGATGACAGTGCCGCTGGGGGCAGGCGCATCGGTGAACAAGCTGAACAGGACCGCGGTCTCCAGATCCGCATCCGTGTCGAGGTCGCCATTGGTGATGACCCAGTCGCATTCCATGCGCGTATTGTCATAGACAAGGCGGATATCGGTCATGACTGGGGCTTACCCGTATTGGCGGAGCCGGCCTGTACACCGCCATGGACGTGGTCGGAGAGCTTGATTCCTCCCGTGGTGATGAAGTCATCTGCCGTGACGGTGCCGCCATCCACGATAACGTTGCCGGATGCGGGCTTGATGTAGACATCCCCGTTTTCCCTGCACAGGATCAGGCTGCCGTTGACCATATTGGCGATGCCGGATTCACCCGGTTTCGCGCCTTTGTAGCGATAGGCCTGATGGTTGTGGCCCGTGACAATGCTGTCGGTGCGTTTGCCACCAGTGCAGGTCAGTACGACATCCGCCCCTACTGGCGGGCAGCTGATCAGGCCATAGGCTATGATGACCTGCCGCCCATCAAGCGTTTCATATTCATTGAGGCCGACCTGCACCAACTGGACATTGCCGCTGTCGTTTGGTGCGGACGAGGTGCGGCCTATACCGAACAGGCGCGAGAGAAGATGACGCATCAGGCCTGTTCCCCGCCGGCTTCCTGCAGGGCCTGATCAACCTGCCAGTCAAACGGGGTCTGGACAGCAGGCTCGACCGACATGCCCTCTGGTGGCATCAGGTTCAATTCGGCCGTGGTGCCTGTCTCGGCACTCTTGGAGAAGGTGACATCCGTGATCAGCCATGTCTTGCCGGGCAGCTTGAGGCTGGGCAGATGCACGGGGGCGAGGGTATTCGGTGTCCAGAGCTTACCGTTCTTGTCATGCCATGAATCACAGGAAAGCCGCACGGACTGCGAGCGGCCCCGCCGGCGCTGGAGTTCCCATTTCGCCCGTAGCTCGGCGAGGAACTGGCCATTATAGCTCTGCTCACTGATGACAAAGAAAGGCCGATAGCGGGGCACGCCAGGGTCGAGCACCGGGGTGAACTCGTTCCCTGCATTAGGGTTATCGAAATCGTTGAAGTTCTGCACGCTGAACAGCACGGGCAGATAGGTACTGAAGCGTTCATCCATGCGGAAGGAGACGCCGGCTTCCATCACATTCACACCCTCGGCAAAGCCGCTGGCATGCTGGTCTGTGCCGACAGAGGACAGGACGAGATTGCCGTCGGCATCATCATAGACCATGACCGCCATATAGCGGGCACATTCCTCGATCAGCTGATAGGGGGTCTCGCCGAGATTTACGTTAAAGAACTGGATGATGCGGTCACCGGCTGTAGACGGGAGCGTGATGTTTTTTGTCACCACATCGATCCCGTAGGGCGCACAGAGCTGCCTGGCCAGCTGCACCAGATCACAGTTGCCCAGCTGGCCACCTGGAACAACGGCGTGGGTATCGACCAGGTCGGAACAGCGCGAGCGCCCGACAATGCGGACCTGATGGTCCTGGCCAACGCTGATTTCATACACGTCGACATAGCCATCGATCACCTTCACGTCGCCGATGGAGAGCTTGCAGGCATCGCCGGGGCGGATGTCGATCTTGCTGGTGTCGAGGTATTTCTCGGTCAGGCCGATATCGAAATCTGACGGGCAGCGCTCGGCCCCTCGGGTGATGCGGATTTCCTGCCAGCCCTGCCATTTCTGGTTGCCGATGGTGAGGCTGACTTCGGTGTTGATGTCGGGCAGGTCGCCGCCTGCCAGGGCGTTGATGAGGTTCATTGGTCGAGGGCCTCGAACTGCATGGGCATGAACAGGGGATGGGCGCACGATGCGCGGGCGATCAGGTCGCGGGTACGGGTCGGGTCGCGGTAAAGACGCCAGGCCAGCGCGATGGCCGGCATGCAGGCGTTGAAGCTAAAGGTTTCGATATGGCCCAGCTGGGCGCCGCGCTCGCTCAGATCCTGCACCACGGTGGTACGCAGGTCGCGCAATGCGCTGTAGGCCATGCTGTTTGCGCTGTCGGCCGCCGCGATGATTTCCGTATCGATCAGGTTGATGATCATGACCAGCATGGCCTGCGCCTGTTCCGCGCTGTCGGGCTGGGCAGCCTCGATCGCCTCGGCCAGGCCGATGATGGCGGACAGGCGCAGGGCTGCGCCCAGCGCGGTACGCACCAGCGCGACATCAGCACCGATCGGGGCCGTGGTGTTCATAACCGTGGGCGTGTAGCCGGCCAGCGTGGAGAGCACACGCATCTGGTCCACCGGGCTGATCGTGGCCGAGCGGATGGCGGTGACAACGCTGCGGGCTGCCGTGGCGCATGTGGCGGGATCTGACACGACGGACAGGGCAGCGGTGGACAGGCTGCCCACGGCTGCATCGATCGCGGTGCGGGAGGTGACCACGGCTGCGCGCTGGCTGGCAACAGTGGCGCCTGCCGGTGCCGGCGTGGCGAGACTGCCCCCGGCATAGCGCCCGTTATAGCTGGTCAGGCCCGAGGTTTCATTGGCGATGGCACCCGGATCGCGGCCTGCCGCGCTGGCACCTGCACCCCAGGCACTCGCCACGTTCTGGGCGCCAAGGCCGATGCAGGGCGCTGCGGACGAGATGCTGGAGAGCTGAGTGGCGAGTATGTCCGCCACGGCAATAACGGCCCCTGCCACGGCCACAAGGATCGCGCTCTGGGTGTTGATGAGCAGGTTGGGATACAGGCGCGATCCCGCCTGCATCAGCACCATTTCGAACTGCACCTCGCGCTGGGCCATGCCGCTGTCGCGCAGGGTGATGGGCTCGACCAGGCTACATTGCACCGGGCCGAGCGAGGGATGGATGAGCAGCCCGGGCCCTTCAAGCTCGCATGCGGCCAGAAGGGCGGCGCGCTGGAGGTAGACATCATCACCGACCAGGCGCCCGGACAGTGTCAGGACACGCGGCGCGCGGCCCATGTCCTCGATCCAGGGATCATCGCGGTAGGGATATTGGTGAACGGCAGCCCTGCGGCCGCCAGTGACGCCGCCGTCACGCACAAGGAAGGGAACGCCGCGCCAGATCGCAGGAATGAACAGGTCGATTACGGACATTACATTGTCTCGGTTGGCATTGCTGTGGATATTTTGGGCGCTGGGCCGCCGCCGGCCATGCGTGCGCCTTTGACGCTGACGCGTGCGCCCTGGGGATGGCCATCGTTATGCACGCGCAGGTCAATGGTCATGCGGCGGGAGAAGTCGTTCCAGCTACTGCCCTGTGCACTCCCATCGCTTTTGGCGCTGCCATTCATGCGCCTGGCGGAACTGGTCAGGGCGTTGATGGACTGGACGTAATTCTGCGTTTCATCCGGCAGGCCTGACGGGTCGCCCGTGGCGGCGTATCGCTTCACGCCCGCATTGAAGGGGCCAGCATTATAGGCCGCTTCAGCGGCATTGTAGTTGCCGTGGAAAAGGTCAAGCATCTGCCTGAAATAGCGTGCGCCCCCGTCCAGATTGCCCTGCCAGCTGTAACCAGGCGCGTGGATATCGTCAGGCAGTCCCAGGCCGGCAGCCGTTTTCGGCATGAGCTGGGCAGGCCCGAATGCGCCAGCGGGCGATACGCGGTCGTAGCCACCTCCCTCTGTCTGGAGCAGGCTGGTAAAGCGGTCAGGATCGAGGCCATATTTTGCAGCGGCCAGACGTGCCTGAGCCGCAATGTCCTTATTCAGCGTGCTGCCATGAATGGTCGTATCGTTACTGGCCAGATGATCGCCGCCGGTAAAAACGTTGTTCCATATATCATAGGCCAGCCCTGCCATGGCCACGCCGCCCAGGGCGCGGCCACCCCAGCGCAGTCCGGTGCGGCCATAGCGGCCGAGGCGCGACAGGATGCCGGTGCCGCCTGCCGCTGCTGCAGCAGCAGCACTTCCGCCACCAGATGCGGCAGCGCCTGCGGCATCTGCCAGATCTGCCGCGCTACTGGCAGCACGCATGGCCTTGATCGCTGCGGTCACCTGCACGATGCGGGCCATCATCATGCCCAGACCAAACATGACCCTTGTGATCAGCAACGCCATAATGACCTTGCCGACATCCTTGGCGGTTTCCTTCCAGCCGCCGAGGCTTTTGGCAACATCCTGGGCATCATCGGCAATCTGGCCGATTTCGTCGCCGACCTGTTGCCAGTTTATGGACATGAGCCATTTGGCGAAGGTCTGCACGGCCTGCCCGATGCGGGCTGCTATTGCCTCGCGGTTCTTGGCGATAAGGTTGGTGAACCAGTCGAGCAGCGACTTGAGACCGGGGCCTGCCTGTTCGGCAATGGAATAGGCAAGGCCACGGGTCGCCATGCCTAGGCGCGTCTGGGCCAGCTGCAGATCATAGGCGGCCTGCACGCCTTTCTGGTTGGTTACGCCCAGGTAGCGGGAATCCGCCTCCAGCTGCTGCATGCCTTTGGAGCCGCGACGGAGATAGGGGAGCAGTTCTTCGCCCGCTGCGCCGAGCAGCTGGGTGGCAACACGGGCCTGCAATGTCGGTTCGCGGATGCGGGCGATCTTGTCCGCCAGTTCGGGCAGCACATCCGTGACGCTGCGCACACCGCCACGCATGCTGCCGATATTGATCCGCAGCTGCCGGAAATACAGCAGGGCTTCGTTATTACGGCCGCCGATGGCGTCGACCATGTTGTCGTGCAGTGAGCGCAGGCCCGTAGTCATGGAGCCTGCGGATGCCCCGGCTTCCTCGGCAGCGCCCTGGAGGGCCTGCAATTTCTGGGGCATGATGCCGATGCGCTGGGCGTCGAAGCCCAGCCTTGTGCCGAACTGCGCCCAGGCCGTGGTGAGCTTGTACAGCCCGGCTAGGGAGGCAGCCCCCGTGAGGATGCCCATAGGCTCGACGATCTTGAGCAGGGAGCCTGCCACCTGCAGGCCGGCACGCGACCAGTCGCGGAAGGCACCGGCCACGCGGCGCACGCCAGTGGCATCCATGAAACGGCCAAACGCCCCCCGGAATTTCCTGACGGGGGCGTTCATGGCGTTGATGCGCTTGGTGATGTCGTTCATCCTCGCGCTGGCCTTGTCGACAGCGGAGATGGTGATGGTAAATCCGCCAGCCATTATTCGCGCTCGCTTTCAGTCTGTCTTTTGATTTCCTCCAGCCACCACACCATCTCCGTGGGCGTCAGGGATTGTGATTCCTGTGCTGACCAGCCGAGCCGCCGTGACAGGAAGACGGTCAGTTCTCGCCAGTCTCCTGGCCAGCTTCTATGAAAGATTGGAGGTATCGGGTTGCTTCATTGATGACGCTGATGGGGAACAGGTCGCGCACATCGCTGAACGGGATGCCCGCATTCTGTGAGACCAGCGTGAGCGAATACATGCGCAGGTCTGCCGGGCCGATGGTGGCGCCCTTGAGGTGCTTTTCGGCATTGAGCACCTGGCCACCGGTGGGCTCAGACAGGTTCAGTTCGGTATAGGTGGCGCCGGAGCGGCTTGTGACCGGCTCCGGCAGTTCGATGGTCTTTACCGGTTCAGGGGGTGCGGGGTGCTTGGTCATGATGTTGTGGTCTCCGTAACGCTCACGCCTTCAAAGGTGACTTCCATGGTGGCTTCGACGGTGTTGACCTCGATCGCTTCCGTGCACCACATGCCCGAACCGCCAACAGTCTTGCCGTTGGCAAGGACGAGCTGGACTTCCTCGTCCACCATCTCGCTGAAATCGCCCACCGTCATGCCGCCCGCATCACGTATGGACAGGACAATGCGGGCCTGCTGCGGCATTTCGGAATAGCCATGAATGCCGTTCTGGCCCTTGAGGGTTTCGCGCACCCATTTGGTGGGGCTGTAGCGGGTTTCGGTAATGTCGTAGGACACACCGTTGATAAATCCTTCCGCGACACCTGCGCGGCGCATATTTGCCATTGTCTAGCTCTTTCAGCTTTTGCGGAACTGGATCAGCATGGGGATGTCACGCACCTGATTGACGACATCGACCGGCAGCAGCTCGCGCAGCTGGCCGCCGCCTGCGTTCTGCACGAGGATGCCTGCTGCGAAATTGGCGCTGTTCTGCACGTAGCCTGCCGTCTCCAGCGTGGCATAGCGGCTGATCAGGGCCTGCTTGACCACCGAGGCGCTGATCGCATCAGATCCGGCGGCGATGCGCGTTGTGTCTGACACCAGCTTCTTGGTCAGGTAGGGGGCCTGGAATGCGCGCAGGTCGCGGATGACATATGCCAGCTGGTTCATGGTCTCGGCATCGAGATAGGCGTCATCGGCCATGCCCGAGGCATCTTCCTGATAGGTGGTGACCATGCGCAGGATGTAGACGGTATCGTCATCGCCGACCGAGAAGGTGGACATGCCCTCATACAGAAGGCTGTTCTGCTCGGAGAATGTCCAGCGGCTGGGTAGGGACGGGGGCATGACCGTGAGCGCGATCTGGGTCAGCGGCAGCCCAGGATCATTGCGCGCCTTGTTCGCCACGCCTGCCGCGATCTCGGCTGCCCAGCGGATGGGCGAATGCGGGCTGTCGGCAATGGGCATGATGCTGTGATGCTGGTCATTGACCGTGGCGGCAAAGGTGGTGATCTCGCCCAGCGTGCCACGGCGCGCATTGTAGACGTGGCCGAACAGCATCTGGAGCCATGACCAGCGACCGGTCTGGTCGTTCCAGAACTCCTCCATGGCGGCCAGGCTGGTGGCGTCGGTATAGCCGCAGGCCACGAAGTCGAAGGTGCGGTCGCCAAGGTTTGCCAGCGCAGGCGTGAGCGCTGCCGAGGGGTTCTCGCTGCCACCCGTGAGCTGGGTGAAAGTGATGGTGATGCCATCGGACGTGTAATCCGATGAGGTATCGGACGTGCCGAGCAGGATGTCGTTGCCGCACTCGCCCGCGTTCAGGGCCGTGAGCGGCAGGGAGGCATCGGTGATATCACCGGCGGCCACGGGGATGTTCGCCACCTGCGCCATGGCGACGGGGATGCGTGCTACGATATCGGCCGGGGCATCGCCTGCGTTATAGACGACGGGCACCAGGGCACCATCGATCTCGAACACGATCGTGCCGGAACCGGTGGGCGTGCCCGAGAGCGCGATCGCGCCCTTGGCGGGAATGGCTGCGGCATCATCATCCAGTGGCAGCACCCACAGCTCGCCGAACGTATCGATGTTGCGATAGTGCGAGACCATGATGGCAGCCTGCGAACCGGCGCCGAACATGGAGACGGCAACCGACGGGCTGGGGATGATGACCGGCGTGCCGGCAGGCGCGCTGCCAGCCTTGAGGCGCTGGCCGATGATGAGCGAGCGCAGGGTGGTGCTGGCATCATTGGCGAAGGTCGGGTCAATATCCGCGAACACGCCGGGGACGCGGTTCGTGGTCTGGTAGTTCGGATAGGTGATGCTCACGACTTGCTCTCCTGCGCGGGGGCCTCGGCCGTGGTTTCAGGCTGGGCGGCAGGAGCCTCGACCGGCTTGGCCTCGGCCTGTGGTGCGGTTTTCGTGACATCGCCATCACGCAGGCGGCGTGCCCAGAACGGATCGTAATCCGATACGGTGAGCCCTTTTGCGGGAACGGGCGCGCGGGTGCGGGGGTCTCTGACCGTCCGGCCCTCGACCGGGTAGATTTTCATGTGTTGCCTCCAGGCGAACCGAGCGTGAAGCCGAACGGGGTGTCGTCGCCGCTCTCGGGATCAGTCAATGTTGCCTCTATCCCTATGATGGGATCAGCCGGGGGCTGCCAGCCGTCTTCATCGGTAATGAGGATTTTCAAGGAGAAATCGAACTGCCAGTGCAACCGCTCTCGATCCATGTGCACCAGGTGGCCGCCGGCATAGGAAAAGCCTTTGCTTGCACCGGTCGCCCAATCGGGCCGCCAGTTGAGGATGCACCGGAACAGGTCGGCACGGGCGAGGTCGACGAGCGAGGATGCGTGCTGCCCGCGCTGGTCGGTGCGGTTGGGCATGTCGACGACGATGCCGATGGTCTCGGTCACGTCCTGGTCGAGGCCGTTAAGCGAGATATTGTCGCCAGCGGCATCATCGAGCGGGATGACGTAGGCGGCGGGCCGTTTGAGCCATGCCTTGTCGACCACCTGCGCCAGCTCGGCTGCACCGGCAACACAGGTCTCGCCATTGGCGTCACGCGCGAGGAAAGTCGAGCAGGCGCGGATCTGCATGATGACGGCGTCGATGTTCATGTCCTGACGCGCTCCATGACGATGTCCTTTACCGCGGCATCGGCCATGCGGCGCTCGATGGAGCTGGCGCGCTCGGCCAGTGCCCTGGACAGGAACTGGCGCGGGGCCAGCACGCGCTGGCTGGAGACATAGAGCTGGCTGCGGCTGCGCTTGTTGCGGCCACCGGGCTTGCCGCCCTTTGCCCCGACTTCCAGAAACTTGGCGTAGAAAGCGCTGTCGGTAATGGCCTCGACATCGCGGTTCTTGCCCTTGAGCAGGCGTGCCTTGATGGAGCGGGCGAGCGTGCCGGTGACGTTGACGGGTGACTGGCCGGGTGCCGATGCGCGGTATTTGCCGGGGTTGGCGCCGCCACGGTATTTGATGGAGCCGCCGGCGCCGTAGTAGATGCGGCCGCCGCCTATGGTGGAGCGGATGTTGCGCCGGGCGGCGGCAGCCACTTCCTGCCCTGCGGTGCGCAGGTTCTTGCGGAGCAGCTTTTTGGAGAAAACGGGAGCGTAGGCGGAAATCTGGATCTGGATATTGCTATTGCGTGGCATCGATCTGTTCATCCGTTCCCTGCTGTTCCAGCTCGCATTCGATGCACACGAAGCGCTTGCGGCCGCCGAGTTCCTTCCAGCGGCGCACGCGGAACTGTTCCCACCTAAGCGAGCCGTCATTGCGGCGTGTGGTGCGGAAAATGGCGTGGGTGTTCGGGATGGCATCAGCCCAGCGCATGAAGATGCGATGGGTGATGGCGGGGCTGTCGGTCTGCATGGTGCCCCAGTAGGTCATGGCGCCCACGGCCTGCACATCGGCGCGGGTCTTGGCCATGCCCTGGAACGCGGTGACGATGCCGGCACCGGTCTGGTCGGGCATCTGGTTGCGGCGTGCGATGAGCACCGGCCAGCGCAGGCGCCCCACGCGGATGCGTTCGTCTTCAGGCACCGAACCACACCAGGCGATAGTTAAAGAGCATGGCCTCGGCCCAGTCGGGCATGGCCTCCATGCTCATGTCGCCCCGGTTCTCGTAGATGTAGGCGGTGAGCATGGCGATGGCGAGCCTGATGTCAGCAGGGATCTGCTTGTGCGTATCGCCGTATCCTGCCGTGAAGGTGACCAGCAGGTGGCGGCCACGCAGCAGACCGAACGACCCGGTCATGGAAAACCGGGCGGGTTCGGATGCGGCATCGAGCCAGTAATCGGTGGGAGAGAGGGTATCGGTCGCACCTTCCGGGTCGATGACCTGTATGCCGCCGAAGGTCTGGAACGGGGCGCGCAGCAGCCGGTAGGGACGCGGGTGCATGGGCGGCCACGAATAGGCCAGCGGCAGGACCAGCAGGGGCGAGGGCGTCATGGGCCATGCGTTGGCGATGGGCTGGTCGCCGACTGCCATGGTGTATTCTGTGGTGATGAGGGCGCGACCGGTGAACTTCTCCACCCATGATGTTGCGGCCCTGATGTAGGTGCGCAGCAGGTCATCATCATCATCGTGGTCGATACGCAGATGCCGCTTCGCAAAGCCAAGCGATATGGCCTTGCGTTGCGGCGGCGTCTTGACCCGCAGGACAAGAGTGGTGGGCATCAGGCGCGGGTGCGCTTGGGGCTGGTGGGTTCAGCCAGGCCCTGGATGACGGATGCCCGCAGGCGGCGATCCTGCATGATGCCATCGGTCTGGATCTGGACGCGACGTTCGTCGTCTTCCTTCTCTTCCTTTGTGGGCTTGTAAGGGATGGCCCAGCCCTTCGCCTTGAGCTGGGTGGATGTGATCGTATTGAACCGGGCAACCTGCCCTTTCTGGTAACCCCGCCACCAGCGAGTGAGGCGCACGGCTTCTCCGGGGTCTGCGTCTTTTAGGGCAACAGTTGTGGCACGGCGGAAATGCTGCATGGTCTGATGTTCCTGTCAGGAATGGAAATGGGTGATGGGCAGCCTTAGCTGCCCGTTGTGCCAGACGATGTCGTGCTGCCGGATGACGTGGTTGTGCCACTGGTCGGGTTGGCGCTCTGCGCTGCCGAGCCGGACGTGTTGAGTGGCTGGGTCGTGTAGGGCGCGCCAGCAGACATGCCGGTCCAGCCGCCAGGCATCCACCCATCCACGTCCGCCACGGCGATGGACTGCTGATGCCGGGTCTGGATGTCGTGTTCGCGGATGATGCGGAAAATCGTCTGGTCACGCTGGAAAGCAGAGACCATCTCGCCATCAGTGCCCTTGTAGGCACCCTCATACGAGACCTCGATATCGGCCGTGTAGGCGTCGCCGATCAGGATATCGGCCATGTCGACAAAGAAGATGTAGCTTCCCTTGCCATCAGTCTGGAGGTTCGTGGGCAGCTGGGTGGTGGTGTAGTAATCGTAGCCGGACAACTTCCCCGTGTTCATTTCATCACGGAAGAAATACCCGCCGACCTCGTTGGTCAGGCCCTTGAGGAAGGCTTCAACTGCGGGATGGAATATCCATGCCGGCGCGATCATGCGGCTGTTACCGTTTTTCAGGGTCAGTTCACATGACTGGAGCGTATTGATTGCGCCGGTCAGGGTCGCAGCCCCGCCTGCGACGACAGCACCGCCCATGTTGAGAATGCCGATCGGGTCTTTGAGCGTGCCCGCACCGAGCAGGAATGCCAGATCCTCGCGTCGGGTAGCCGAGGCGATCAGGTCATCACGCACGATCTGGTCCACCGACATGGCCGCGCGGCGGATAAGGTCATTCGATACCGGGACAATCGTGGTCAGTTTCTTGGCATTGAACTGCACGTCATCGAAGGTTTCCTGGCTGACGCCGATATCGTCCAGTTCGTCCTGGTAGCCGGACGTGGCGCCGCCCGCCAGGCGGGGCATGGTCAGGTTGCCGGTAGCCATGTCGATGGTGCGGGCGCCGGCGCGGCGCACGACGGTGGCGGCGCGCAGCAGTTCGATCAGGTCGGCCACGAACTGCTGTGGCACGAGCGCGCCGCCGGTGGTCTGGCCGCCAGCGGCAAGGGCGCGCTCGACATCGGTATTGCCCAGGCCTTCCTTGGCGTATTTGAGTGCGTTCTGGAAACCGTATTTCTTGGCGTGGCCCACGGCGAGCATGTAATGGATGAACTGGCTGCCGGTTTCCATCTTCTGCTTGAAGGGCACGCCGATGATGGTGCGCTGGAGGTTCTGGCTCATGCCCATTTCCTGCTGCCCCTCGGGGCCTTCGGGGTCAGCTGTATTTGCGGCGTCGAGGTTGAGGACTTCCTCCACCCGGCCGATGCGGGTGTCGAGGTCTTCAATGGTACGCTGGAGCCCGGTGATGGCGTCGTTATCCGCCTTGTCTTCGGTCTGGGCGGTTTCGGGGTCGACCGGGTTGCCTTCCTCGGCGGCCTTGACGCGGGCGATGGCACGTTCTTCCAGCCGGGCTACGGTATTACGATAATCATCCGCCGCCTTCTTGCGCTGGCGGCGGAGTTCCTTGAGGGATTCGAGATTGATTGGTGCGGGCATGTTCCGTCCTCTTGAGGGCGCGCCCGCACCCGTAGGGAAGTCAGGCCGGGAGCGCGAACCGTCTTGCCCGCGTAGCACGCAGGTGCGCCCGCGCTACGTCGATACTGGCCGTGTCTGGCCGTGCGCCGGGATTTTCAAGGCTTTTCCCACCGGCCCCTGCAACGGTGGCGTCAGGCGCGAGCAGGGCCTCGGGGTTGGCCGGCACGCTGACCACGGAGAACTCGGTCAGTTCCTGCCGTTTGAAATCGATGCCGGGGAACCAGCTGTCGCCGTCACGTTCCTCATCTTCCGTGAAATCCCATTCCAGCGGGCGGAAGCCCACACTGGTGGCGCGGATGAAGCCGGTCATGCCGGAGCGGAAGGCATAATCGGCCCAGCCGCCCACGATGGGCATGTCGCTGGGCTGGAACTGCACGGTGGCGTCCAGGCCGTTGCCGGCGCGGGAGATGTCGATCGCCTTGCCGATGACCAGGTCATGGTCATGGCCCCAGAGCACGACGGGGTTCTGGAGGTAGGATTTCAGATCCCAGCCATCGGCCGAGATGACATCCTGCATGCGGTCCACGGCATCGGTGGTGATGGTGTAGCGCAGCTGGCGGGTCTCGCCGGCATCCTGCGGGGCATCGAGCTTGGTGATGAAGGAGCGCACGACGCGCAGGTCGGACAGGCGGGATGTGCTGCCGCGCTTGCGGCATTCCCATGCCATCTTGGCGAAGCGTGCGGGGGAGACGGTACGCATGGTCAGTTGTCCTCTGGTGGCGGAGTGATCTGGGGTTTGGCCTCGGGCGCGGTGTCGCCAGGCGCGCCTGTTGGTGGCGGGGAGGGTGGCGTGATGTCGCCGGTGTTGAGCGGGAAGCGGTGCACGTCACCACCCTCGATCGGGGCGAGACCTTCCTTGGCGCGGGCTTCATTGACCGACAGGATGCCGGTCTGGGTGCCGATGCTGTAGCCCTCGTATCTCGCCTTCATGTTGCCGCGCAGGAGGCTGGCGAAATCGAAATAGAGCTGCAGGCCGGCCTCGACTTCATCCTGAAACAGCAGGCGGTCGGTGCCGACCTGCTCGGCCTCGGTGGCGACGGGTTGCAGGGTATCGTTAATGTAGGCCTGCTCCTCGCTCTCGATATCGGAGAACGTGCCGCCGACAGGGTGCTGGGCCTTGTGGGGTGGCACGCGGAAGATGCGGCAGATTTCCTCGACCGAGAAGCGGCGGGACTCCAGGAACTGCGCCTCTTCATTGGTCAGGGTCATGCGCTCGTATTTCATGCCGCCACCCAGGACCATCGGCTTGGATGAGTTCTCGACGCCCTGGTAATGGCCTGCCACTTCATTGGCGATCTGTACCGCCCCCTCGGGCGAGAGAGGCTTGTCGGTGGACAGAACGCCACCGGACTGGTTGCCTTGGCGGAAGAGGATGGCGGCATGGCGCTGGGCGGCGATGGCGACGCCCATGACATCCTGCGCATAGGCAATGGGAGAGAGGCCGATATAGCCGCCGTCGACCATGGTGTCGCGCAGGTGGAGGATGTTCTCCTGATACCACAGCTGACCCTGGCCGATGGCGGGATGGGAAAAGCGGTAATAGACGCGCCCGGTTTCGGACACGACGGGCGTGGTGATGTCAGGCGAGAGCGGGATCAGGGCAATGGGCGCGCCGCCTGCATCGCGGATGATGGCGGCATAGCCATTGCCGCGCAGCTTGAGCGAGGTGATAAGGTAGCGCCAGAACTGGTTGGCTGTCTGCCATGAGTTGGGCTTGCGCAGCACGCGCGAGAGCGGATGGTCATTGACGCTCACATAGCCCCGGCCACCGGGCAGCTTGCGGCGGATGGTCAGCTCCAGCTTGGCGATGTCCTGGGAGATGCAGTTGACGCAGGCATAGACGGCAGAAGCCTGCAGGGCGGTAAACGGGGTGACCGGCGTGCCGGTGCTGGCGGGGTAGCCGCCAAAGGCCGCGAACATGCCGAGGCTGGGAATGGTGGTGGTGCCGACATCCTTGTTCACCGGCGCGGGCTTGCGCTCGGGGAAGGAGAGTTTTGGCTCGCGGCGGATAGCAGGAGGCATGTGCAGTCACCCTATGACGAGGATACCGTTGATGTTCTGGACACCAACGGGCTTTTCAGGAGGTTTGAGGGTGGCGCCACCGTAGGCCATGATCGCGGCCACGATGCCGTCGATCTTGCCCGAGGCACCTGTCTCGACCGATTTGTCAGGCTTTATGTTTCCGGCGGGGTCGGACGTGACGGAGATGTTGCGGGCCATCCATGACGCGACGGGGTTGCCGCCGTGCTGCATCTTGTTGCCGATGACCAGGCGCTCGAAGCCCTTGCAGGCAGGCGACATGGAAAGGAAGCCCTGCCGGAAGTATTCGATGGGCAGGCCATCAGTATCCTTGAGGCGGTTGGGCATGTCGCCGGTGTTGAAGGGATCGATGCCGATCCATTCCGGCTGGAAAAGCTGCGCATCGTCATTGACCTGCTGGCGGATGAAGGCGTTGTCGACGATGGCGCCGGGCAGGAGGGTCAGTGCGCCGCTATCGGCAAAGGACTGGAAGCGGGAACGGCGGCCGGCAGGCTGGTCCAGCAGGGACTGCCTGGGCAGCCAGAAGCGCCAGATGAAAATGTAATCGCCGTCGGGCTGATCATCGAAGGGAGGGAAGCACCAGCACAGGGCACTCCAGTCGCGCGCCTGGGACAGATCAATGCCGCCGAAACAGCGGCGGCCGCGTACATGGGCAGGAAGATCCTGCCACCCTATGCTGCCGGCGCAGGCTTTCCATTCGGCAACCGGCAGCCAGCGGGTGACCTGCTCGGTCCACTGGTTGAGATGGAAGCGGCGGAAGTCGTTCTCGGCACGCGGGGAGCGGGCAGCCTTGGCGGCTTCCTCGCGCATGTAATCGGGCTTGACCGATATTCCGTAATTCGGGTTGGCCTTGCGCCAGGTCTCTTCCTTGGTCCAGTCGTCATTCTCGCCCGCAGCGAAGATGACCGGCAGGATGGTGGGGTCAATCACATCACCAGACAGCAGCTGCATGGCGAGTTCGTGCTGTTCCCAGGCATAGCCCACGCCGTTGATGCCGGCCGTGGTGATGTAGATTTCCAGCGGCTGGCGACGGGCGGCCGTGCCTTTGTGCACGACATCGGCCAGCTCGCCATCGCGCCATTCATGCACCTCATCGCCAATGGCGAAGGTGGGCGAGAAACCATGCTTGCCGCGCGGGCCGGATGAGAGCGGCTTGAACGAGGATGACAGGGCAGGGCAGAAGATGGACTTCTTCAGAAGCTCCAGGCGGTTCGACAGGGCCTCATTCATGGACACCATGACAGTGGCCTTGTTGAACACGATCTTGGCCTGGTCTTCATCCACGGCCATAGAATAGCCCTGGCCACCGAACTCCTGATCGACAAACATCAGGAGCAGTGCAAGGCCGGCGGCCACTTCTGTCTTGCCGTTCTTGCGCGGGATCTCGATCCAGGCAGAGCGGTAGAGCCGCGTTCCGTCCTGCCGCTTCCAGCCGAACAGGGGGCGCACGATCTCATCGCGCTGCCAGTCCCGCAGATGGAAGGGCTTACCTGCCCACTCGCCTTCCGTATGCCGGAGCATGGCAGGGAAGAAGGCACAGGCGCGCTGGGCAGCCCCTTCATCCCACCACGCACCGAACTTCTCGCCGCCACGCGGCATGGGCGGCATGGGCAGTTGCTGGTTCATCAGTGCCGCGTGGACTGGGTATTGAAGAAGTCGAGCGGGTCATTGGACATGACTGGCGCATCCTGCGCCCCCGTGCCCGCGTTCTGGTCCTGATTGTTTTGCGCCCCTCCCAGCGGCAGGGAGGTCTGTGTGCCGGCAGCCATGCGGGCGAGGATCTGCTGGCGCGAGGCAGGCGCGAGCCCAAAGCGGTCTTCCAGATCCTGCAGCCGCTTGGTCAGACGCTCCTGCACCATGAACCATGGCGAGATCCGCTGCATGGTCCCGTGGTTGCTTTCGGTGGTGTAGACGTGCCCCTGCTTGTCCAGTGCGGCGGTGACCTTCACGTAATCGGCCAGCGTCTCGCAATACCGCGCCAGCGCGTTGCGATCCGACACGCGCACAATGCGACTCTCGGCCAGCCATCCTGCGACCTCGATCCAGTACTTGCGACCTTTTGCGCGCATGTGCTTGGGCGCATCAATGCCAGCAACCGGCAGAGCCTCAAGACTAATGGTTTTCCGGGCACGCTTGCCGGGATTTCCCCGCGCTTCATTGATCGTGTCCGGTGTGGGTTTGCGTCCCCGGATCATGGCTGTCTCCAAAAAAAAGTTCAGGAATTTCGCGGCGGTGAGAGTTTTGAGGGGGTGCGGTCTACGGCTTTGACCCCTGTAGTTTTGACCCCCCCTACCCCTGACGCGGCGCTGGATGGTCGCGGCGGGGTGGTATCGGCGTCGAGGTCGGGGATGGGCAGGCCGGCCTCGCGCATCTGGCGGTGCAGACGGGTGATGGCCGAGCGCCGCGCACGCTGCTCGCTGCGGGCCTGCTCATACGCGAGGCGCGCTTCTTCCATGCGCGTGAGCGCGGACTGGGCGCGGACGGTCGCCTGCTGGGCAGCGATACGGGCCGCTTCCAGATCCGCCGTCATGCGGTCGAGGCGTTCATCGCGCTGCGCCTGGGCGGCAGCGGCGTCGCGTGGGTCCATGCTGGTGGCGGTCATGAGCTTCCTCTGTGCGAGATCGGGGCGGATGCGGTCAGGCGTCACACCGAGCAGGCGGGCGACGGTTGCGACGTGGTGCGCGGGCACGAGCTTCCACTGGCTGACCGCCTGCGGCGTGACGTTGCAGGCAGCGGCGATGCGCGAGCAGTCACCCCAGCGACGGAACAGGCGCACGCCACAGGGACGCCGCCAGAACGCCAGTGGGCCACGCTGGGGCAGCAGGTGCATCGCCGCCGCCATCAGTAGGTGCGGCCGCCTTCACGGCGCGTCTTGCGGGAGTGGCATTCCTTGGTCAGGGCCTGCCAGTTGGCCTCATCCCAGAACAGGTCGTAATCGCCACGATGCGGCTGGATGTGGTCGACCTCAGTGGCAGGGCGCTGACACTCCGGGTCGTCACACTGGCAGACTGGGTGCTCCAGCAGGAACTGGGTACGCACGCGCTGCCAGCGGCGGCCATAGCCACGCGATGCGGCAGACCCGCGCTGGCGGTCATGTGATGCCTGCAGGTTACCATGCGGGCGGAATGTGGAGACTGGGGACATGCTGGCCTCGACTGTGACGGCAAACTGCCGGTTACATGGAGGTTACAAGCCCGGTTACATCATTAATCCTTATATATCAGTATATTATAAGGATATGTAACTATGTAACCAGTGTAACCGATATTTTGGGTGCAAAGAGGCGCAGGGTTCCCCATACGCCTATACAAGGGAAAAACGCGGTTACAGCGGTTACATGGTTACAACGCTGTTATTGCTGCATTTTCCGGTTACATCCCGGTTACGACTGGTTACGTGAACCAGTAATGGGCGCGCGTTGTCAGTCATCATTACCATCATCTCCCTCAAAGCCAAGCTCTTCTGCCGAGACCCAGATACATTTTGCCGGCGGTGTCTGGCCGACACGCATGGCCTTGGCATTGCGCCTGGCGCTTTCCAGCCGCATGACCTCGTAAACCCAGCGATTGCCCTCGAATGGCGTGCCATTGAACAGTTCCTTGAGCATGGAATTGTTGGGGGCAAACCAGATGCCGTTCCCGAGCGCGAGGCGCGGCGCGTCACGCCCGCGCTTGTCCTTTGGCTCATCGGCGCGGATGACGCGGATGCCGTGCTGTGACAGCACCTCGGCTGCAACGCCGCGCGTGAAGTCGGGGCCATCGGCCTCGACCGCGAGCTTTTTGGTCAGGATGCGCTCGATCAGTTCGCCGATGCTCTTGCGCTCGGTCGAGCGCTGGAGCTGGACGGTAGTGGACAGCAGGTGGCTGACCATCTGCATGGGCGCGTCCTGCGCCACCACGTCCTCGCGGTCGCGGATGAAGTCGCGCACGGCCTCGACGCCGGCGGCTGCCTGCTGCTCGGTCGGCAGGCCATCGGATGTGAGGATGAACCAGCCTGCCAGCAGCGCGCCAAGCTGATCCATCTCGCGCGGGGCGCAGCCGATGGCCGCCAGTGCGCGCCGGAAGATGGCAAGGCCATCGCGGTAGCGGGTCCATCCTGCCAGCGCACGGCCCCAGAGCGCCGGGCCATTTTGCTGCGCCCATTCCTTGAGTTCCTTGTGCTCGGTGCTGTAGTCGGAGCCTTCATCAGGGCGCTCAAGGTCAATAATGGTGAATCTTCCGAGATGCTGCGCCTTCATGTCCGGTGGCGAGATCGAGGCCATGATGATGCTGCCGGCCACCTCGATCTTGCGGGCCTTGCCATCCACGCCACCACGGCTGCCGCGCGTTCCTTCACCGCCCGACGCCGAGAGCACGAGATCGAGCAGGGCACGGGCGCCGCGCTGGTCCTCGCGGTCGGATGCCTCATCAATGAAGGATGGCATGGCGCGGCCATCGAGCGACTGCTCCAGGCCGGCCTTGGATGTGTCATTGGTGTAGAAGTTCATGGGCGATGCCGCGCGCAGCACGGTCAGCAGCGATGACTTGCCCGAGCCTGCGCCACCGATCAGGAATCCGGCAGGGCGCCACGGAATGGCAGCGCCGTAATAGGCACAGCCCAGCAGCCCCATGGCCATGATGGCGCCGCCATCGCACCGATAGTTCCACAGTTCCTGCAGCTGGTACTGCAGCGCGCGCCCGATATCTGGCCCACACGGTACGCCAGGGCGGGCAGCTGGTGGCGCTGCCGCCCAGATCTGATTGCCCGTGCGCGTGCCAGCGGGCTCAAGCCGGTCACCGATCAGCACCTGATCACCACAATGCACCACCGGCATGCCATCACGCTCGGCCCAGATGCCGGGGCGACGGATCAGGATATGATCGCCAAACAGGCCTGCCGCCGTGCATTCGGACTGGAGGAAGGCCGCGACCGAGTTGATGCGGAAATCCACGATCCGCTCTTCCGTCGTGTCCTGACCATCCGGCCCCTTGATCTTGCACTGGGCCTTTTTGGGGTAATGGGCGCGCAGCCAGTCATCATTGCCGCCGAACAGGCCGACCAGGTCATGCCGGTTGCCGATCTGGCGGGCAGAGAGCGCGCGCAGCTGGCCCACGCTGTCGAGCAGGTAATAGGTGCCGTCAAGATGGCCGATGGCGGTGACGGGGCAGCTGGCGTTCTCGGCATCGCCTTCGGGCGGTCCGCCGCCGCCGCGCTTGCCGCCGTCAATGACCTGAAACTGCCGGTCGGCCGAGAGCACGGCGGCGCGGACATCCTGCAAGGCGTCAGGTGATGGCATCATTGAAATCCTTGCCTTTTGGCGAGCGGGCGACGCGAACCTCGCGGCCTGCTGCCAGATGGGTGTCGATGGCCCGGCGCAGGCCACGCTGCGCCTGGGCGTTATCGTCGTTATCGGCCAGCAGGATCACGCTGCGGATCTGCTCCGGCAGCTGCACGCTGGCCATGTTCCCGAGGCTGGCGGCTGCCAGCACACGCATCTCCGGGCAGGCGAGGGCGACGGACAGGCATGTCTCGATGCCTTCCCCGATTGCGGCCATCTCGCCAGCCGGTGAATCCTTGAGTGACTTGCCCGAGGCGCCGCGCTGGAGGCGGATCGATCCGCCCAGGAACGCGCCCCGGATTTTCTTGGCGGCCTCAAGCCGCGCTTTGCGCCAGACCCCGGCATCATCCTGCGCCAGCCAGGTCTGGTGGGTTGCGATGTGCGCGCCGGTTCCGTCGGTTATGGCCGCCAGCATGGCAGGCAGCTTGCCCCTGATCTCATGGCAGTAATGCTCGGGCGCGAAGCGCAGGGCACGCGGCACGGATGGCAGATCGGCCAGCCGGATGCCACGCGCGGCCAGATAGAAATCAACCGGCGTGCTGATAAGGTCGTGCTGCGCACCCAGCCACATGGCGCGGGCCTGCTTGCGGCGCTTCTCATCGCTTTCATCAGGCGTGGCCTCGGCCTTGCGCTCGATCTGGCGGCGGTGCTCGGCCACGCGGCCCATGTCGTGCAGGCCGAGATGGTTGACGGCCCAGCGATATGCCTCCTTCAGGTCACCACGGGTCATGACCGCGGCCACGAGATCGAGCGCATCACCGGTCTCGCCCGTGGAGAAATCACCCCACTTGCCAGCCCGGTCGCCATGCAGATGCACGGCCATGGAGCGGCCGGCCTCGCCGGCAACCGATCCACACACCCATTCCGCACCCTGCCGCGTGCCACCGGGTAGCAGCGTCTGCACTAGGGCGTGCATGTTATGGGCGAGCATGCGCGAAACCTCGCGTGCATCGGGCAGGTTGCTGGCGCCGCTCACAGCTCGCTGATCCATTTCTGCACGCGGTCGCGGCGCTTGATCTGGCGTGCCAGCACGCGCTTCATGTGCCGGTTGGTGCGCTCGATGCGCGCCTCCATGATGCGGATGCGCAGCGTGCGGAAGACATGGCGCAGCCGGTCATAGACCGTGACGCACATGAACTGCCCGAACTGCCCGAGTTCGATGATGATGATGCACACATCATTCATGGCAGGCCCCCGTCATCCATGGCGGCGGCGATCAGCTCCAGTTCGTGGGCCAGGCGGTCATGCCGCTGCTGGAGCAACTGGCGGTGCCGGGCGCGAACGACCTCCCATTCATCCACCGACACGCGGCGGATTTCGTGGTGCCAACAGGCGCGCACGCGTCGCTCGGTCAGGCCGAACAGGCGCGCGACCTCGACAAAGGCCGCTTTCAGGCCATGGCCACGGCGGCTTTCAATCTCGCCGCACACGGTGTTCTGGAACTGCTCGGTCATGGTGCTACCGGACATGCCGCCTGCCTCCATGCTGGCCTTGGGTGAAATACCCGCGCGCGTGGGTGAAATACCCAACATCTTGGGTGTCCTCTCTGTCAGTCTCCACAATGTTGGTGACGGAGAACTGGACAGGGAGGGAGACAGCACACGACACGCCCAAGGGTGCGCAACGGACTGGGGAGACCGTTCGCGCATCCGGCGTCATTTTACCAATACAAGGCGCGCCGCAGTTCATGGTCAGCCGTTTTCGCGGCGCAGCATGAGAGCTGTCTGCTCAAAGGTGCAGATGGCGGCACCCTTATCGACCTCAACCAAAGCAACGCCGTCCCCATTCAATACGTAGACGGTAGCCGGACAGCCAATGGCACGACGGAGAATCTGGACCTCCTGCAGTTTCTCATTGAGTTCCTTGACTTTTGCCCGCTCCAGATCGGCTCGGCCTTTTGCGATCTGGGCTTCAGCATTGCGAATGCTTTCCTGTGTGGAAACGTTCGGCGCCATAGCATGCCCATCACAGTATTGGTTTTCATTCATGCTGTTATTCCAATCGATTGCATTACTTGAGGAAGAGGATCGCGAAAGACATCGGGCCGGATTTCCGTAGGCGACATCCCGGCCATTGCAGCAACATCCACCACCCAGCGCGGCGGAACCTGCTTCCACTGACCGACAGCCTGTTCGGTCATGCCCAGCGCGCGGGCAATGGCCCGACGGCCGCCGGCGCGCTTGATGATTTCAGGGAGACTGCTGTTTTCCATGCCGAATGAAAGCCACACTTTCACTTTCAATGCAAGCAACTCTTGTAGGGATTAAAAGCGGGAAGGGGGATAAACTAAAGCATGTCTTTCGCACAGAACCTTGCCCGACTCATGGAAGCCCGTGGCATCGACCAGTCGGAACTGGCCCGGCAGCTGGATATATCGTCACAGGCGGTAAATCAGTGGCTGAAGCGCGGCACGCACCCCACGCACGCGCGGACGCAGCGGCTGCTGGAGGTGTTGGGCGTCTCGATGGATGAGCTATTCGCTGATACCTCGGATGCTTCTCCACCAATCAGATGCGTCGAGCCACAGGATGGCCCCACCATTATCATCCCGGAACTGGCGGCGACCCCGCAGGCCGGCAGTGGTGGGGGCATGCCGCCTCTCGATGGTAACGGCGACCATATCGTGCTGACGGAATGGGTGTTGCCGGCTGGCTTTTTCGGGCGTCTGATCAGGAATACGGACCATCTGCGCCTGCTGGAAATCAGGGGCGACAGCATGCAGCCCGACTACATGGCGGGCGATAAGGTTCTGGTTGATATCTCCCAGCGCGGCCCGACGCCGCCGGGAATCTATGTGCTGTGGGATGGCTTTGGCCTTGTGCTCAAGCGCATCGAGGTCTTGCTGGGGCGCACGCCGCCGGCCGTCATGATCAGCAGCATCAACCCCAGCTATGCCTCATATGAATGCCTGCTTGAGGATATCTCGATAGGCGGCCGTGTCGTGGGGAAATGGGACTGGAAGTAATGGTCAGGTCTGCTGCGCTCTGTTCCGCCCTCACTGTCATCCTTGCCGCCAGCGCATATGCAGCGCCCGTGGGGAACGGCTACGGGGCAGCCACGGAAGGCGATGGTTTCAGGCGTGGTGAGATCGTCTACACCCAGCACAATCCCGCGATCGGCTGCAGCAATACAGGGATGCGCCTGGCACTGGAAAAACGCATCGCCGCATTCCGCCAGCGCCCGGACTGGGAGGCCCGCATAGCACGCCTGCAATGCGGCGCCGTTCCAGCAGGACAAAGGCTGAAGGTTGGCTGGGTTCAGGACGGCACGGTCCAGGCATGGGCGACCGACACAGGGGCAGATATACCGCCTCTGTGGTACATGCCAGCGGATCTGGGCACAGGCATTCCAGCCATCGAAAGTGGAAATTAAAGCATAGCTTTCACTTTTCGCTTGTAAGCAGTTAAAGCACTGCTTACACATTCTCCATCGTCACCAGCGATGGAGGGCCGGCGTGCCTAATATTCTCACATCATGTCCCGTTGTGCCGTCAGGCTCTGACAAGGGAAAATTCCTGATTAAAGACGCCAAGGGAATAGCCTGGCGCATGACCGAACAGCAGATGATCTCACATGATCTGCTTAACGGGCCGTTTCATGGCGATGATAGCTGGTTGCGGCACCACTTTGGCGCGCGTAGCAGGTGCGGGCCGGCTGCTGGTCTAGTCGTCGGAATCGATTTCGACATGGCTGGTAATTTCCTGATCGGTGCGTGCGAGATGGCAGCCAAGCTCCAGCAACAGATGGCCCGCATCAAAGCGCAGGGGCGTGGCCAGCATGGTTAAGCCCTCCATGTATGCGCGGGACGCGCTACGGCGGCCAACGGCCGAGAGTTTACCATTGTCGCCGCCACCACCCCCAACGATGCCGCCGCCAGTGCGGCATGACATTGGCCACGCGCCGCCTGGATGGCTGTTCGTATTGTCCGCTGTTTCTTGGATTGTGCTGCTGGTCTGGTTCGGGATTGAGATGCGTGTCAACCCATCTGAAAAAGCTGCCCCGCCAGCTACATGCACAGGGGCCAAGACCAATGGTTAAAGCATCCTCTCCACCGCGGCCTAATCCACCCCAAAAGCCGTCCGAGGGCAGAGGGTTCTTCTATGGGCCAATACCGCCTCATACCGAAAGTGAGCCGCCGACGGAGCCCAATCGCATCATTGTTGGCGATGATCCGAAGAAACGTGAGCGGCCAGCGGCCCCCGATCCAGAGCCTACAAGGCATGAGAAGGGCGATCAGATGAAGAAACGATTGCCGATATTTACCCAGTTCAAGGTTGATAAGGGGCCAGATGCCAATGGCATCGCTTTACCTGCCGTCTTTCTGTTTCTGGCCCTGTCCTATACTGCGCTTGTGCTGTTCTTTGCGTGGCTTGGGGGCGGCCTGATCGTCGAAACGCCCAGCCTGCACCAGCACGCAATACCGCCCGTCTGCGCCCGAGGCTACCGGATATGAAGGGCCGCCTGCCATCGTGCTACCGGCGCCTGACCCGGCTGATGCTGACCTCGCGCCGGTTCTCGGCCGATACGCTGCTGATCACGGCAGATGCCTATCGTGAGCTTGCAGCCAGCCTCACTGTTTCGGGCGACACCGAGGCCGCGCGCCAGGCCATCGCGCTGCATGACCAGCTGATCGCCGAAGCCCCACGTCGCGTGGCGCTGCCACGCCCGATTTCCTTCCGACCCAATCACGGGAAAACCCATGAACATCATTAATGCTGATGAACTGTGCGCGCGCCTGTCACCCGATCAGGCTACGGCGGCCCGCCTGTATCAGGTCAACGCCCGCAACCTGGACAGCTACGGCCGCCGCCAGCTGGAGCAGGGCGCGACCGACACGGCCCTGAAATGCTTCAAGGAGGCTGACACCTGCCGCAAGCTGGTGGAGGACATCCTGCTGGGTGCCACCACCATGGTCTCGATCCCTTTCCGGGGGAAAGTATCATGATGGTTGCCATTGATGACATCCACGAAAACGGCAACATGCGCCAAGTGCCGCCGACGGCCGAGGCCATGGAAGCGCTGACCGGCTCCATCCGCACGCTGGGCGTGCTGCAGCCGGTCGTGGTGCGGCCTGACCCGGACGGCGGCTACATTTTAATTGCAGGCTACCGCAGGCTTAACGCGGCGCGGAGAGCAGGGCTGACCGATATACCGGCCATCGTTCACCTGTTGAGTGAGGTCGAGGCCGAGGCGGCCCAGGCGGCCGAGAACATCCAGCGCGTACCGGTCGACCCGGTGGACCAGTGGCGCCACATCGAGCGCATGGTGCAGGACGGCTACACGGTTCAGAAGGCCGGAGCGGCACTGGGCATGACTGATCGACAGGTGGGGCAGATATGCAAGCTGGGCCGGCTGGCGCCGGACGTGCTTGATGCCCTGACGGGCCGCAGCCTGCCGACCTGGCGCACGCTGGGCGAGATCGCGCAGGCGCCGCATGAGGTGCAGATAGCGGCGCTAAAGCGCCATGTTTATCATGGTGACGCTGTTCAATGGAACAGCGTCGCGGCAGAGTGCATCACCCGTCGTATCCCACGCGAGCGTGCCCTGTTTGACGTTGAGGCCTCGGGCATCGTGTTTGACGAGGATCTGTTTGCAGAGCCCGGATCGCCAGACCAGTTCACCACGACCGACGTGGTGAACTTCATGGCAGCGCAGCGCGGTGCGGTTGAGGAACTTATCCAGACCGGCGACGAACCCGCGCTGCTGGTGGACTACAACAGCACCACCCTGCTGCCACAGCTGCCCAGAGGCTGGGTGTATGCTGACAGCTCCGGCGGGGCTGACAAGGTGCTGACCAGGCGCAGCCGCCACAAGCGGGCCTATGCCATTGTGCCGGTCAACCACCACCATGATGCCTGCAAGGTGGTGAGCGTGATCATCAAGCCGTTCAAGGCCGTGGCGGCCGAGGTGCCGGGCGAGACGGATGATGAGGTGATCGAGGCCAAGGGTGCCGATGCCGACCCGGTCCATGCCGTCGAGCCCGAGGAAACCCCGGCAGAGGAACCACAGATCACCAAGGCCGGTCAGGATATGCTGGCCAGCATCCGCACCGCTGCACTGCATGATGCCCTGCGCAATCCGCTGCGCATGACGCCTGAAGATGCATTCCATGCCCTGCTGATCGGGTATGCGACACGCACGGGCGTCAGCTGGGACATGCTCGCGGCCCTGGTCACGCCCGAGGGTGACCTACCCAGCCTTGGTTTTGAGCGCATGGCCGAACTGGCGGGCGAGATGCTGGCCCAGACCATGACAATCGTGCCTGCCCATCGGCAGACATCCTCATGGAAGAGTGAATACTATTGGAACGCGCCGGAATATATCGGCGCGCTGATCAATGCCGATGCCGCAATGCCCGAGCTGGACACGCCGGAAATGCTGGCTTTCGTGAGCGGCAGTACGCTTAGGGAAATAGCCCGCGACTATGCCCCGCGCGATGAAAAGCCCCCCGCCAAGGTGGCCGACCTGCGCCGCTGGCTGGTTGGTCGCGCCCCCGATTGGCAGCCCGTGCATTTTGGTGCGCCTGGTCCGGCTATGACCCCATGGACGTGCAAGGGCGGACAGCAGGAGGAGGCGGCCTGATGCCTATTTCACCGTATGATCCCGAGAACGACCCCGTGCAGATTTACCACAGGAAGCATGGCGGCCCGATCTATCGCGCCGTGGGCTGGATCACCAGTCCCGCTGTCATCCTTGAGGACGTGGCCACGGGAAAGCAGCACACCGTAGTCATCGGCTGCCCGAATGCCGAGGACTATGTGCGTCTGATCGATGCGCCCGGACAGGATGAGAAGCGATGATCCAGCATGATGAAGATGGGCGGCTTGAGCGCTTCATGGAGCAGCTTCCATCACCGCTGGAGCTGCTGCACGCCGTTGCCGTGACCTGCCTGATCTGGGCGTTCCTGATCGGCTTGTGGCTGGTGGCAGTGCCATGAGTGCCGCCAGGAAGAGGGACTGGCGTGATCACCCGATATTCCGGGGCACCGTGCTGGGGAAGGAGGTCTATGACTTCACCCTCCAGCAGGACAGGGACGGCAACTATGTTGGCTATCTGTCCGACCCGCACGGCTGCCGGATCTCGATCATTGCCAAACTGACCCACCAGGGCGGCAAGCACATGCTCAAGGGCCGGGGGCTGCTGACCGGCACGAATGATACAGGGGAGGAACCAAAACATGGGTGAGTTGGCGCATAAAGCCGAGGACCGGCTGCTGACTTCAAAGGAGGTTCAGACCCGTACCGGCCTCAGCCGCATGACCATTTACCGCTACGTGAAGGCCGGCACTTTTCCGGCCCCACGCAAGCTCTCGGCGGGAGCCGTTCGCTGGAACTCGGCCGTTATCGATAGCTGGATCAGGGGCGGCACTGGCGCGTCAGGTGCCTGACCTACGTTTTTTTGACACCAGGTCATCCAGGCCGATCTGTCCCTCGCTAACCAGATCGGCCCATTCCTGCGCCAGAACGCGCCTGCGCTCCATATAGAGCGCCCTGTTGTAGGCCATCTCCACCTTATCCTTGGGAGCATGGGCCAGCATGATGTCAATGATCTGCCTATCAGCCGGCCTTCGCTCATTCATAATGGTAGAGAACGAAGCCCGGAAGCCATGAGGCACATGCTGCTGGTAAAAGCCGGCACGGTTGAGCAGATATCCCAACGCATTTCCACTCATGATGGTAACTGGCCGCCGTGTATTTGGAAACAGGTGAGGCCATTGCGCACTAAATGGGCGCAATGCTTTTATTGTAGCCACAGCCTGGCGTGACAGAGGTACCATATGCCCACGCCTCATCTTCATCCGCTCGGCCGGAATAGACCACAGGGGTCGGTCACCATCCATGTCCTGAAACTCATCCCATCGCGCCGCACGTAGTTCGCCAGGCCGGACTGCCGTCAGGTAAAGCAGCCTGAGTGCCAGCAGGGTTGTAGGGTGGGCATCTTCAGATTCCGCACGACGGACAAGATCACGCAGTTGATCCAGATCCGTGATGGCTGGCTGATGTCGGTGCACCACCGGACGAAGTGCCGGCCCCACGATACGGGCTGGATCAGCCGACCCGATGCCAGACGCAATCGCATGCACAAAGACCTCACTCATCCGCTGGCGCATGCGGTGCGCGGTTTCGTTTGCGCCGCTCTCCTCGATCGCGCGTAGGGTCGCCAGCACAAGGGGAGGGGTCAAATCATTGATGGGATAATGTCCTAGCGCTGGGAAAACGTGCCGCTCCAGGCTGCGCAGCACTTCGGCACCATGATGTGGGGTCCACAAGACTTTTCGCTGGTCATGCCATTCCCTTGCTATGGCCTCGAATGTTGTCGATGGATCAACCCTGGCGGCCTGCGCTACGATTTTCTTGTCGAGGGATGGGTTTCGCCCTTCCCGCAGGATGCGCTTGGCTGCCTCACGTTCCAGACGGGCATCTGCCAGGGAGATCGTAGGGTAATCGCCCAGGGTCAGGAGCTGCTCGCGTTTCTGGAATTTGTAGCGCAGGCGCCATACCTTCTTTCCGCTTGGCATGACATGCACAAATAACCCGCCAGTGTCGGGCAGCCGGTAGGCTTTGATTTCGGGCTTTGCACCCCGGATTTTCGCGTCAGTCAGCATCGCAGATTTTCCCTTACCCACTCACTGCTCATCCATACCCGCTTGATACCCGCGATCTGCTGGGACTACCTGATACAAACAGGGAACAGTAGGGATCTAGGAAACACAAAAAACGCCGGATAACCAGCGTTTTGATACAGGATGATATCAAATGTGAAAGTAAGTCTCTAGCCGATACGGAAGCCGAACTGGCTCAACTGGCGCAGGGGCTTGGCGCTGCGGTGCAGGGGGGCTTCCTGTCACGGCAGACGGCCTGCGCCATCTTTGCCACCCGCGCTGGTGGCCCGGCCCCGCATGCCGAATGGGCGCAGCTGAACGCAGCCGACCCGAACTGATATTTGCCATTAACGGAGAAACGACATGACCCGTGCAAGTGTGCCCCAGACCCCCGACCTTGAAACCCTGCACCGCGAGATGGAAACCCTGCGTGCCGAGCGTGACGCGGCGGTCAGTGCCCGCACAACACTGGAGGGCGACCTTGCCCGCGCTACAGAACAGGTCAGCACGGCCCGCACCCGCGCGGACCGCGCCATCATCCGCGCCGAGGCCCGTGCCCTTGCCGCCCGCATGGGGGCGGTGGAACCTGCCGATGTGGTCCGCCTTGTTGACCTGAGCGCTGTAACGCTCGGCGAAGATGGCGCCCCCCAGGGACTGGACACGATCATGACCGCCGCGCGTGAAAGCCGGGCTTACCTGTTCGCATCGCCGCAGGTGGCATCGGGCGCTGCGCGTGGCACCACTGCCGCAGGCCCCGCACCCCGTGCAGGCGATCCGGCCCCGTTCGATGCCCGCACGGCGGGAACGCGCGATGTAAAGGCCGCAGCCATGGCGGCGGGGCTGCGCTGGCCGGTGGCGAATTAGGGCATGAGCCGACAGGCTGCAAAAGAGTTTATGGCCTGGAGGTGAAAATAGAGTTTAAGATGAATGCAGGATCTTTGCATTAATATTGTATTTTATCTCATTAAATATTAAAAAATAAATACATAAAATAATATGCAAATTTTAGGGGACAAAAATGAGTGTGATAAAAAAGGGCATTATCAGGTCTGGAGAATATAACGGATGGAAAGTAGAGGTTGATTTTGATGAATTGGATACGAAGGGATATTACATATACATAATAAAATCATCCACCGAGGGGTATGATTATTGGTGTAAGGATATGGCAGAAGTAAGCGATGAATTGGAGGGATGGAATGTGAAATGGGAATAAATACGCCAATACCGTACCCAGATTGAAGGTATGTATTGTATCAGGAAGGCAAAACTTATATTTTGCTTACCCATTGCATTCAGAATAGCCAATTATTCATGATCTGGAGCAGGGCGCACACTGGTAACATGTAATACCAGATGCGCCCTGACATGGCAATTCACTTCTAGTCTACTTAAAATGTAGGTAAGGTTCTGAAATTATACTTCTTATTTCTGTCTTACCATATAATTATTGTTCATTATTTTATAAAAATATACTTGAGATAATAATCCAAAATTATAACGCCTGTTACCTGTTCCGCCCACGGTCAAGGCCGCCTGCGGAACAGGCAAGGGGCGCATGATTACTCAACCCATCATGATGGCGCGCCGTGCGCCACGTCCCCTTGGCCACTCACCCCGGCCATAAATGGTACCTCGCTGCCATAGCCCGTTACCCGCCGCTATTGCCTTGCGCATGGCGGCTTTTTTTCGTTTTTTCAAGGAAATGAAATTCATGGCCATTGCCAATTTCCCCGCGGCCCTGCAGCCCGTCATCCAGCAGGGGTTCCTGTCGCGTGCGTTCCAGGATGCATTGCAGTCACGCCTGGGTTTCCGTTCCATTGCCGACCAGATGGAATTTCCCGCCCGCATCGGCCAGACCATTACCGATACCCGCGCAGGCCTGCTGCCGCCCGCCACCACGCCGCTCAACCCTGCCGCCAACACCAGCTTTGACAATGGCATGACGCCCGCCGAATGGTCGGTCGAGCAGTATACGCTCACCATCAACCAGTATGGCAACACCATGGACCTCAACCAGGTGACCGAAGGTGTGGGCATTGCCAACCAGTTCCTTGCCAATGCCTCGCGCCTGGGCATCAACGCCCGCCAGACGCTCGACCGCCTGGCGCGTAACACGCTTTTCGGCGGGGCGCAGAACGGGGTGGGAGGCTACCTTGGCGGCAATACGCGCGTGAGCGTAACGCTGGGGGCTGCTGGCAGCACGGTTGCCGTAGATGATATCCGCGGGTTCCAGAATATCCTGTCGGATGAAGGGCAGGTGGTCTCGGTGGGCGCATCCGCCGGCATGACTGTTACCATCGGGGCAGGGTCTTACACGCTGGTGGGTGCCACTGCGGATGCTGCCAATACCTCCACCGCGCCGGATGGCGTTTCAGGCACGCTGACCTTCTCGGCATCGGTCAAGGTGGCCGATGGCACGGCGGGGAACGCGGTTACGGCGGCAACCGCGCCGCTGGTGCTACGCCCCAATGCGCGGGCTACCACGGCGGCACTGGTGGCGGGTGACCTGCTGACCGTGCAGTCCATTCTGGGGGCGCTTGCTACCCTGCGCGACAACAACGTGCCCACGCCCGATGGCGGGGTGTATCACTGCTATCTGGACAATGCCCAGCTTCTCGGCCTGTTCCGTGATGAAGACTTCAAGCTGCTCTATCGCGGGCAGTATGGTTCCGACACCTATCAGAGTGGCCAGATCTTTGACCTGCTTGGCGTGCGCTTCATCCCCACCACCGAGGCCCCGCAGCAGGCATCGCTGGGGGCGGGTGGCATCCATCGTGCCATCATCTGCGGGCAGGGCGCGCTGATCGAGGGGGATTACGCCAATATCGGCACCCATTACGCGCCGCTGCTTGATGGCGGCGAGCTGACGGATGTTGACGGCGTGTGCATGATCACCCGCCCCGCACTCGACCGCCTGGCACAGATCATTGCCCAGTCGTGGTCGTGGATTGGCGGTTTTGCGCTGCCCACCGACCTGACCGCTGATACCTCGGTCATTCCCACCGCCACCAACAGCTACCTCAAGCGGGGCGTGGTGATCGAGAGCCTCGGCGCGGGCGCCTGAGTCTGTGGCCCGCACGACAGGGCACATGTTGCGCCGCCGCGCGGGCCATAACCGCCAGCCACGCCACACCATGCACGAAAGGCAGGCATGACAGACATGACGGGCACAGCCAGCACCACGGATACCACGACAACGTCAGATACAGGCACAACAGGGGCAGATACCAGTACCGTCACAACCAGCCAGAATAACGGGGCATGCCCGGACCAGCCCCCAGCCGCCGCCATTACCGCAGCAAGCATGCCCGATACGGCCCTGACCGACACCGAACGCGCACAGGCACGGCGCTACATGGGCTATCCCGCCATGGGGAGTGCCGATAGCGGCAGGCAGTCTTGGCGGTTCTTTCGGGTTTATGGCTTCAATGAATGGCGGCTTGGTCATCTCTCACCCGCCGAATGCGCCCAGGCCCGCGCCTTTATGGCGCAATGCCAGATGCTGGAAAGCGCGGTGATGGCGGCAGGCAGCAACCTTGATACCGATCGCGCCGCGGTGTGGACACGCAACCGCACGGAAGTCACGGACCGCTTTACGCTGTACACGCGCTGGCGGGTGCAGTTGTGCAACTTCATGGGCGTGCCGCCGGGGCCAGGCCTGCGCGCCGTGGGGGAGATCATCATCTGATGGACCTCAACACCCTGTGCCGCCTGACCACGCGCGGCTTTGCGCGCGCAGCGGCCCGTACAGGTGCACCAACCGTGCAGTATCGGCCCGGCAGCGCGTTTGCGCCCTGTGCCAGTCCTTATGCTCAGGGCCTGGCTGCTTTCAGCAATGACCGAGCCTTCGGCTTTGCCGGGCCGGCCTTGTGGGATGTGCCTTTTGTCTATGCCCTGACGGACCTGCCCGACCTGAGGGCGGGTGATATCCTGACCTGCGGGGCGGAGACCTATTTCATTGCCCGCGTGGAACCCTTCCGGCCACCTTTATGCGTGTTGTGCAATGCGGTGGTCACGCTGAGCGGCACTGTAGCCGTGCAGACGGATGCGGCCAATCCGGGGGGATATGCCACAGCGGGCGATGCCGCGGCACAGGTCACGCTTGCCACCGGCTGGCCTGCCATGATCCGGCCGGGCAGCGGGGCAGGCGTGCCGGGACCAGTCCAGTCCGGCGCCATCCACACGGGCGGGTTCGAGATGTTCGTGCCCGCCATTATGGGCGTTAGCCTTCAACCAGCCATGTGGGTTCAGGACGGGAGTGGCCCGCGCTACACTATCGGGGGCGCGCGCAGCAGCCCGTGGGGCGTGCGATGCCAGATGGCCCAGCAGCAGGTCTGAGGCCCTTTTTCCCATCATTTGCCCATAGCAGACATAACAGGAAGCGCCATGACATGGCCGATATCGCCACCATTTCCACCGCTATTGCGGCGGCTCTTGCCGCAGCGCTCTGCCCTGACGGGAGCAGTGCCAGCAGTTGCACGGGCCGCCCCGTCATCATTCGCCGTGGCGGCCTGACACAGGCAGATCTGGGCAATGCCCTGCATACATTACACGACGGCAGCGACTTCATCAGCATTGCCGACACAACTGAAAGCTGGACCCGCCTCGATGAACCGCTCGGCCGCCCCTGGCGGATGGACAGCATGCAGGCTGCCACCGTCAGCATAAGCGTTACGGATGGCATGGCAACACTCAACCTTGTGCCCGACACGGTGCCCGGTGGCATGGTCGGGTTACGGGTAAAGGGTCTTGCAGAAGATAGCACGGGCGATGGATGTTGCTTGTACAGGGTGCAATCGGGTGACACGGCAGCCAGTATCGCAGCAAGCCTTGCCGCGATGGTGCCGGGCGCCATGGCGCAGGAGGGGACAATCACGCTTCCTGCCTGTGTCACGGCACAGGCCATCAATGCGGGCACGGCCACGGCGCGGTGCGTGGCGCGCAGGCAGCAGCAGATGTTCGTGCTCACCACCTGGTCAGCCAGTCCGGCCGCGCGGGATGCGCTGGGGCAGGCCATGGCCGATGCGCTGGCCCTGACCGACTGGCTGGTGGATGCGAATGGCTCCACCTTCCGCATCGAGGCACGGGTAGCCAGCAATGATGATACCGCCATGAACCGGGGCATCTTTGCCCGCCCCGCCCATTATCTCGTGACGTTCGATACCGACCTGACCCGGTCAGTGCCGCTCATGCTGGCCGGTGGCATCGGGGCAGCTGAAGGCCAGGTTGCGGGCGATGTGCTGCTGGGCGCACCGGCGGCTTCCTGAAGCGCTCGCTCGGTACACAGCACAGGCCAGGCCTGATCATCACGGCCAAGTCTCGAACCGTTTCTTCACGCGGCATGCCGCGCAACAGGGAATACGCATAAATGACCATCTATCAGTCCGGGCAGCTCAATACCAACAGCCTGAGCGTGCCGGATCTGTATGTGCAGATCCTCAAACCCCAGACCCTGGCTCTCAACGGCGTGGCAACCGGGCGGATCGGCCTGGTGGGCACGGCGGCCTGGGGGCCGGTGGCGTCACCGGTCATCATCGGCAGCATGGGTGACTGCCTGAGCGCATTCGGCCCCAAGCAGGCGCAGGTGAATGATATCGGCACGGCGGTGAACATCGCCATAATGCAGGGTGCATCCGACTTTCGCTGCGTGCGGGTGAGCGATGGCACCGATGTGGCGGCCACCGGCACGCTGGCAGGAGTGACCCTGACCGCCATCCATACGGGCAGTGCAGGCAACGCCCTTGTGGCAATGCTTGCGCAGGACCCCATCATCACCACGAATTATACGCTTACGCTCAGTCACGCAGTGCTGGGCAGCCGCACCTATCGCGGTGCGACATGGCCGGTCCTTGCCGCCGCCATTGCAGCCGATGGCACAGCACTCGTACGCGTAACCGTGCCCACCACCGTGCCCGCGCCTGAAGCGGGTTCGGTAACACTTGCAGGCGGCAGCGATGGCGGCGTGCCCACAACCACGCAGTTTCTGGGCACGGATGGCACAAGCCGCACCGGCATGTATGCCCTGCGCGGGCAGGGCTGCGCGATCGGGCTGTTGCATGGTGTGGTGGATAATACATCATGGACCACGCAGGCCGCTTTTGGCCTGGGGGAAGGGATGTACATGATTGCCTGCGGCCCGGCAGGCGACACGATTGCCAATGCGGTAACCATGAAAAATGCCGCAGGTCTGGACAGTTACGCCGTCAAGCTGATGTTTGGTGACTGGCTGTGGTGGGAAGATGACACCAATGGCGACATGCTGGTGCCGCCGCAGGCATTTGCAGCAGGTATCCTTGGCGGCCTCTCGCCCGAGCAGTCGAGCCTGAACAAGGAGCTGTATGGCGTGATCGGCAGCCAGAAGGCTGGGCTGGTCAGCAGCGGGCAGGCAGCGACCTATTCTGGTGCCGAACTGTCGGCGCTGTTCACGGCGGGCATTGACGTAATCTGCAACCCAGCACCCGGCGGCAGCTACTGGGCGGTGCGCGGGGGCATCAATACTTCTTCCGATGACGTGATGGATGATGACACCTATACACGCCTGACCAACTACATTGCCGAGACGCTCAACGCGGGCATGGGCGCGTTCGTGGGCGCCGTCATCTGCGCCACGCTGTATGGCGACATCCGCGCCGTTCTGCTCGGCACGCTGTCGAACATGGTGGGCAGCGGCATACTGGGGGCAAGCACGGATTACGCCGTGCTGTGCGACACGAGCAATAACCCCCAGTCACGCACGGCGCTGGGTTACGTGCGCGCTGACGTGCAGGTGCGCTATCAGGGGATCAACCGTTTCTTTGTGGTCAACCTGCAGGGTGGGGCGAGTGTTACGGTCAGCACCGCAACTGCGGCGGCCTGATCCCCAGCCCAGAAAACAGAAGGCAGTTTTTGGTAAAGCGTTTTTTTAAAAAGCTTCAGAAGAACATCTTATCCGGAAACTGTTACCTTTCAACCCGCCTCCATTGTTACGCAATACTTCACGAGCCACCTTTCAGGGTGGCTTTTTTCATGGAGCCATGAATGTCCCTCAGACCCTTTAATATCGGCCGCGACTGCCGCGTGGTGCTGGTCTATAATGGCAGCCGCATCGACCTGCCCACGGTCACCGGATTCAATGCGGCACAGCGCACCCACCAGCTGGAATCAAACCCGCTGAACGACATGCCCCTGTTCTATGACGTGCCAGGGGGCTGGGGCGGCCAGTTTTCCTTCCAGCGCGACGGTTCGGGAGCCGATGACCTGTTTGCCGCCATCGAGAGCGGATTCTGGTCGGCGGGTACGGTTATTCTGGGCAGCATTTATCAGTACGTGACTGAATGCGACGGCTCGCTGAGCACTTACGAATTCATCGGTGCTTCCCTCAAGCTGTCGGATGCGGGGCGCTATCAGTCCGAAACGCTGGTCACGCAGACCATCACGTTCACGGCCCGCGCCCGCAACCGCATTTCCTGATCCCCCAGCCGGAATACGCCGACATGACGGAAAAAACCGTAAAGACCCCAGATGGCCGCACCCTGACCTACCGCGAGCGCGGGCCGGGTGATGTGCTTGCCCTGCTTGAGTTCGGACCGGATGCCCCCTCGACCGCATGGCTGGAATACGCGCTCATGGTCAGTTCGGTCGAGGCGATCGACGCCGTGCCTGTCATTCGCCCGCAAACGCGTGTGCAGCTTGAGCAGCTTGCCAACCAGATCGGCAATGACGGCATCGAGGCGCTCAGCACGGCCCTGTTTGGCCCCGACGCGCAGGCCACCCCGCCCAAGCCGCAAAAAACTGAGCCGGCACCCCGTGCTGATCGAGGTGGCGGCATTGGTCGGGCACGGGGTGCCGTGGGATGTGGCCATGTCCATGCCGCGCGTGCGGCGCATGGCTTTTCTTGTCGCCTTCGGGGAGCTTGCAGGCGGTCGCTATGACTGGGGCATGCAACAATGGGAGTATCCTGATGGCTGAATCCTGTCAGGCCACGACACGAATGGTCATGCGGCTACAGGCCATGCGCCCCGGTGGCCTGTCCGCGGCGGTAGCACGCCTGCCGGGGCGGGGCAGGCACGCGGCAGTTACCATCGCAAGGCTGGCTGTGCCGGTGGGGCGCAGGGGGCGCGGCACAGCAAAGCCTGTCACGGCAGCCCGCTTTCGCCTGCCTGAACGTAGTCATAAAGGGTTCGCGCAGGTCTTGCCGACCGGGTTGAGGGAGGCAAACAACGCGCGGCCAATACAGTCACATCAACCCGCCAGCCCATGTGGCAGGAACTGGCCCAGCCGTGGTGAAAAATACAGGAGCAGCGCAGGGCCAGCAGTCATGCCCGTCCCTGCGCCCGCTCCGGACAGAAACGGGCGAAATGAAAAAGAGCATGCGCCCATGCTTCATGCGCCGCGCATGGTTTTACCTCTGGCGCGCCTGCCAATGCCCTACGCATCCAGCGCCCGCCCGGCACCGGCTGCCTTCGTTGGGGTTACGCAGCGAGGCAGGGCGCTGGGCCGCGTCATGCCTGCGCCTGCATCATCCAGGCCCAGACCTGTCCCCATGGCTGTTACGGATCGGGGCCGCATCGTGTCCATCCCCCCTGTGGTAGACAGGCAGGTCGTGCCGCGCAGGCCCGGCTTGCTGCACGCCAGGCCGAAAAGCCATGGAATGCGGCGCAGGAGGGTGCTGCCGGTCAGCATTCGTGGCCCCAGGAGCGCCCTCCCGCCGCGCGGGCAACCCCAGAGACAGGCGCGTCCTCCCTTCATCAGTCCGGCTCCCATGATCCGTACCCGTAATCCCGGCAGCACGGGGCCGACCCTGTCTGGCGCGCCTATCGTACAGGTCACCATTCCCGTGACACTGGACCAGCATAATGTAGGGCAGGCTGTTGCCCACATAGAAACCAGCCGTGCCCTGCTTGAGCATCGCTCCACCGGTACCGCACCCGATGGCATACAGCATGTGCAGCTACCCGGTCGCTCGGTGGGTATATGAACCCGCATGCATGCTGGCATCAAAAGACCGGCATGCGGCCCTTCCAAGGCAGCGCAGAGAGGTACTGCCCCACCTGCCACTGCACTACCTGTGTGCCAGCATCCATCCTGAGTGGAAAAATACATGTCCCTGACCCTTATGAATGCCGAGACCGCAATTGGCGCGATCGGGCGGCTATGGGCTTCGGCCCCCGTCACCATCGGCAGCCTGACCCTGACAGGCATGGAGGTACCCCGGCTTATCCGTGATGGCGGCACCCAGCAGGTAGCCGTGCACCGCCTGCCCGGTGGCGGCAGGGTGATCGATGCCGTGGGCAATGACCCCGACCGGCTGGAACTGACCGGCACGTTTGTCGGCCCTACCGCAATTGAACGCGCGCGCGTGCTCAAGCAGATGCGGATTGCGGGCGTGCCGGTGCCGTTCAGCGGGGCTGGGCTGTCGCTTATGGTCCGCATCGTGCAGTATTCCTATGATTACGCGCAAAAAGGCGTGGTCATTCCTTATCGGCTGGTGCTTGAACAACCGCCCCAGATGGCGGTCTCCACCAATGTGGTGCCTGGCCTGTCGGCCCTGGTGGGCGCAGATACAGGTTCCGCCCTGTCCGGCCTTACGGGCGCACTTGCAGATGTCTCGACCATTGCTGGCAACATGACCGGCCAGCTTGGCACCATCATGGGGCAGGTCACCCCCATTGCCGACATAGCGGGGGCGGGCGGTGTTCTGTCCGGGGTGGAGGACAATCTGGGCATGGTGGGCGGCCTGTCTGGCGCAGGAGTCAACCTGGCCTCAGTGCCTGATAGCGCTGCCAGCGTGGTGTCTGGGCTAGCGGCATCAGGCACGGGACTGACCAACGCCATCGGCCAGAGCGGGGCCAATATGGAAGCGATTACGCCCGGTAATGCCGCCAGCCTCTCGACCCTGACCCAGAACGCACAGTTGCACAGCGTTACCGTCAGCAGTGCGGGTCTGGTCAACCGTGCCTATGCCAACACGCTGCTCGCCACAGGGAGCGTGCAGGATGGCCCGATTGCCAATAACTGAGCAGGAGGTAACAAATCCATGGCGCTCACCATAAAGGTTACGGCGGCAGATGGCACACTGTATCATGTCGCCGCCCGGCAGTTGAATGATGCCACCTCTTGGTGGCGGATCGCGCAGCTCAACGGCATGACCGATCCTGACCTGTCCACTTTCACCGCGCCAGTGACACTTGTGCTGCCTGCCATCGATACTGCGCTTGATAGCGGCATGCCGGGAGTTGCGGCATGAGCGGCAGTCTTTCGCTGACCACCGCCGGGCAGGGCATCTGGCGCGCGCCGCGCGCGCGGCTGCTGGTCAACGGCACCGAACGGACGGAAACCGGGGTTGAGCAGTTCACCCTGACCCGCACCCGCTACAGCCGGGCCGATACGCTTGAAATGACACTGGCACTGGACCGTACTGCCATGGCCGCCACAGGGTTGTGGTTTGACCTCCCACCCCCTTCAGATGGCAGCACGCTGGCTGAACTTGGCATAACGCTGCAGATGCGTGACGTGGCGGATGAGGGCGCGCAGTGGACCACCGTATTTACGGGCATCATTGACCATGTTGCCCTCAGCCCGGCGCAGACAGCCGTTACCATCGCCTGCCGCGATTATCTGGCCAGATTGCTTGACATGCGTATCTGCGCAGACTGGATGAACATGACCGGGGCGAAAGTGATAACGGCCATGGCCACAGCGGCGCAGCTTACGCCACAGGTCAGCATGCCACAGGCCATGACGGGCCAGTTCTGGCAAGTGGAACACAAACGGAGCAGTGCCGCCAGCCACAGCCGGTTCCAGACTGCATTTGACCTGGCCAGTAATCTGGCCACCGGGGCGGGCTGTGACCTGTACACGCAGGGCACCACGCTTGTCTGCGCGCCTTATCCCACGCCCACGCAGGCCAACACCCATCTGCTCGATTATGCCGATAACGGGCCGGAGCAACCCATCAGGAGCGGCGCTTACGGCCTGAATTTCACACACGATTACCAGATTGGCCGGGGTGTGATCGTGCATGTCATGGCATGGGACAGCCGACAGCGCACGAAGGTTGACTATTATTGGTCGGCGGCTGGGGGCTCCACCACGCCACCCGCGCAGGGTGGCACGCTGCACAGCTTCAGCATGCCGGGGGCGCGACTGGACGAAGCAAGGCAGATGGCACGATGCAAATATGGGCAGATCATGGCCCATGCCCGCACCATTACCGGCACCCTGCCGGGGCGTATTACACTCCAGCCCCGTGACTTCATGCGGCTGACCGATACCGGCACGACATGGGACGGCACGCTGGATGTGGATGCCGTAAGCAGCCGTTTTTCATGGAATGGCGGCTTTTCGCAACAGGTCACGCTGCGTAGCCGCAGCATGACAGGAGAAAATAGTAATGACTGATACCCGCATGGTCGCCGCAGGCCTTGCGCACGCGCAGGCCCAGGCTGGCTTCGGACTGGTCAGCGCGGTGGACCCGGTCAATCACGCCGTAAAGATCATGCTTCAGCCCGCCGGGGTGGAGAGTGGCTGGGTGCCCTGCGGCGCGCTGCAGGCAGGTAGCCTGCGTATTGCCTGCCTGCCCGATATCGGCACGCATGTCGTGACCATACCGGTCGAGGGCGATGCCGAACACATGGTCATGGCCTGCCCGGTATTTGACGCCGTGCTCATGCCCCCGGCATCCCCCGCCACAAGCAAGCCAGCCCAGCCCGGCGAACTGCTGATCGTGGCAGGCTGCCCCACGCCGCCCGCCAATGGCGCCACCACCCAGGGCGCGGCCACGCAGAACGCGCCGTGGTGGCACATCACCCGTGATGCGATCTACAGCGGGGCAGGGCAGGCCACCGAGGCGCTGACCGCCACCAGCAAAGCGTGGAAGGTCGGGGCAGTCGGCATGACGCTCGACGCCAACGGCCTTGCCGTGACTGGCGGCCCGATCACGACCGATAAGGACATGACCGCACAGGGCACCGTGACCGGAAAGACGGATGTTCTCGCAGCAGGCATTTTCGGCAAAAGCCACACCCATGGCGACGTGCAGCCGGGCAGCGGGTCAACGGGGGCACCACAATGAGCGCGCTGTCACACACCATGGGTGGCGACCTCGACCTGTCAGGCACCGGCAGCGTGGCCGTGGTGACCGGCGCGGACCAGACCCGGCAGGCGCTCCTGCGCAGGCTGTGCACCAATGCCGGGGCCTATATCTGGCAGCCCGATTACGGCGCCGGACTGCCTGCGAAGGTGGGCAACGTTATGGATGAGGCCGCCGTCCGCGCCCTGGTGCTTGAGCAGATGCAGGCTGAAGGCGGGGTGGACCAGACCCAGCCGGTTACGGTCACGCTCACGAACACGAAGGTGGGGGCCTACCTTCTGGCCATCGCCTACACCGATGCCGCAACCGGCACGGTGCAGGAACTGACACTGAGCACATGACGGGCGTCTCTCACGAGGCGCCTTTTTTATTGGAGGTCCGTCTTGGCCCTAACCTTCCAGTCTTTCAGGACCACGCTGGGCAACATGGTGGCGAGCGCGCAGGGTGCATGCCCGTCGCTGCTTGACCTCAATATCGGCTCCCCCGGCCGCGCCATGCTCGAGGCCGTGGCGGGGCTGGGGCTGTGGTTCCAGTTCATTGCACTCCAGATCCTCTCACGCACGCGGCTGGCGACCTCGATCGGCACGGATGCCGACAGCTTCGTGCAGGATTTCGGGCTGACCCGCCTGCCGGGCACGGCGGCAACCGGCACCGTCACCTTCACCTCGTTCTCGCCCGCCAGCCAGTCGGCCACGGTGGCGGTGGGGGCCACGGTGCGCACGGCCTCAAGCCTCGTGTTCACCGTGGTGCAGGACGAGACCAACCCGGCATGGTCCACGAGTGCCGGGGCTTACGTCCGGCCCGCGGGCACGGTCTCGATCACCGTGCCGGTGGAATGCGCATCAACGGGCGCGACCGGCAACGTGGCGGCGGGTGCGATCTGCCTGCTGGGCACGGCCATTTCCGGCATCGATACGGTCACCAACACCGCAGCGCTCACCAATGGCAGCGATGGCGAAACGGATGCGGCCCTGCGCACGCGGTTCGTGTCCTACATCAACAGCCGCTCCAAGGCGACGGTTTCGGCCATCGAGAACGCGGTGACCGATGTATCCGCCGACCTGATCTATCAGGTGCTTGAGAACGTGGACACATCCGGCGCCTTCCTGCCCGGCAACGTGGTGGTGTTTGTTGATGATGGCTCGGGCGATGTGTCCGACAGCGTGATCAATCAGGTCTACGCGGCGGTGGATGACGTGCGGCCTGCCGCCGTGTCCATTCAGGTCGTGCGGCCCGTGGTCGTGCGCCCGCCCGTCACCATGACCGTCAGCGTGGGAGCAACCGGCGATCTCGCCACCGTGCAGGCGACCATCAGCACCAATATCGCAGCCTACCTCAACAGCCTCGCCATCGGGGCCTCGGCCAGCTATTCGCGCCTGATCCAGATCGCCTATGCCGCCAGCACGAGCGTGACCAACGTAACCGATGTCACGCTTTCAGGCGGCACGGTGGACCTGCCCGCCACAACCGGAACAGCCTATCGGGCAGGGACGGTGAGCTTTGGCTGATACGACACAGAACGGCTTCGCGCTGCGCATCCGTGCCCTGCTGCCCACCGGCTGGTTCCCGGCAGTGCCCGGCACGGGCGAGACGGAACAGGCCCCGGTGCTCAACGCGCTGCTGCAGGGCTTTGGCAGCGTGTTTGCGTGGGTGTGGGGCCTGCTGGCAAGCACGACGGACCAGACCCGTCTCGCCACCATGACCGGCGCGTTTCTGGATATGTTCGCCGCTGACTTCTTTGGCACGACACTTACCCGCGGCACGGGCGAGAGCGACAACGCCTTCCGAACCCGCATTGAGGAAGCCCTGTTCCCCTCGCTTGGCACCCGGCCCGACGTGGTGAACGTGATGGCCGATGAAGTGGGCACCGCAGGCCGCATGATCGAACCGCGCAATGCTGCCGACTGCAAGGGGCTGGGCACGCTGGGCGGCCCGGCCATTGGCGGTGGCTACGGCTACGGCGTGGCCGCCCTGCGCTATGGCTCGCGTGGCGCGCCGTTCCAGCTTTTTGCCCAACTCCCCACGGGCGATACCAGCCAGCCCGCAACCCAGACCCTGACCCGCATCGCAGCCGTCATGCCCGCAGGCACGATTGCCTGGGTGCAGGACGTGGAGACCCTTGACTGATGGACAGACAGATCGTCTACCCCGCGCAGATCCCGCTTGATAGCGACCTGCTCAACGCGCAGCGCAACGCTTTCGTGGGCCTCGGCCACCTTGCGGGCATGGCCTATGGCGATGATACCGTGGCCGCTGGCGGCTTTGCCTGCACGCCGGGCACCGGGCTTACTGTCATAATCGCGCCCGGTTCGCTGCTTGCGGCAGGCGTAGTGGATGCGACCGCCTATGGCACGCTGGCCGCCAATGGCAGCGTGCTGGTGCGCCAGCATATCAGCCGTGATCCGGTCACGCTCACCGTGCCGGGGGCAGGGGGCACTTATACGGTCTATGCCACGCCCGCCACGGTGGATACGGATGACACCGTGCTGCCCTTCTACAATGCTGCCGACCCATCCGTGACCTATGCCGGGGCGGATAACAGCGGCAAGACGGCGCCAACCGTGCGGCAGGACATGGCGCAGCTCGGCATTGCTACGACCGTGCCTGATGGCGCGTATCCGCTATGGACCATCACGGTCCCGGCAGCGGCCACCGCCATTACGGCGGACATGATTGCACAGGCCGAAGGCGCGCCGTTTTACGAGACCATTCCCGAACTCCAGGCCGATCTCGCCGGTCGCCTGAAGCTGGCTGACCCACAGGCCCAGACAGTGAACGGCCCGGTCACGTTCACGGGTGAGACCGAGGTGCCCGATACCGAGGATTTCACTGGCAAGAGCGCTCTGAACGCGGAGACGGCAGAAGGGCGTTATGTCGGGTCTGTTATTGCATCCGGGTCCACGAATGTCCGCATCACGGGCGTGCAGGAGGATGCGAGCGGTACGCTGATCGCCACGATGTCCGATGGGACTACGCAGAACTACATTCCATCTGGGCAAATCGTTCAAGCAAATAGCGCGTATTCCCATGCAAGCGGTGGGAACGGGAACACTATTTACGCAACGTGCAACGTAACGCTGAAGCGAAGTGCAACATTTCTTGTAACTGGATGCTCGAACTATGCGAAAGTTACCAGCGGACAGTCGCAAGTTGAACTGCAATACAGTTCCGACGGTACAACATTCACCACATTTGGCTCCGGCGATACAACTACGGCGTCATGCATATATGCTACAGGAATTTTGACGCTTGATGCTGGCGATTACGTAATTCGGACCGTAGCAGAAAATGGGAATAATACCGCAATAGGCTGGTCAGCGATACTTTCCTATATTGCCGTGAGTGAGTGATACCATGATATACGCGATACAGAAAAGCGCATCAGGAACAGTCGAAGTTGTGTATGCCTGGACTGATGACAAGCAGCCAATACCAGCTGGATGCGTTGCTTGCAGCGAAGCTGAATATACGGCAGCGCAGAACGCGCTTGTAAACTCCTTGCAGGCGCAGGCGACGGTAGCGGAAAATTGGATACAGCAGCAGGCCAGCCTTGCCGCCGCGATGGGCGAGACATTCACGGCTGACATGAAGGCCTATGTGCTGGCAGTCAGCGCGATTGCCAGCGGCACCGACACCACCAGCACCGCCCTACCTGCCCAGCCCACGGATGTGATGACGGCAACTGCTACGACAGGAGCGACGACATGACTTCGCGCGGCATCCGCAACAACAACCCCGGCAACCTGAACTATGCGCACCAGCCCGGCGCGCATCTGGAAGCCGGCGTGAGCAACCCGCGCTTTGCGGCCTTCCCGACCATGGCGGACGGCATACAGGCCCTGCGGACCCAACTCCTGCGCTACGCGGAGCGCGGCCTGACCACGGTTGCCAGCATCATATCGGTCTATGCCCCCGCGACTGAAAACATCACAAGCGCCTATATCGCTAGCCTGTGCCGTCAGATGGGCGTGCAGCCTGATACCGTGCTGGACCTGCATGACCCGGCCACGATGGCGCGCCTGATCTGTGGCATTGTGACCATCGAGAACGGGGGCGGCCATCTCGGCCTGGTGCAGATTGATCAGGCGCTTGGCATTACGCCCACGTCCGCCATGACCTGAACGGCCTGCACATTCCGCGCCTACCACGCCGCCCATCCGGGCGGTTTTTTTATGAGAAAACGAATGAGCGAAACAATACCCCTGACGCAGGGCGGTCCTGTCGTGCCCCAGCGCTGCGCTACGATCGAGGATCTGGCCCGCGTGCGTGAGCGGTTGGCGAAGGTCGAGGGCGGCCACGATAACCTGCGTGACGGGCTGAATACTCTGTCTGTCCAGTTTGCGGACCTGCGACGCGACCTGACAAAATCAATGGCCGATACCGGGGCACAGACCCGGCGCGAGATCATGGAGCGGGTGGACGACATGACCGACACCGCCACCAAACGGGACGCGGACATATCGGGCAGGCTGGCCCGCATCGAAGGCGGACTGAAACTGACCTCTTGGGTGACCATGACCTTCATCGTTCTCGCAACCGGCCTGCTGGGCTGGGGGCAGATTGGTGATGCAGCATGGTCGTTCTGCAAGCGTGCGTTCGGGCATGGGTGATGATGGCCGCGCCGGGCCTACTGGCCGACCTCAAGGCCCGCATCATCGCACCGGCGCTGGCGTTCATCGGCCTTGGCGGACCCGCTGCGGTCAACCTGTTCGCAGGCATCGCGCTGGCCGAAACCGGCTACCGCGCGCTGGTGCGGGGTGGCGGTCCGGCGCTGGGCCTGTCTGCCATCCGGGCCCGGCTGAAATGCTACCGCGCGCCTGATGCCGATGATGCTGTCGGGCAATACCGGTTCTGGAAAACTCACTACAACACAGCGCTTGAGGCAGGGGACGTTGAACTACAACACGTCGCCCTGTTCGCACAGGCTATTGAGGCATGACATGAACACGACCGCAAAACTGGGTGGCCTCGGAGCCGTCATCGCGCTCCTGCTGGCCGAAGTGCCGGAACAATATACGCTCTATGCCGCGATCTTCGTCTTCGCCTGTAGTGCCGCCGCTGCCATCATCCCGCCGCCGCATGCGGGCAGCCGGTGGGCCGTGGCCTATCAGCTTATGACCACCATCGGGCTGAATATCGGCTGGGCGGAAAATCACTTCAAGCCGGGGCAGTCAGGCGTGCGTGTACCGCTTGCCGACAAGCCTGCCGCCAAGCAGGCCGTAACCGCCGCGGGCATCCCGGTTCTGAACAGGAAGGGCAGGCCCGAAATACTGGAAGAATAGGGGGTGCAGCTCCGGCGCTAGGTGGATGGCCGATGTGAGCCGAAGCTGCAAACCCCATTCTGCCTTTTATTACGGCAAAAATAAGTCAGGTCCATCTCACCGCCGTCAGGGCGGTTTTTCATAGGAATCAGGCACATGAACCTTTTTCTCTCCCGTCGGCGCGCGCTACGCATGGGGGCGGGAACGCTGATGGCCGGTGCACTCGCTGGCTGCACGCTCACTCGCGCGGGCAAGATCACTACCATCACCCTGAACGTGGCTGAAGTAACGGATTACGGGAATGCCATCGTATCCTTTGCCAATACTGCCATCAGTCTTTCATTTGTCACGGCGGCCATGGGGCCTGCAAACGTGGCGCTGGCCAATACGGTGATCGCAGCACTCAGGGAGGCGCTTGATGCGTTCGGGACTGCCGCCGGGTCAAGCACATCCGTAAGTTACGACACGACCAGCATCCGCACGGCGTTTGACAGTATTTTATCTGACATTGAGCAGATCAATACACTCATTATTGCCGTCATCGCCGGCATGGCTTCTGGCCTGTCGGGCACTGTGGTCTCGGAGGCGAAAACGACAGCAAATGCCGCATCAACGCTGATCTCGCTGCTCAAGGCCATGGTGGACATGACGGCACGGCGTCCGGCAGTTGGCACAGCCGTGTCTGCGCAGGAAGCGGTCGGGCAGATTACGGTTTTCGTGGCCAGACATGGTGCCTGAAGAACCATGAGCAGGTGAAGCAATATGGAACATGCTGCAACGATATTTCCCTTCCTTTGTGGCATTGTGGTGGGAAATACCATGAGCCTGCTGGCTGGGGGGCTTTTTATGCTACGTTATTGGCGGCGGCAGCGAATGATCTGCGAACGTCTTGGGCCGCCGACGGCGTGATAACAGTCAGTTGGCAACTTCACGAAACGCCACCTTAAAAAAACGGCGCCTAAAAGCTTTTATTCTTTATCACTTCCTGGGTTCCGGGCGTGCAGGCAGCCTGATTTCACTTGCCAGCACGCCTGCTACAATACAGCACGCGCCCAGAACCGAGGTGGCTGGCAACAGATCATTGGCCATGCGCCCGATAGCGCCACCCCATACGGGCTCACCCGCGTAGATAATGGTAGCCCGCGTGGGCGAGACGGCTTTTTGCGCCCAGTTCATGGCCAGTTGCACAAACATGCTGCCCACGCCAAGGCCTACGCCCCCGGCAATCCAGATCCATGAAAATTCAGGCAGGCGCTCGCCCGCAACCGGCATTGCCAGCAGGGCCAGGAGCCCGGCCACCAGCAGTTGCACCACGGTTATACGCCTGCTGTCTCCCAACGTTGCACAATGGCTGATCAGCATGATCTCGGCTGCCACCGATACGGCACACAGCACGGTGGCCCATTCACCCCGGCCAAATCCACCCTGCGTGGCACCCCCGCCTGCAAGCAGCATCAGCCCGCCAAAAGCCAGCCCGATCCCTACCCAGTTCATGAGGCGTGGCGGCCTATGCAGCACGATCCATTGCAAAAGGGGCACGATCGGCACATAGAGCGCGGTCAGAAAAGCGGAACGGCTGCTGCTGATGGTTTGCAGCCCATAGGTCTGCAGGGTGTAACCAGCCCATATGGTGATGCCGATTGCCATGCCCGCGCCCATCTCGGTCAGACTTATCCGCCGCAGGGCACGATGAAAAACCGTGCAGCCGATCAGACCCGCTGTCATGAAGCGCAACCCCACAAAAAACAGGGGGCCGCAATGTCGCAGCGTGACATGCACGATCAGGAACGTGCCACCCCAGAACAGTGTTACGCCCATCAGTGCCAGTTCCTGCCGTGAGGGAAGGCTTATGATCGCCATGCGCGCGCCATCCACTGTTTTATTGCAATCTTCACCCTTTCCTCCAGATCACCATGAATAAAGCGGGACTACTCTGACTGGCACGCAACCCGGTCTTCCTCCGTGCTGTTTAACAGACAGGCGCATGGTTTGACGCAAGGGAGGGCAGCCTTGTCACTTTTTGCCAATATGTCATCAGGCGAAGGCTGGCTCCAGCTTGGTGAACTCGTGCTTGCTTTCATCCTGTCGGCACTGGTGGGGATGGAGCGGGAGTTCAGGCAAAAAAGCGCTGGCCTGCGCACTTACACGCTGGTGGGAGTGGCCTCCGCGCTGTTCATGCTGGTGTCAAAATACGGGTTCAACAACATCCTTGATGCGGGGCGTGTCGTGCTGGACCCCTCACGCATCGCGGCACAGGTGGTATCGGGCATCGGGTTCATTGGCGGTGGGGTCATCTTCATGCGGCGTGACATCGTGCGGGGGCTGACCACGGCTGCGTCAGTCTGGCTGACTGCGGCACTGGGCATGGCCTGTGGGGCGGGGCTGATTACGCTGGCGGTAGCGACAACCATCGGCCATTTCATCATCATGCTCGGCTTTCCGCGCATCAGCCACCTTATTCCACGCGATCATGCCGCCCGCTCGGTCGGGCTGTTCCTGTCCTACCCTGATGGGCGAGGGCTGCTGCGCGTGATCCTGATCCGCTGCACCAGGCTGCGTTTCACCATTACCCGCGTCAAGCTCGAGCCGCCTGATCAATCCCTGCACGACCCTGAAACCCTGCAGGATCTGCGCGACCGACAGCACGATGCGGAGCTACCACCGCCAGATGAAAGGCCGGCCCATGGCACGGTCACGCTGTTCATCAAGGTACGCGGCAGGCGACCCGTCTCGCACCTTGTTGCCGCGTTATCGGATATTGATGGCATGATCAGCGTGGAAACCGATGAAGGCGATCATGACCCCGAATAGGCAGCCTGCACCCGGCCGCTCAGACCGGCAGTTGCACGCGTCCCTGTGCATCGCGGGTTACGGCAGTCGTGGCCACAACCGCGCCAACAGGCAGGGGAGCATACAGGTGCGGAAAAAGCTGCCCTCCGCGTGAGGGCTCCCAGCGCACTGCTGCCGGGTCGAGCAGGCCAAGATCGACCGCAAGCAGCACAAGGCCGCTCTGGCCTGCAAAATGCTTTTCAAGCGTGCCATGCACCTGCGGCCCGGTGGAGAAATGGATGAAGCCATCCGCTACATCAGCCGGCGAGCCTTTGAACAGGCCCACGCGGGCAAATGCTTCATGCTCCGGTGCAGTCAGGATTTTATAGACGATATGATCTGTCATGACGTTCTGGTCCGGTCAGGGGAGGGCGCAGCATAGGGCAGCGCGCCGCCAGAGGAAACATGCCGCCCGCCGTAGCTCCTGCCTGCGCGCAACGCGACCAGAGCCACCCCGGCCAGCCCTGCGCTCCACGCCAGAACCCCGTAAGGGCCAGCGCTGGACAGAACCACCCCGCCACACAGCGCGCCCGCGCCGATGCCGCTATTGAAGCCCGTGACACAGAACGAACAGGCAGCTTCGCGCTGATGGGGGGCCAGTTCAATGGCATAGCTTTGCGGGCCAAGATTGATCAGGGCGGCAATGATGCCCCATACCGCCATATCCACCCACGCAAGCCACGCAGACCAGCCCGAGGCGAGCAGCAGCACATGGCTTGCCATCAGGGCGAGCATGGCGATGCCAATCATACGCCCCGCCGACCAGGGCAGGCGACCGCCCAACCAGTTGCCTCCGATTCCCGCTACGCCATAGACCAGCAGCAACAGCGGCACCAGCCGTTCTGGCGTGTGCGGTATGGCTGACAGAAGCGGAATGATATAGGTATAGGCCGTGAAGTGGGCGCTCACCACCAGCGCGGTCAGCACAGCGATGTAACGCAGCACCGGTTGGCGCAGAAGAGCTGGAATATCAAGATGCCTGCGCTGCGAAGGCAGGGGCGGCAATAGTGTCAGAACGCCGCCCATGATAGCCAGCGCCGCAATGCCGCACACCACGAATGCCGCCCGCCAGCCCAGCCATTGCCCGATGGCCGCAGCCAGGGGAATCCCCCCGGCGAAGCCCACCGCAACCCCCGTAAATGCCCATGCCGTAGCACGCGCCACCGGCATATGGGGCGCGAGGCGCACGGCAACCCCCGCGATGATCGACCAGAAAATGCCATGCCCGAGCGCCAGCGCGACCCGCATCACCGCCATGAGTGCGTAGTGACTGACAAAGGCGCAGGCTATATCCATCACCCCCGCCAGCCCCAGCAGCACGGCCATGAGCGTACGCCGGTCCAGCCCCGAGGTCAGCAGCGTGAGCGGGATGGCCGTCAGCGCCACCAGCCAGGCATAGCCCGTGACCAGCAGCCCGATGCGACCGGGCGAGACATGCAGGCCAGCCGCCATGTCCGTCAGCAGCCCGATGGGCAGCACCTCGGTCACCAGCCAGACGAACGCCCCCATCGAGAGCATGACAATACGCATCATAAACTCATTTACCTCCCGGCACGCCGCCTGCTTGCAAGCACAGCAAAACCGGGCCGCTTTAACGCCATATCCATAGGGCGAAAAGGGGGGTGAGACGCACAATTACGGTCATGATGTAAAATCGGTCTGGTCATCGCGGCACCAAGGGAGCACCGTGGGGGCAATCAACCACCGCTGCGCATGAATAGACGGAAAGGTTCGCATGATGATGCCCCTCCCTGGCAATGATACGGGACCAGCCGTGCTGCATTTTCCGCGCCGGGCCATCCTGCCGGTAGGCGAAGCATCGGATTACCTGGGCATCCGCCCCCGCCACCTGCGCGCTATGCGCCTGCTGCGCTGCGGGCCGAAAACCATCACCATCAACCGCGAGACGCTCTATACCGAAGAAGACCTGCGCAGCTTCCGCCAGGGATTGCTCAATATGGTGGGCGTTACGGAAAACGGAGGACTTTACCGGGAACTCAGGCCCGGCGAACGGACCACCGCAACTGAGGGCGACCCGCTGATCGTGCTCCTGTCGCGTCATATCATCCGCCGCAAGGCCTTGCTGGTGGGCCTGTGGAGCATGATGGCGGTGGGCATTGGCATCGACCTGATCCTGTTCTGAACAGACCGGAGTGCCAGCCGCGATGAGGCGCTTGCAAAGCACGGCATGGTGGGAACAAAAAAAGGGGCTCCATCAGGAGCCCCTTTTCTGACACATGGTGTCAGGCGCGCAGATTACTGCTGGCCGTGGTCGCCATGCTCGTGGTCATGATCGCCATGCTCGCCACCGTGCTCGTGCTCGCCATGCTCACCACCGCGCTCTTCACCACCGTGGTCACGGTCGCCATGCTCGCCGCCCTGACCGTTCTGGTCGTGACCTTCATGGCCGCGATGGCCGCCATGGTGGCCACGGTGCTCGCCGTGGTGCTGCTCGTTGTTGTCATCCGCATGAGCAGCGACGGGCAGGGCCAGACCGAGGGCCGCAGCAAAAAGCAGTGCTTTTTTCATGTAATTTATTCCTTCCTAACGAACTGATTTTTTCAAATCAGATATTACCTTATAAAATAACGGTCCGATGATATAAAGGGCATACCGCTATTTCATTTGTAACCGAATGCATCACTTATATCTCTGAAGGTCAATACCTGAATTTTACGTGATGCTGCCATGCATTTCAGGCATCATCATACAGAAAACCTTCATCGGATACCGTATGCGTGGCATCCTGCGGGCGGGCATAGCCGCGCCTGCTGCGCCATGCGCGCAGCAGGGCTTCACGCCACTCTTCATGCGGCTCTTTGCGGGGTTTTGGAGTGGAATCGGACTGTACGTTCATGATCCGGAAACCTTTGAAAAAGCCCGCCAAAGCGCAGGCAGGGATGCTTAACAAATATGGAACATCATAAGTGTGACGATTGTATGAATCCTGTTTCGCAGCACCCCGGCTTTTTCCCTTATGCAGGCGGCCCGGATCGACCTCGTTCTGGTATTGTTAGGAATCTATTCTTCCTGTGCCGCAGGTAATTCAGATCCACCCCACTGCAATAAACGTGATGGCGAAAAATTGCCGGAACCGGGCGAAACAGCGTGGCCATGCCGTCATATGGTCTGAGCAATACGCGCACTTTTTCTGGCCCTTGCGGAGCATCCATGGTCTTGTAGGGACCACGAAACACCAGAGGGCATAAGCGTGTCCCACCCGCAAAGAAAGGAAAACCGACCATGCAGATTGATCTGACAGGCCGCACGGCCATTGTAACAGGATCGACCGGCGGGATCGGCCTGGCCATTGCCAGGGGACTGGCCGCGAGCGGTGCACATGTCATCATCAACGGACGCCGCCCGGCACCGGTAGCCGAGGCGATCAAGGCGCTTTCCGCATTGGGCAAAGGCAGCGTGGCTGGCTTTACGGGCGATCTGGGCACGGCGGAAGGGTGCGCGGCGCTGGTATCAGCCCACCCGCACTGCGATATTCTGATCAACAATCTGGGCATTTTTGAGCAGAAAGATTTTTTTGAAACTCCGGATGCCGACTGGACCCGTTTTTTCGAGGTCAATGTCATGTCTGGCGTGCGGCTTTCACGCGCCTATCTGCCGGGCATGCAGAAGCGTGACTGGGGGCGCGTGGTGTTCATCTCATCAGAATCAGCGTTCAACGTTCCGGTCGAGATGATTCATTACGGTTTCAGCAAGACCGCGCAGGTCACCATCGCCCGCGGCCTGGCGGAGCGGATGGCAGGCACCAATGTAACCGTCAATTCCGTGCTGCCAGGGCCAACCCTGTCGGAAGGACTGGCGGAAATGCTCAGGCCCGAGCAGGAAAAAACCGGCAGGACGATGGAGGAAGTCGCGGCGGAATTTGTAATGCAGCACCGTCCTTCCTCCATTATCCGCCGCGCCGCCAGCGTGGATGAGGTGGCAAACATGGTGGTTTACCTGTCCTCGCCGCAGGCCTCGGCCACCACGGGGGCGGCCGTGCGCGTTGACGGTGGCGTGCTGAGCACGATCTGACCCGGGCAGCCCTGCGCGCATGCGTCCCGCGCCGGTCATGGCCGGGGCGTGTCGCAACCCCTCCATGACCATGCGGATTACTGGTAGGAGAACAGGGTCTGTCCATCACCATGCCGCAGGGAATTTTAATGTCCACCACCGTTCTTTATTCACCAGACGATGTGCGTGCCGCAGGGAGAAACGTTCTCCTGATTGACGTGCGTGACCCCAGGGATTTCGCGGCAGGTCACATTCCCGGCGCCGTCAACATGCCGGACATTTTTACCTATCTGGCCGAAACCTCGCATGAAGGGCTGCACAAGTTGCAGCAGACCTTTGCCTCCCTTTTTGCCGATTACGGGCTGGATGGCACCAGAACCGCCATCGTGTATGAAGACGCCCTGCACACCCGTTATGGCGCATCCTGCCGGGGCTACTGGATCCTGCGTTATCTGGGTTACCCCAAGGTGGGCATTCTTGATGGTGGGCTGAGCGCGTGGCGCAGGGCCGGGGGCACGCTAACCACCGATGTCACCCGCCCCGCAGGCACGGACTTTCCCCTGCGGCCTGATGCCAGCCTCATGGCAACGCAGGCCGAAGTGCGGGCAGCGCTGGGCTCTTCCACCATCAAGCTGCTCGACAACCGCGACAGGGTGGAATGGCTGGCTGAGAGTTCATCGCCCTACGGGGTTGATTTCGCGCCGCGCAAGGGGCGCATTCCCGGTGCCGTGTGGATCGAATGGTATGACTTCATGAAGGTGACCGACAACCATGCCGCCTTCCGCACGCCTGATGAAATCCGCGCACTGGCCGCCACGCGCAACCTGCACCCTGATGATGACATCATCATCTACTGCTTCAAGGGCGCGCGTGCCGCCAATACCTATGTGGCGCTGGCCTCGGCCGGGTTCAGCAGACTGCGCATCTATATGGGTTCGTGGAACGAGTGGTCACGCAACCTGGAACTCCCGATTGAAGGCGGACTGCCAAAAGCCGCCGCGCCCTATAACGGCGCCTGAGGGAAGAAATGAGGGGACTTTTTCACGCCTGCCCTGACGTGAAAGGCCTTTTCTGGAACACATCAGGGGCGAGTTTACGATCCTTGTGCCAGTTCGCCCTGCCGGGCGTGACTGGTCATGATGTCCCTGGTCATGGCTTCAACCTGCCGCGTCAGGCGCGAAAGCTGCCGGGTACGGTCATGCACCAGGGCAAGCGTGAGATGGGGCACCTGCGCGCCCGCAAGCGGCACAAAAGCCAGTTCCCCACGCAGGACCTCGGCCATGACATCGAGCGAACTGAGAAAGCAGATTCCGATCCCCGCCGCCACCAGCGAAAGCATCATCTGCACGTTGTTTGCCCGCGCGGCCACCGGCGGGCTGACACGCCCGCTTTGCAGCAGCCTGTCGAACACGGTGGCGATGGCAAGTGGCTGCTCGGGCATGATGACGGGATGATCCATGCACTGCGCCAGCCTGACCGAACCTTCCCGCGCCAGCGTGTGTGCAGGCGGGCACACGAAGCCGAGGGGAAAGGTCATGCGGCGCAGTACCACGATGTCGCGCATGTCATCAGGGTCGAGCACAAGGGCCAGATCGCCTTCACCCGCCAGGAGAGCCTGGCATATCCGTTTATTGTCCCGGATGTTCACATTCAGCACCACGCCCGGATGGCTGGCCTTCATGCCTGCTACGAGTTGCGGCACGAAAGCGCGTGACAGGGCCTCGGGTGCCAGCAGGTCAACCTGCCCGCGGCGGATACCCTTCAGGTCATCGATCTGGCGGGTCAGGTCATCCAGATCCTTAACCCAGCGGCGACCGGAGGCATAAAGCAGTTCGCCTGCTGCCGTCAGGCGCATGCCGGTGGGCAGCCGCTCGAACAGGGGTGTCTGCAATTCCTTTTCACCCAGCAGGATATGCCGGTTGATGGCTGAACTGGCGATGTGCAGTTCCTCTGCCGCGCGGCGGATGGATTTATGGCGCGCGACCGCCAGAAAATAGACCAGAAAGCGGGAAAAGGGGTGCATGCGTTCTTATTTCGAGAATGGGAAAGGCTCAATTATGATATATCTGAGAGCATGCTGCATGTGAAATGATCTTTCTGAAAGCCGCTGGAGCCTTTCCGGCCCGTTCAGGAGACCCCCATCGTGACCCTTGCTGCCACTGCCCCCTCTTTGCCCCGCAACATGACATTTGATGCCGATGACTGGCTGATCCTGGCCCGTTGCTGGCACCCGGTTGCCCTGGTGCGTGATCTGGGCACACAGCCGATGGGCGTGACCCTGCTTGATGCCCCGCTGGTGCTCTACCGCGCGGGAGACACGATTGTGGTGGCCGATGATCTGTGCCCGCATCGCGGCGTGCCGCTAAGCATGGGCAAGGGAGATGGGCAAAGCGTGGCCTGCGCCTATCATGGCTTCCGTTTTGGCCAGCAGGGGCGTTGCGTCAGGGTGCCCGCCCACCCTGACAGCGCCATTCCCGGCAAGCTGAACCTGCGTACCTACCCGGCGGTGGAGCGATACGGCCTGATCTGGACCTGCCTGCGCCCCGATGAGGCGCCGCCGGTCATTCCGCCCATGCCGCACTGGAATGACCCGGCCTACCAGCAGATCAACTGCCCCTTTATCGACATTGCCGGTTTTGCCGGGCGGCAGGTGGAAGGCTTCATTGATGTCGCCCACTTCGCTTTCGTGCATACCGACACCTTCGCCGACCCCGAAAACCCCGTGGTGCCCCCCTACAAGACACACATCACGCCCGACGGGTTCGAGGCCGAATATCGCAGCAGCGTGGGCAACTACCCCATTGGCAAGACGGATCGGGGGTGTCCCGGCTTTGAATGGCTGCGTCACTTCCGGGTGCATGTGCCCTTTACCGCCACGCTGGAAATCCATTTTCCCGATAACGGGCGGCTGGTTATCATGAACACGGCTTCACCCGTATCCGCGCGGCAGACACGCATGTTCGCGCCGATGTGCCGCAACTTCGACAAGGACCTGCCGCTGCAGGATGTCTATGACTTCAACCTGCGTGTGTTCGAGGAAGACCGCGCGCTTGTCGAGGCCCAGAAGCCCGAGAACCTGCCGCTCGACCCCACGCTTGAGGCCCATGTCATGGCTGACCGCAGTTCGATCGCCTATCGTCGTGCCCTGCGCACGATGGGCCTGAGCCAGTTTTTTACGGCATAACGTCATGTCAGCTCTTTTTCCTGTTGTCGTGCATGATGTCATGCCGGAAGGCACTGATTGCGTCCGCCTGCGCCTGGGGGCAAAGCCGGGGCAGGGGGTGCTGCCCCGCTTCGCGCCCGGCGCGCATGTCGATGTCCTGACCCCTTCGGGGCTGGTGCGCCAGTATTCGCTATGTGGCGACGCCGATGATCCCGGTTTTTATGAACTGTGCATCAAGCGTGAAGCCGCCTCACGCGGGGGATCGGACTCCCTGTGCCGCACGGTGGAGAAGGGGATGGAACTGCACATTTCACCGCCCCGCAATGCCTTCGCGCTACCAGCCGCGCAACATTATATACTGATTGCAGGCGGAATCGGGATTACCCCGCTCCTGTCCATGATGGCGCGGCTGCAGCGTCAGGGCGCGGACTGGGCGCTATATTATTACACCCGCACGCCCGATCAGGCACCGTTCAGGGACCGGTTGCGAGCAGCCCCCTATGCGAGCCGCGTGCATATGGCCACGAGCCTCAAACAGGGCTATCCCGCTGCACTCTCCCACCCTGAAGCCGATACGGCCATCATGCTGTGTGGCCCGGATGGCTTCATGCAGGCTGTGTCATCCCACACCATCGCCGCGGGCTGGGAGCCTGCGCAGATCCATACGGAGTATTTCCGCCCTACGGAAATGACATCTGATGATGATGAGCAGGCATTTGAGGTCGTGCTGGCCCGCTCCGGGCGCAGCATGACCGTGCCGCCCGGCCAGAGCATTGCCGGTGCCCTGATGGCAGCGGGTATTGAGGTCAGCCTCTCGTGTGAACAGGGCATGTGCGGGGCCTGTGTCGTGCCGCTGCTGGCAGGGGAAGGCGCGCACCGTGACATGGTACTGACCGAGGCGGAGCAGGCCGGTAGCATAGCCCTATGCTGCTCACGTGCCCGTACGCCTTCTCTCACTCTGGACCTGTAACAGTTATGATCAGTTTATATTATACAAATCCAAGCAATATTTTATCATTATAAACAGTTTCCTGGTTGATTTTTAAAGGGTCTATTGAGGATCAATTTTCCTCAAAGGCCCTGAAGTGATTCAGAGCCTGTATAAATCATGTTTATTGACAACAGCCTAATCCGCAAAGATGGATGCGCCGGTGTCCTGGCAAAAAGGCGGATCTGGAATATGCACTGATCGATGGTGTGGAGTCCGAGTTCATCATCACAGGGCAGGGGGCAAACCAGGGGCTGGAAAACAGGCAAACAGCACAAAAAACCATCAGCCCGGCTGATTTTTTTCAAACTATGACTAATTATGGGTATTGCCTGCCTGTTCCGCACCGCTTGATTATAGGCGGAAAAGTTATTATATGTCACGGCGACCATAACAAAATATAAATCAACACGTTCTGTATTGAAATGCCATTTAGGCCCCACGCCCAGCCCTTAAAAGGACTGGGAGCAGGCGGCTCTTGGGTGGAGCATTACATCAATGGCATTGACACAATACATGCTCTCATGACAAAGCCGTTTCATGGAATGAGGGAAATGACACATGCCGAGCGACGAAGTTGCCGCACAGACCCGGCTACGCATTATTGAAAGCTTTGTCGCCCTTATCGAAGAGTGCGATGATGTCACGGTCTCGACGGCCTATATTGCAAAACGCGCCAACCTTTCGGTCAGAATTGTCCATGAGTATTTTCCCTCCCGTGATGCCCTGTTGCGGGCTACGGGCGAATGGCTGAATACGCAGGTATTCGGCTTTGCGCTGGGCACAGGCGCGGATGATCTGGTGCAGGGCTTCCGCGTCGCAGCGGAGCGGTTTGATGAGCACCCGAATCTTTCCCGCATCCTTGCCCTGACACGGGTAGGGCGTTCCATGCGGATCAAGTTCCGTAATGAGCTGCTCATCCGTCGGCGTAGAACGCTATGGCACGATACGCCAGATGTGCCGGCTGCCGACCGACGCCGGGCAGAAGCCGTGATTGCCTGCCTGGACAATGTCCTGTCGTGGCTTACGCTCAAGGAAGAATTCGATATGAACGGCAGCGAGGCAGGTGCCGCCATCAGTTGGGCCATAGAAGTGATCCTGCGTGAAACCCGTGCCATGGCCCCTTCAGATCAGTCTTCCCAACCCTGATTTTCGTCCTGCTCCGGCTCAAAGCTGATCGGGCCCGGGCATGATGATGGGCGCTTGCTGACAACACGGAGCATGATCCGGACCATGCCGCATCAGCAAAACGTGCCCTGGAATCTGGTGCCCATCATTCCTTAAGGGCATTTTCCTCTTCGCCCGGCGCTGCATCGAGCGCGCGGGCGAGATCGCCCCTGATGAAAGCATCGAGAATATTACCAAGAAAAGCGGCCATGCCTTCACGCGGGTTGTCATTCTTCAAAAAAGGCCCGTTGGCCGCGTGCATGACGAACAGGTTCGATAAACCGCAGAGCATGGCGTACATGCCGTAACCGGCCTGCACTTTATGGCTCAGAGTTTCCATGTCATTGGGGCCGAAATCATCGGTCAACGTGAAAATCCGCTGGCCGTAGATCAATTCCATCAGATCCTCGAACGCAGCCCCTGACGTAATGCGGTAGCGCGGATAGGCATAGGCATCCGGTATATGACCGAACATAAGCCGGTAGATCTGGGGATGAGCGCAGCCAAAATCCACGCAGTAAAATACAAAGCGCTTGAGCGCATCGGTACGATTGGCGCAAGTGCGGTTGATATGCGCGATCTGCTTGCGGAAAACCTGCAGATACTCCACGGCAATATCAAGCAGCAGGTCGTTCAGGCTTCCGTAATGGTTATAGAAATTGGCCGGAGCGACCTTGACTTCCTTGGCGAGGCGACGCACCGAAAGATCTTCAAGCCGTTCGGATTCAAGTATCCTGACGGTCGCAATGCGCAGATCTTCGGGGACGTTTCCTTTATGATAGCGTCTTGGAATGGAACGGCATCCTTCTGAAAAGGCATAGCATAAGCGCATGAACGTAAGATTATAATCAAAGATTATCTTGCAATCGAGTATGGTCAAAAAATGATAGATTTTATACAAAATGTGAAATAATTCCTATTTTGTATCTGGTCACCATAAAATTCCTATTAACATTTTATCGGATGCTCAGTGGGCAAGGGATACCCCGCCATTTCCCGTATCTATAACGCACCATTCTGACAGACTGCAGGGGATGCAGAATTGATATCAGAACGGATCCTTTCTTTGACAGCGCGGGTCCTGACCTGATGTCAGATGGAAAATGCCATGCGGCCTATTGGATTCATTATCTTCTGGCGAGAGGCGGACGTAAGCGGCATGCACAGGCTACGGAATTCCTTTCCTCAATTCCAACATCCAGTTTAATGAACCATGTTCATATAAGACCCTTCACGAGATGCCATTCATGGACATTATTGTTACAAAAAATATAAATATTTATGCATTTATACCTTCTCGATATGGCGGTAAAAATTATTTAACTACCTGGGAAAAATCATAAAAATTCTTCTTTTCACGGAAATTAGGAAATGATTATCCATCCTGCACGAGGGATGCTTTCTTCTTGACAGGAAATTAATCGGAAATTAATACCGATACGAGGTGAGGAAAAAGCCTTTCTACCCACATAGCCAGACACGCTTTCATTCTATGCATTCATTAAGAATTATTCGACCTGGATGCGAGGGACAGATTTTGAGTTTAAAATGAACGATGTTCATATTAAGTTACCTGCTTTCCCTACAAGGGGACGCATACCCTTGGGAAAGCTCGATTAAATTTTAACGATTGCAAGGCAGCGACACAGCTGAACATGGTCAGGGCAAAACGCATAGCGGACAAAGTCACGGTCCTGATGAAAAAGACACCGCTGAGCCGGATGCCCCCGTGGGTGCCGGTTGTCATTGGTGCATGCATCATGGGATTCGCGGGGTCCATAACGCTCAGCCTGTATTCACAGGGCATACTGTGCCTTGGCACGGTCACGCTCCTGCTGGTGCTCAACCGCAGGCCGGGGCGGGGCATTACCATATTCCTGATGATGCTGTCGCTGTTCGTATCCCTGCGCTACATCATATGGCGGCTGACCACCACGCTGGAATTTCACGGGTGGATACAGGGCGGCCTGTCCATACTGCTCCTGCTGGCCGAGACCTATGCCCTGGTCACGCTGTGCCTGAGTTACTTCCAGATGTCATGGCCGCTGGGGCGCAGGGAGCATGCCCTGCCAGAGAACCCGGCCGACTGGCCGAGCGTGGATGTGTATGTGCCATCCTATAATGAGGAACTGTCCCTCGTGCGCTCGACGGTTCTTGGCGCGCTGGAGCTTGACTGGCCGGAAGACAAGCTGAATGTCTATATTCTTGATGATGGCAGGCGGGCGGCTTTCCGTGATTTCGCGCTCGAGGCAGGCGCGGGCTATATCATCCGCTCGGAAAACAACCATGCCAAGGCCGGCAACCTCAACCATGCCCTGAAAGTAACTGACGGGAAATTCGCCGTCATCTTTGACTGCGATCATGTTCCCACCCGCGGCTTTCTCAAAAGAACCATCGGCTGGATGATTGCCGACCCCAACCTCGCCCTTCTGCAGACCCCGCACCATTTTTACGCGCCCGACCCGTTCCAGCGCAATCTGGCGGCAGGCAGGCATGTGCCGCCTGAAGGCAACATGTTCTATGGTCTGGTGCAGGATGGAAATGATTTCTGGGATGCAACGTTCTTCTGCGGCTCGTGCGCCGTCATCCGCCGCTCCGCCGTTATGGGCATTGGCGGCTTTGCCACCGAAACCGTAACCGAAGATGCCCATACCGCGCTCAAGATGCAGCGCAAGGGCTGGGGCACCGGGTATCTGCGCGAACCGCTGGCAGGCGGGCTGGCTACCGAGCGGCTGATCCTGCATATCGGCCAGCGCGTGCGCTGGGCGCGCGGCATGCTCCAGATCATGCGGGTCGACAACCCCATGCTCGGCCCCGGTCTGCGGTGGGAGCAGCGGCTTTGCTATCTTTCAGCCATGTCGCACTTTCTGTTCGCCATTCCGCGCGTGACCTTTCTGGTCTCGCCTCTGGCCTATCTTTTCCTTGGTGAAAACATCATCGCGGCATCACCGCTGGCCATCAGCGCCTACGCGCTGCCGCACATTTTCCATTCCATCATGACCCTTTCACGTGTTGAAGGACGGTGGCGCTATTCTTTCTGGAGCGAAATTTACGAAACCTCGCTCGCACTGTTCCTGGTGCGCATTACCATCGTAACCCTGCTCCAGCCCCACAAGGGCAAGTTCAACGTAACTGACAAGGGCGGCCTGCTGGAGCGCAGCTATTTTGATTTCAGCGCGGTCTACCCCAATATCATCCTGGCGCTGATCCTGTTTGCAGCCCTTGCGCGCGGCATATTTGGCATCGTCTGGCAATATCACGACCGCCTGGCCCTTCAGTCCTTCGTGCTCAATACCCTGTGGGTGGTCATCAGCCTCATTATCGTGCTGGCCGCCATCGCCGTGGGTCGCGAAACGCGCCAGACCCGCAGTGCGCCGCGCATCAGCGTGCGCCTGCCTGTAACCATTACCGATGAGCAGGGCAGGGCGTTCCATGCCCATACGCATGACCTATCGCTAGGCGGCCTGTCGGTCGATATGGACTGGCCGCACAATGTCGAAACGCCACAGACCGTGATGGTCAGTTACGACAACGAGCGTGACGGCATTCATACCCATGTGCCCGCCGAGGTCATGGCCATGCACCCGGGCAACCTGCGCCTGCAATGGGTGCGCCGGGGCTTGGGCGATGAACGCCAGGTGGTCGACATGGTGTTCGGGCGCAACGATGCCTGGGCCAATTGGGCCGATTTCCCCCCTGACCGCCCGCTCCGCAGCATCGCCATGGTGTTCAGGAGCATTGGTGACCTCTTTAAATGGCGCAAGCCTGAAAAACCCCGCCCCATTGCGGATGCAGAAGAAAACACCGTGCCCATGGTGGAAGAAAAACTGGAGAAACAGAGCCTCGTGCTGAAACCTGCCCAACGCAGCGCCCGCAATGGGGCTGCCCTATCCGCCACTCTCCTCGTAGCCTTCACGGCCCTGGCTCCGGCCGCACTGGCCCAGGGGCTGCCGCCTGCGCCTGCAACCGCCACGGCAGACCAGACCGGAATCAGCGCCCAGACCCCGTTCGGTGACAGCAATACAGGCATCGTGCCCGATGTGGCGCCGCCGATCGACCAGATGGCCGCAGCCCGGATCAGCGATACGGAGGTGACGCGCACCCTGTCGTTCCGTGACCTGGGTGCTACGACCGGGCCGCTGACATTGCGCGGCTACTCCCCGCTACAGGGGCTTGATGTGGTCGTGCCCGCCAACCGGGTAGTCACACATGCGCAACTCACCCTGTCTGGCGCGCTTTCGCCCTCGCTTCTGCCAGAGGCGAGTGCTGTCACGGTCACGCTGAACGAGCAGTATATCGGCACGATCAAGGTCAACCCCGACCATCCCGAATTCGGCCCCGTCACATTCGATGTCGATCCGCTATATTTTACCGGAGACAACAAGCTCAATTTCCGTTTTGCCGGTGAATACAGGCGTGATTGCAATGATCTCTTCAACGAGATCCTGTGGGCGCGCATTTCCGACAGTTCGCGCATCACCCTGACCACAGTGCGGATCGCGCCCGAGCGCAAGCTTTCACGCCTGCCCGCGCCCTTTTTTGATCCCAACCTGCGTGCAGCGCTGCGGGTGCCATTCGTCATGCCTTCCCCCGAAAACCGGGATGACCTGAAGGCTGCGGGCGTGATTGCCTCATGGTTTGGCAAGATTGCCGATTTCCGCGCGCTGTCCTTTCCCGTTTCCACGACCGTGCCTGCATCGGGCAACGCGGTTGAAGTGGGCCGCAACATTCCCCTTGATGCCAATGGCACGCTGCCCACCGGCCCGACCCTGGCCGAGGTCGCCAACCCCAATGACCCTTGGGGCATCATCCTGATCGTGACCGGGCGCACCGCGCAGGAAGTCGAGGCAGCTGCGCGCAATCTGGCCTTTTCACACGATACGCTTGGCGGCGTCGCATCGAAAGTGGTGGAAGACGTCACCCTCGACCCCCGCCAGGCTTATGATGCGCCTGCCTTCGTGCCAACCGACCGGCCCGTGCGCTTTGGTGAACTCGTGGGGGCGGCCGACCTGCAGGGTGGGGGCTATACACCCGCGGGCATGACGCTGCCCTTCCACCTGCCGCCCGATCTCTATACCTGGCGGGGGCGGCCTTACCTCATGAACATGTGGGTGCGCGCACCGGGCGGCCCCGTGGTGGACCTCGAGACCTCACGCGTCGATGTCAGCCTCAACAACAACTATTTGCAAAGCTACTCGCTTTCGCCACCCGGCGTGTGGCAGAAATGGTCGGAAAGGCTGGTCAACCAGCATGCGGGGGCCACGGGTCACATGACCGCCCTGCCGCCGTGGCTGCTGTTTGGCCAGAACCAGTTGCAGTTCAATTTTGACGCCCGCCCCATTGACCGGGGCGCGTGCCGCCGCACGCCGGGCGATATCCGCATGAGCGTGGATTCAGATTCCACACTCGATTTCCGCCGGGGCTACCATTACGCCGAACTGCCCAACCTGTCCTATTTCGCCGAGGCCGCCTTTCCGTTCTCCCGCATGGCCGATCTGTCCGAGACGACGATCATCCTGCCGCAAAGCCCGGATGCGGGCACGGCAGGCTCGTTCCTTGACCTCATGGGCTTTTTCGGTGCGACAACATGGTACCCCGCCGCAGGCGTGCACATCATGACGGCGGACCAGATGAAAAATACCACGCCCCAGGGCGATATCATCCTGCTCTCCACCGCCGACCGGCTGGATTCATCAGCGGCCACCCTGCTGTCACGCTCGCCTTACGTGATCAGGGACGGGCACGTGCGGGTAGGACAGAGTCTGGGGCTGCAGGGCATCTGGTACCTGTTTCAGGACCACGATCATGCAGGCCTCCTCAACGGCGTGACTGCCCACCTCAATGCGCCGATTGCCGAGGCCGGGGTCATGATCGGTGCGCAGTCGCCCTATGACAGCCAGCGCTCGGTCATTGCCTTTGTGGGCGATACGCCGCAGCGTGTCCATGATCTGGTGCTCAGCCTGCGCAACACCAAGGATCTGTCCTCCATCCAGGGGGATCTGGTGCTCAAGAACGCCGAACAGTTTACCAGTTACCGCACGGCGCCGACCTACAAAGTGGGCTCATTACCCCTGTGGCTGCAACTGGACCGGTATCTGAGTTATCATCCTTTCATTCTTTATCTGGCCGGTCTATCAGGGGCGGGGTTGACCGCCTTCGGGGCGTGGAGCTGGCTGCGCGCCAAATCACGCAGGCGCGTGCTGGATGATGACACGGGCAGTGGTGCATAAGGCACAGTACCCCACATGCTGGCTGTACCCACAAGGTGCGGCCTGCCTGAACGGGAATCCCCATCGCGCCACTCCGGCCCATAAATAAATTCTTATACGGAGAAGTAATTCATGAGTGCACTTCTTGCTGGCCTCACGCTGCTGATCATCGGCGACAGTCACGTCACGTTCAAGGACTCCCTGCTGTCCGTGCTGCCGGACGAATTCAGCCGTCAGGGCGCGAAAGTGGTTACCTACGGGGTCTGTTCCTCCACCGCGGCCGACTGGGTCGTACCCAACCCCAACAATGGCTGCGGCGCTGCCGAGCGCATTGGCGATGCCCCGATTGGCGCGCCCAACATGAAGCCTGCATCGCCCCCGCCCATCAGCGACCTCGTAGCCAAGTGGCATCCCAATGTCGTAATGGTGATTCTTGGCGATACTATGGCAGCCTATGGTCAGGCCTCCGTATCGAAAGACTGGGTGGACGAGCAGGTCAAGACCCTGACCTATGCCATTGGCAAGACCGCGTGCATCTGGGTGGGGCCGACCTGGGGCCAGTTCAGCCCGCGCTATGGCAAGACTGACCAGCGCGCAACCGAAATGGCAACCTTCCTCAAGGGGGAAGTGACGCCCTGCACCTATGTCGATGGCACGGCGCTGCTCAAGCAGGGCAGCGTGAACACCATCGATGGCATTCATGCAACACCTGAAAGCTACAAGGTATGGGGCAACGCGATCGTGCAGGCGACGCTGCCTGAACTGGAAAAGCTGAAAGACGCTCCGCCTGCCACCGGCCAGTAAGGTCGCCCTTTACGGAAGCACGGCCGACACCGCGCGGCGTGCTTCCGTATCTGCCCATGACGGGCACAAGACGTGGAAATCTGTTGATGCTGCATCTGAATGAACCTGCCCCTACCACGAGCAGGTGGCGTGAAATACTTGAGAAAGATTTTTTCCCCCTCAACCGTCGGCGCGACATCGATGGGCTGCGTGGCCTTGCCATTGCCCTTGTGGTCCTGTTCCACGCAGGCTGGCTGCAGGGCGGCTTTATCGGTGTCGATATTTTTGTGGTGATCTCGGGCTATTTCATGGGGCGCTCGGCGCTCATGCAGCATCCGTTCCAGCCCCTGCGGTTTGTCTGCCGCAGGCTCTACCGTTTGCTGCCCGCGCTGGTCTGCATGATTGGCCTGGTCTCGGCTGGCATGCTATGGTGGGTCCTGCAAAGTGACCGGGCTGATATTGCCATCAACGGGGCCTATGCCCTGGTGTACCTGTCCAACATATGGGCGTCGGGGCATGTCGGGTATTTTCAGGGGCAGAGCATTGCCTACCCGTTCCTGCATACATGGTCGCTCTCGCTGGAAATGCAGTTCTATACCATCATCTTCCTGATGGCGCTGCTGCTGCCGCTGACCAGACACCGCAAGCTGGTGCTCTCGGGCATTTTTACCGTGTCACTGGCCTATTGTGCATGGAGCTACGTCAAGGGCGATACGCAGGCTTATTACAACATATTCGATCGCCTGTGGCAGTTTTCACTTGGCACCATGATCTGGATATTTCCCCGCCCACGCCTTTCCCCGGTTGTGGCAAATATTGTCTATACCATAGCGCTGGCGGTGATTGTGGGGGCAGGGCTGTTCTATACCCTTCAGTTTGCCTGCCCGTCCTACATGACCATCTTCCCCTGCCTTGCGGTGGCCACCATCATCATGCTGCCCGAAACACAGGTGGGCAGGCTGTGCCTTGTGCCCATTTCGCCGCTCGGGGTCATTTCGTATTCGGTCTATCTGTGGCACTGGCCGGGCATCGTGGTGGCGAATTACCTGTTCTTCTTCCAGGTACATGGGCTGATGATGGCTGCCGTTCTGGCCATCGTTCTTGTCATCAGCGTGCTGAGCTACGTATTCGTGGAGCGGACCGGGCTTGATTATGAGGACCGGGTTGCAGTGAGTGTCCGCAACCGTGGCGCCGCCCTGCTTGTTGGCGCGTGCATGACGCTGGCCGCAATCCTGTTCTATATCTCTTATGTGTCCCGTGTTCATTAAACACGACATAAAAGGACGATACCACACCGCCAGCACGCTGCCTGCGGGGCGTGGGTGGCGGCGTGCGCCCGCAGCCTGGGTCATGGTGTCTCAGCCCATGCGCCCGGCACGAAGCACGCTGAAGCTCATTTGCGGCATGGTGGCGGGGGTCATCCTGTCGGGCGAGATGGCTCAGGCGCAGGCGGATCCTGCCCTGGCCATCCAGAACAGCCCGACTGCCACTGAGGGCACAACCATCACGGTCACGCCCACGCAGGACCAGGATGCGGAACGCGCGCACATGGCGCATGCGGCAGCCGTGCTGGAACTGCTGCTCAACCAGGGTTATTACTGGCTGGGCCAGCATAATCTGAATAAAGCGCATGAAACGATAGACCGCGCGATTTCGATCGAACCCAATAATACTGAAGCGCTCTATCTGCAGGGTCGCCTGCAGATGGCGCAGGGCAACACTGCCCAGGCTTCGACCACACTGGCCCGGCTGGAACGCAATGGCACGGCACCGGGGCTGGTTGCCGACCTCAAGGCGCAGATACAGGCTGGCCCCGTAGACCCCAAAGGCCTGGCCGAGGCCCGCGCCCTTGCAGCGGCAGGCAAGATGATGCCGGCCATGTTCAAATACAAGGCGCTCTTCAAGAACGGCGACCCGCCACCCGATCTGGCGCTGGAATATTACCGCGTGCTGGGGGCCACCATTCTTGGCCGCCAGGAGGCCCAGACCAAGCTGACCGCCTGGGTGCAGCGCAACCCGCGCGATCTCGATGCCCGGCTGCTGCTGTACCGGATCCTGACCTACCGTGTCACGTCCCGGCCCGAAGGGATGGACGGCCTGCGCACACTCGCCCGCTCCAACGCGCCCGCACCAATCCGGGACGCGGCGGTTGCCGCATGGCGCGAGGCGCTGTTGTGGGAGCCGATCACCGGCCCCACCATTCCGCTCTATAATGAATGGCTCGGCCAGCACCCTGATGATGCGGAAGTGACCGAACTGCTGCACAAGGCGCAGGAAACACAGAGCGCCATCGATGCCGCGACCGCCCATCAGGAAGGCTATGCCCTGCTGGCCCGTCATAACCTGGAAGGGGCGTCAGAACGATTCCACCATGCCCTTGCACTCAATGTCCATGATGCCGATGCACTGGGCGGGCTGGGGCTGGTGGCGCAGGCCCGGCAGCAGCCTGTCCAGGCCATGCAGTATTTCCTGCAGGCGATACAGGCGGACGCGGACGCAGCCCCCCACTGGCGGGCAGCCATCAGGGCACTGCAGTCCGGCGCAGGCGGCGGAGGCGTGGACCCGCTTGTTGTGCGGATATTACAGGCCATCAATGACGGCCACTATGATACGGCACGCACGGACCTCGCGGCTCTGGGCCGCCGGCCAGGCAGCAGGCTGACTTTCCTGTCGCTCGAAGGCATGCTTGAGCGCAGGCAGGGGCATGATGCGCAAGCCGAGCGCATCTATCGTGAAATCCTGAGCCAGGCACCGGGCAATGCCGATGCGCTGTTCAATCTGGGCGGCATCCTGATCCAGACCGGGCGCGGGGCGGAAGCGCAGGATATCATTGCCCGCCTCAAACCGCTGCGCCCGGCGCTGGCGGCACACCTGCAGGCCGCCGATCTTTCTGCCCGCGCCGACCAGATGCGTGATGCGGATGAACGCGTTGCCCTGCTGCGCCAGGCCGTGGCCATTGAGCCCACGGACCCGTGGATACGCCTCAAGCTTGCCCACGCGCTTGATGATGCAGGCGGCCATTTTCAGGCGCAGAGCCTGATGGATGATCTGACAGACGCAAAATCCGTCACGCCAGATGACCTGCAGGCCGGGATCATCTACGCCATGGGCCAACATGACCTGACCACCGCCGAGCGCCTGATGGCGCGCCTGCCTGCAGGCGGGCGGAGTGCGGGCATGGCCAGCATTGCCAGCCAGATCGAGCTGGCCCGCCACATACAGGCGCTCAACCGCGCGCCGCGCGCGGATAATGCCGCCCTCGTGGCGCTGGCCAATCAGCCCGACCCCACGGGCGACCGGGGCGTGCAGATTGCTGGCGCCCTGATTGACCGGCATGCCACGCGTGAGGCGCAGCAGGTGCTCGCTGAAGAAGAGCGCCTGACCCAGCCGCCCAAGGCTGCGCAGATGTTGGCCTATGCCGGACTATACCTGCGCCTGCATGCCACGTTCGACACCACGCGCTGCCTCAGCACCTTTGATGCAATGGCACGCGACTTTCCGGGCTATGCCACTGCAGACCAATTACGGATAAGAAACGATATTGCCATAGGCCTTGCCATTATAACCGCCGATGGCTTTGACCGTTATGGCCATACCACGCAGGCCTATCAGGTGATGGCCCCCGTGCTGCGCGCCCACCCTGAATCAGCCGAGGCCCATCTGGCCATGGGCCGGATCTACCAGACACGCAACATGCCCCAGCGCGCGCTGGAGGAGGACCAGATTGCCCTGCGCCTCAAGCCGCACAATATCTATGGCCTCGCCGCCGCCGCGCGTGATGCGGGCGGCGCAAGCAATATGAATCTGGCGCGGAGTTATGCCGACCGGCTGGCGCATGAAGACCCCGATGGCCCGATGAGCTGGGAAGTGCGCTCCGATATCGATCGCGTGGCCGGTAACACGCGCGCGCAACTGGCCGATGTGGAACATGCCCGCCGCGCCCAGCGCACGCTTGATGGCGAAGCCGCGTATGAAGGCCATGAGAGCTTCCTGCCTGACTATCGCTGGCCGTTCATTGACAGCAATTATATCGACCTGCAGGGGGCAACACTGCCTGCAACCTATCATTACATCCCCGAGGATGACGGCGGTGAGGCGATGGACCGGCAGATTGTCTACCTGCGCGATTCCGTATCACCACAGATCGACGCCAACAGCTTCGTGCGCAGCCGCACGGGTGTTGCGGGGCTGGGGCAACTGACGGAATTCGCCGTGCCCATCACCGGCACGCTGCCGTTTGAATCATGGGAGCACCGGCTGTCCTTCTCGGTCACGCCCACGCTGCTGTTTACGGGCGATGCACTGAACAATGCCTATTCAGCCCACCAGTTCGGCACCTATGCCATCAATGGGGCCCTGCCGGGGGCATACCACCATTACTATACGCAGGGCGTGGGGCTGAGCCTGAACTACGTCAACCACTGGTTCTCGGCCGATGTGGGGTCTTCGCCGCTGGGCTTCCCCATCACCAACGTGGTGGGGGGCGTGGAATTCGCCCCGCGCCTGACCCGTAACCTTGGCCTGCGCATAAGCGGGGGTCGCCGCATGGTCACGGATAGCGAACTGTCCTACGCGGGCATGCATGACCCCGGCACGAACCGGGTGTGGGGCGGTGTGACGCGCATGTTCGGCCACGGCGCGCTGGAATGGTCCGCGCCGGGGTGGAACATCTATGCCGGTGGCGGCTTTGCCTATCTGGATGGCACGCATGTGCAGAGCAATACCGAGGTGGAGGCAGGTGCCGGCGGCACCGCCACTGTATGGCAGACCCACGACCGGCAGTGGTTGCGCGTGGGACTTGACCTCATGTATTTTGGTTACAAGCGTGACAGTTACTTCTTTACATGGGGGCAGGGCGGCTACTTCTCACCACAGCAGTATTATGGTGCGATGGTGCCGGTTGAATGGTCTGGGCACAATCAGCGATGGACATGGTTCCTGCGCGGGGAAGCAGGGTTCCAGCATTATCACAGCAATGCAGCACCTTATTACCCAACGAGTGCCAGCCTGCAGCAGCTTGCGGCCTCGAACCAGCCTGACGAGTATTCAGGCAGTGGGGCGAGCGGCCTTGCGGGCAATGTGCGCGGGCGCCTTGTCTATCAGTTTACCCATCGGTTGCGGGTGGGCATGGAAGGCGGCTACAGCCGGGCAGGCAACTGGTCGGAAACCAGTGGCATGTTGATGACGCATTACACATTTGATGGTCAGTAATACAATCAATCCGGGGCAGGTTCATGCCCTGCACCTAATATCCGGGAACAGCATTACATGGAAACGCGCGGAAGAGTTCTGGCCTGCATCACGGCCATGGCCGCCCTTGGCCTGCCCGCCCTTGGGCTAGCGGCACAATGCCCGGCAGATGACCATAAGGGCGCAGAAACCTGCATTCCGGCCAATAGCGCCATGAATAAAGGGCTGAACCGCTCCCCCGGCACGAATGATGACGTGAGCAAGGGTTACGCGCCAGGCGATCTGTGGCAGGCAGGCGGGCATGTGTGGCGCGCAACCGCGCTCACGCCGGGGGCCGCGCAGTGGGCTGCCGTACGCACCTCGAATGCCCCCGCCGACACCTTTGGCCCACATGCCCTTTTTGCCGGTGGGCCTACGCGGATGGTCAGCGCCTATTCCGGCCCCGCCGTGGATATCGAGACGATTTCAGGCGGCCAGACCGTTGCCACCACGCTCGCCATACGCCCTGATGGCATGCTCGATACCGCGACCCTCACTCGCGCTCTGGCCGCACGTGATGCGGGCACCTTCGCCACAGTGACCCGCGTGTATGACCAGACCGGCCATGGCAACCACCTCGTGGCTACGCCGGGGCACCATGTCGTGCATATCGGCGCGGTGCAGGTTTCGGGGCAGGAGACCCTGTCATGGGGTGAAAATAACGGGCCGGGCGGATTTGTATTGCCGCAGACCCTCAAGGTGCCCGCCAACAGCTTCTTTTTTGGCACCACGGGCACGTATGCCTCATCCAATTCCGGCTATTCGGCTTTTCCCGTGCCGCTCATGCTCGGGCAGAAAGGGCAGGAATTCAAGGTTTTCATGGGCAGCTACACGCTCGATGGCTTTGTGCATGTGGCCGACATGCGCAGCCCGGACCTGCGCACGGACATGATCATCAGCAACGACCCCGCCGCTTTTGGCCTCAGCGCAACACCAGGTGGCTACCGGCTTGAAAATGGCAATAACCATGTCGTGCTCGGCGGGGCGCTCCCGGAGGGATCGTTTGCTGGCGGGTATATCGGGTATAATGCCGATGGCGGCCCCTGGTTTGAACAGGGGCGCAATACCGGGCAGTGGACCGGTATCGTCATCGCCGACCAGGCTGCCACGGCCGAGCAGGAGCAGGACTTTGAAGCTGCTGCCGCAGTGGCGGGCGATCACATGCCGCAGTTGCGTGATGCTGTCGTTGCCATTGGCGATAGCCGGACGGAAGGCTACGGCCTGAGCGATGGCACGAACTGGCCCTATATCATGCAGCGTTATGCCCGCTACAGGAGCTACAATTTTGCCGTATCAGGTGCCACGACCAAGCAGATGCTGGACATGGTACCTGCGGCCGAAGCGCTGGCGGGTCATCCCGGCCACAAGGTTGCGATCGTGTTTGGTGGCTTCAATGACCACCTGCACCAGATCAGCACCGGCGAGACGGTCCATAACCTCGGGCAGATTACCAGCCGCCTGAAAAAGGCCGGCTATCGCGTTGCCTTCCTTGATGAGGCCCTGACGCAGGGCGCACCGCGCAAGGCACTGGCCAGCGCGGTAGAGGCGGGAAAGATCCCTGCTGATATCGAACTCGATCTTTTTTCATCCGGCGAGCCTCTTTTCGATGTGCTTGACCAGACAAAATGGCTTGCCGATACCACCCACCCCAACCAGGCCGGGCATGACATCATGGCACGCAATGTGTGGCAGAATATAGTCGGTTTTCTTGGTAAATAAGAACACCATACGCCTGTAAGGAACAGTTTTTCCGATGCCGCCTTTTTTGTAAAAGGCGGCATTTTTTTAAGCGGCCTGAAGCGCCCGCTTTCCAACAGGGCGGCATGCTGTAATTTCACGAATGTTCCATAAAATGGCTTGCCGTGAGTAATATTCCCACCGAACCCATAAGGGCACCTTCTACCCGCACGCCTGCTTTTCAGGACAGGAATTCAATGCAGTCTTTGGAAACGATGAACAGGTTTGGCTGGGGAATACGGGGCACGGAAACAGTATCTGACAGGCCGCGCGACTGGCTGGCACGTCAACTGCGTGAACCTGATGCCGCCCGCTTTACCGGCGTGGGCACCACGGCGGACGGGCTGATTGCGCTGCGTACGCAGCGTATGAACAGGATGCAGGGCGACCCGCTCGTCAAACCGATCTTTCAGGCTGAGGTCGCAACCCAGCTCGACAACCTGCTGCTGACCCGCCAGCCTTTTCGTGAGCGGCTGGCGTGGTTCTGGTTCAACCATTTTACTGTCAGCCTGCGGCAGGGCGGCACGCGCGCGATCATTGGCGCCTACATGCGCGAAGCCATACGGCCGCATGTAACAGGCCGGTTCGTGGACATGCTGGTTGCCGTCATGCGCCACCCGGCCATGCTGATGTATCTTGATAACGCCTCATCCATCGGGCCGGACAGCCCGGCAGGGCGCAAGGGGCATCGCGGCCTGAACGAAAACCTGGCGCGCGAATGCCTCGAACTGCATACCCTCTCGCCACAGGGGGGCTACACCCAGGCTGATGTCACGGCCTTTGCCGCCATCCTGACCGGATGGGGCGTGGACCTCAAAGCGGATCAGCCCGGCTTTGTCTTCCGTGAAAAGGCGCATGAGCCCGGCATCAGGACCATGATGGGCCACCGCTTTGGGGAAGGAGAGGAGGGCGGCCTGCAGGCACTGCATTTTCTGGGCACTCACCCGGCCACTTACCACCATATCGCCACCCGGATGGTCACCCATTTCATAACCGACACGCCTGATGAGCACGATGTGACACAGGTCAGCCGGGTATTGCAGCAGACGGAGGGCAACCTGGCCGCTGCCGCCCTGATGCTGCCCACGCTGGTGGATACGACTGCGGCGGGCGGCAAATTCCGCTCGCCCATGGATTATGCCACGGCGGTGATGCGTGCCCTGTCGATGGGCGGCACGCCGAGCCAGCCGGATGACCCCCACTCGTCCGCGCATACGCTGCTTGCAGCCTTTGCCGCGCTGGGCCAGCCGCTATGGACCGCGCCACTCCCCAATGGTTGGAGCGACCGCGCCGCCGACTGGGCTGCCCCCGCCGACATGCTGGCCCGCAGCGACTGGGCGTGGCAGATTGCGGGGCAGATGCGCAAGGGCGACCCGCTGGATATTGCCCATGCCGTGCTTGGCCCGGCACTGCGGGCGCAGACAGTGACGGCAATGCAGCATGCAGGCTCAAGGCAGGATGCTCTGACACTCCTGTTTTCCTCACCCGAATTCCAGAGGCGTTAAAATCATGTTGATCCGTCGTCGTGCGGCCCTGATGGGTCTTGCCACAAGCTGGGCGCTGGGGCGTGCCTCGCTGGCCGTGGCAGCCCCGTCGAGCCATGAAGAGGACCCACGCCTTGTTGTCATTATCATGCGCGGGGCGCTTGATGGCATGTCCGCCGTCACCCCCTATGGCGACCCAAGCCTTGCCGCCCATCGCCGCGCGCTCATCCTGCCCGAGCCGGGAACTGCTGGAGGCATGCTCGATATGGGTGGTTTCTACGGACTGCATCCGGCACTGCAGAACATGCATGCGCTTTATGCGGCTGGTCAGTTGCTGCCGGTGCACGCGGTAGCGGGCAATTATCGCAGCCGTTCGCACTTCGAGGCACAGGATTGCCTTGAAAGTGGCGCGGATGCCCGCATGGATAGCGGCTGGCTCAACCGCGCCGTATCGCTTATGTCCCAGCGCGATGCGGGGCCGGATGGCTATGGCCTGGCGATGGGGCTGACCGTGCCGCTGCTACTGCGTGGCCCGGCCCGTGTGGGTAGCTACGCGCCTGCAGCCAGCCATCACCCCGACCCGGATCTGTACCGCCAGATCGCAGCCCTTAACGCGGATGATCCGGTCACCGGGCCTGCCCTGCGCAATGCCCTGCAGGCGCGTGGCTTCTCCGATACTGTAATGGAAAGCAGCAGGGCTGCGGTATCTTCCCCGCGCAAGGGCAGTCGGCCCGATGCGTTCGTGACCCTTTCAACCGCAGCAGGCCGCATGCTGGCCAGCCGCCGCGGCCCGCGCATCGCAGCCCTCGAAATTGGCGGGTGGGATACCCATGCACGGCAGATTGACCGCCTGGGCCGGCCATTGACGCAACTCGACCGGGGGGTCGCCGCCCTGCGCGATGGCCTTGGCCCAGCCTGGTCGCGCACGGTAGTACTGGCCCTGACCGAATTCGGCCGCACGGTGCGGATCAACGGCACTGGCGGCACGGATCATGGCACGGGCACGGTCGCCTTTGTTGCAGGCGGCCCTGTGGCAGGGGGACGGGTGGCTGGCACATGGCCGGGCCTGCGCCCTGGCCAGTTGTTTGAAAATCGTGATCTTGCTCCCACAACCGACCTGCGCTGTGTTGCGGCAGGACTGCTGTGCGATCACCTGCGGCTGAAGCCTGCGGCCATGGCCACGGTCTTCCCCGGTGCGGCGGCAAGCCCGATGCAGGGGTTGATCCGTCAGGCATGAAAAGCGGGAAATTTCTTATGTTGAGCGCTCACGCTTCATGCCGCGCCCAGATGGCCTCGATCTGGCTGCAATCCCCCATCGCGGCATGGGCTTCGTACACTGTATCGTAAAAAGCCACCGGAAGCTCGCCATCGAGCGCATACAGCACGGCGTTGACTGACCGGGCTTTGCTGAACCATGCCATGGCCTGTGTATCGTAGCCATCAGCATGCTCCTGCGCGTCGAAGCAGGCATTATCCAGAAATTCGATAACGGATCCTATGACATCCCTGTCGAGGCATGGATCGGTTTTGCCCGTTGCCAGCCAGGACCGCACGCCTGCATCAAGATACGGTTCGGCGTGGTTGACATGACAGAACTATGCCGCCACAGCGCGGGCGATGGCGCCACGTTGCGCCGGGGTGCTGCACAGGCAGGCCAGTCAGGCCCGATGGGCCGCCCCCATGGCCGGATCGATTTCCTTATGCGCTTTATACACAACACCAGTTTATTTCATTTTAACTTCATTCAATATTCTAGAAAAATTCATATCTTGATAAAATACAGTTCGTCAGGTTCGGACCAGTCGCCATTCAACGGATCGAATACCTTCATCGCAATTCATCTTTATTCCGTGCATATACGCAAGCTAACACGACATGCGCGACCGATCCGCCTGAAGGGCGTTTTCAGGCCCTCATAAAGCGCTGTTACACTTTGAAAAGGGCATATTCCGCATTGCAAATGCTCTTGTCTCGCTATTGCAGGGCAGGGGGTGTAGAAACAGGCCTTCATCCTGATGGAAGATTTCTATGACGACCGTGTGCCGGACTATCGCCATTTCACCACAGCAGGATCCTCCCGTTCCCATGCGCTCCACCCCCAATCGGGGAGGCCGCCGTGATCATGCGAAGGAGGCACGCCAAAGGATTTCATCATGATGGCCGATACCTGCAAGGTCCTGATGATCTTCCCGCTTTTCAATGCCAATTCATTCTGGAACTACAAGGAAGCCTGCGATCTCGCGGGCGCGCGCTATCCGGCGGCCCCACTCGGCCTGGTCACGGTCGCGGCCCTGCTGCCTCAAAACTGGGAAATACGGCTGGTCAACCGTAATACCGAAAACCTGACCGATGCCGATCTGGATTGGGCCGACATGGTCATGACCGGCGGCATGCTGCCGCAGCGCAATGACGCGCTGCACATTATCGAGACCTGCCGTGCACGCGGCAAGCCGGTGGTGGTTGGCGGCCCCGATGTCACCTCAAGCCCACCGCTTTACAGCGCCGCCAATTTTCAGGTTCTGGGCGAGGCCGAGGAGATCATGAACGATTTCGTCGCGGCCTGGCGCAGCGGTGCGCGGCAGGGCGTGTTTGAAGCGCCAATGGGCAAGACGGATGTTACCAAAAGTCCGCTACCGCGCTTTGATCTGCTCAAGCTTGACCAGTACCTGCATGTGGGCATCCAGTTTTCACGCGGGTGTCCGTTCAGTTGCGAGTTCTGTGATATTATCGAACTCTATGGCCGGGTGCCGCGCACCAAGACCAACGAACAGGTCACGGCTGAACTTGATGCCCTTTACGCCCTTGGCTACCGGGGGCATGTCGATTTTGTTGATGACAACCTGATTGGCAATAAAAAGGCGCTCAAGAAATTTCTGCCCGACCTGAAACGCTGGCAGGAGGAAAAGAAATTTCCCTTCGAATTTTCAACCGAGGCCTCCATAAACCTCGCTGATGACGCCGACCTGCTGCGCAGCCTGGCGGATACGAATTTCTTCGCCGTGTTCGTGGGCATCGAAAGCCCGGATACGGACTCGCTGGTGCTGATGCAGAAAAAGCAGAACACACGGCGCAGCCTGCAACAAAGCATCGACACGATCCATAAGGCCGGGATTTTCGTCAATGCAGGCTTCATTGTAGGGTTTGATAGCGAGAAGGGGAGCGTCGCCCCGGGCATGATCGAATGTATCGAGGATACCTCGATCCCGGTCTGCATGGTCGGCCTGCTTTACGCGCTGCCCACAACGCAGTTGACGCGCCGCCTGCTGGCCGAAGGGCGACTGTTTTCGGGCAGTGAACAGACCCAGTCGGGCGATCAGTGCACCGCAGGCCTCAATTTCGAGACCAAACGGCCACGCCGCGACGTGCTGAGCGATTACAGGACGGTGCTCAAAACGATTTATGATCCGATCGCCTATTTTGGCCGCGTGCGCAGGCTTGGGCGCATGCTCGGGCGCAAGCGCAGCCATCGGATGATCAAGGGCGACCTGCGCAGCTTCATGCGGCTTGTGCTGCGCATTCACCGCGCGGGACCCGGCACGACCGGGCCATTCTGGCGGATGATGCTCGACTGCGCGCTGCATAACCCCAGGGCACTGCCCTATGTGGTCATGACCAGTGCGCTCTACCTGCATCTTGGCCCGTTTGCGCGGCAGGTTGTCAGCGAGATCGATGGAGAGATCGAGAATGTTGACACGGGAAGCTGGCAGGCGCCGCCGGTGCTCAAGCCCATTCCGGCTGCACTTGTGCCTGCCTGAGCAGGACACACGAAGCTTTTGGAAACTGGCGCGGTAGCGGGCAGAACCGCCAGCCGCGCCAATGTACCATCAGGCAGCCGGATCAGGCTTTGGCAGCAGCCTTGGCCGCCGCGGCTGCAGCCCGGGCCGCGTTCTTCTCTTCCTCGGTCCAGACCTTGCGCTCGCGCTGTACCTTCGGCGGCTTGACCTTCTTGACCGGGCCGCCCCCAAGCACGGGAGCGCGCATGGTGGAGTTGCGCGCGGCCTCCGAATGCCACGGGTGGTCGGCCTGCACATCAAGCGGGCGGCCAATTTCGCGCTCCACATCATGCAGCCAGGCGCGCTGCTCGGCATCGCACAGCGTTATGGCAAAGCCCGTGCGCCCCGCGCGCCCGGTGCGGCCAATGCGGTGGACATAGCTCTCGGGCAGGCTGGGCAGGTCATGGTTGAACACATGGGTGACCGTATCGACATCAATGCCGCGCGCCGCAATATCGGTTGCCACCAGAACCTGCGACTTGCCACACCGGAAGGCCTCGAGCGCGCGCTCGCGCTGCCCCTGTGACTTGTTGCCGTGCAGGGCCTCGGCCGTAATGCCCGCCTCGGTAATGAAGGCGCAGACTTCGTTGGCGATGTTCTTCTGCAGGGTAAAGACCACGGCCTGCCCCATGCCCGGCGTGCGCAGCAGTTCGAGCAGGGCTGTCTTCTTGTCAGCCGCATCGACAAACATGACCGACTGCTCGATCCGCTCCACGGTGGTGGAGGGCGGCGTAATCTCGACCCGTGCCGGATCGCGCAGCAGGCTCTCGGCCAGTGCCGTAATGGATTTGGGCATGGTGGCCGAAAACAGCACGGTCTGCCGGGCTGCGGGCAGGGTCGCGACAATACGCTCGATGGGCTTGGCAAAGCCCATGTCGAGCATCTGGTCGGCCTCATCAAGCACCAGGGCCTCAAGCTGCGACAGGTCGCACGCGCCCTGCGTAATCAGGTCCAGCAACCGCCCTGGCGTGGCTACGATAATGTCCACCCCCTCCTTGAGCGCATTGATCTGGTGAAACGGGCTGACACCGCCGAAAATTGTTGTGATGCCGGGCTTGAGATACCGCCCGAAACCCGTGAAGCCATCGGCGATCTGCGACACCAGTTCACGCGTGGGGGCCAGCACCAGCACGCGCGCGCCACCCTTGGGGGCCGGGCGGGGGTTCCGGGCCAGACGATGGAGCAGCGGCAGCGCAAACGAGGCCGTCTTGCCCGTGCCGGTCTGGGCCATGCCCAGCAGGTCGCGGCCTGCGAGCAGCATCGGGATGGAGCCGGCCTGAATCGGGGTAGGGGTGGCGTAGCCTTCCTCGGCCAGTGCGCTCAGGAGTTCTGGCGCCAGGGCAAGATCGGCAAAAGTCATGGACATGGTCAAGCAGCGCCTCCGGCGCTTTGTAAAGGCTACGCCTGTTCGGGCTTCGCTGGTGCGGGAGGGCGGACTATTACGGGGGGCACCGTGCCACGTCAACGCAGCGCGGCAGGCCTTGTCCGTGCGCCACAGGCTGCATGCGGTGAGAAGGGCCTGACGACGCCGATCGCCCCCAATTTTCAGGATATATTTGACAAGCGTAAAAACGGCTCCCCCGTAAAACCAGCCTGCCGGGTCGAGGCTGGCGGCCACCATGATCGACCTGCGTGGCGATAAATGGATATGGTGGCCCCATTGAGGCTTCAGTCCCGGCCCGAACCGGGTCATGCCCATTACGGCGTGAAGGCAGCTTCATGGCCTGACGGGCAGGGACTGGTGCTGCTGGCCTGCAAGGCGCAGGATGTGGTAGGCTCAAAGCTGTCACGCCACGCCTGCAAGGATCGGGAAACATGTCCATGCGCAACGCATTTTATGCCATCGCCTGCCTGACTCTCGCCGCGCCAGCCATGGCGGCGCCCCCCGTTGACCAGCCCCTGCACGATGCGGTGACAGCCGCCACCCGCGACCCCGATCTGGTCAGGCGTGATAGCGCCCGCCACCCTTACGAACTGCTGTCCTTTTACGGCGTCACGCCACAGGCCACGGTTGTCGAGATCTGGCCTGGCAGTGGCTACTGGACCGAAATCCTCGCCCCGCTGCTGCGCGCCCATGGCACCTATTACGCCGCCATGGGCGTTGCTGATGGCACGAAGGTTGAACGTGAATACGCGCATTGGCCAGCCGCCATGCAGGCGAAGATCGACGCGCATCCAGCGCTTTATGACCAGATCCATTACACCCAGTTCGGGCACGATCACCCTGACCTCGCACCGGCAGGCAGCGCGGATGTGATCCTGACTTTCCGTAATGTGCATAACTGGATGAAGGATAACGATGCGCCCGCGATGCTCGCGGCGGTGCACAAGGCGCTCAGGCCCGGCGGCATCTTTGGCGTGGAAGATCATCGCGCCCGCCCGACCAGCCCGCAGGACCCAGCGGCCAGAAGTGGCTACGTGCGCCAGGATTACGCGATTGCGCTCATTGAACGGGCAGGGTTCAAACTCGTTGGCACGTCAGAAGTCGCGGCCAACCCCAGGGATACGACCGACTGGCCTAAGGGCGTGTGGACGCTGCCCCCCACTTACGCGCTCGGTGCTGTCGATCATGCCAAATATCAGGCGATTGGCGAGGGCGATAATTTTGAGTTGAAGTTCCAGAAAGTCGATTAACAATACGGCTGCAACACGTTGACAGAAGTTTTTGAGTGCTGCCTTTTTTAAAAAAAGCTGCACCAAAAAACTTGGCGCTGCCATACCTATTATCTGCCAGAAAGCCTGCCTGCCAGAGTGTCAAATGCCGGTTGATAGATCAGGGTCGGCATGCGCGCCTGCATGGCGGCGGCGTGATCCGGATTGGCCTCAAACCGTCCTTTCCAGCGGATGAACGTGCGGTCGCCGTCTGTTACAGGCAACAGCATGATGGTGGACTGATAGTTCCAGATCGGCAGTGCCGACTCAATGATCGAAAATGTCACCGCATGATCCGTATCGGACAGGGCGAGCAACTGTTCGCGGATCAGACCGACATCGCCCATCTCGAGCCGCCGGATGGCACCGACACGATCGCCCGGATCACCTCCTTCGATCTGGCAGCTTTTCACGCCGGGCAGCCATCGCCCGATGGCCCCGAAATCCCGGACAAACGGCCATACGGCTGCAATGGGTGCATCAAGAACAGCGCTGGCCATGACGTCTATCATCGTATTCTCCCTGATCGCTGCAAACGTGCATTAAAGCGACTGGCCGCCAGTCACTTCAATCCGCTGGCCGTTCACCCAATGCATGCTGTCGGACAGAAGGGATGCGACGGCGGCACCGATGTCATCAGGCTGCCCGACACGCCCAAGCGGCGTGATCTCGGCCAGGCTCGCGTTCACCCCGGCGTTGTCACGCACCAGCCCGCCACCAAAATCGGAGGCAATGGCGCCGGGGGCCACCGCATTGACGGTAATGCGGCGTGCGCCAAGTTCCTTTGCCATGTAGAGGGAAATCACCTCGGTAGCCCCCTTCATGGCCGAATAGGGACCATGGTCCGGAAGGTAAAAGCGCGTGGCTGCCGAGGTGATGTTAAGAATACGACCGCCATCATGAATCAGCGGCAGAAGTGCCACGGTCAGCAGATACGGCCCCTTGAAATGAATGTTGTACTGATTGTCGAGCTGTTCGGGTGTTGCCGCATCAAAACGAGTGTGAATGATGTTGCCTGCATTCTGCACAATGTATTTCAACGCAGACCCGGCAAACTCTCCATCCAGAAGCTTTCTGACCTGCGCCGTAAATGCCGCGAACGTGGTATGGTCTGCAATATTGAGTTGCAGCATGCGCAGCCTTGCGCTGTCGGTGCTGAGTTCTGTCTGTGCTGCCTGCGCCTCGGCTGCATTGGTGTGATAGGTGCCGATCACATCAATGCCCGCTGCAATCAGGTATTTTGCAATACTATGCCCGATCCCGCGATTGGCACCCGTGACAAGGGCTGCGTATTTCTGGTTCATGACCGGTGTCCTTTGATCGCGCCTGCATGAAGCGGGCTTGTGGAATGATCTGGCCGTACTTAAAGATCAATCGATACATAAATAGGGCAGAGCGGCACGTCAATTATTTATGGATCAATTGATACAGATAAATCGGCAGAGCCGTTTATTGATGGTAAGCACCGCGACCGGGCTTTGGCGCAAGACTGTCCCAGACCTGCATGAGCGTCGTGATCGCCGCATCAAGTCTGTCTGCTCCGTCGCCATCCCTGGCTTCACAGGCCATGCCGTGCAGAAAGGTTGCAAACAGGGCAGGCAGGGTCTCGGTCACGGGTGAGGGGATCAGTCCGCCCTCCGCCACGGCCCGCTCCACGCAGGCCATGATACCCTCGCGGCTGCGCGCCCGCTCGGTAGCGAGGAGGGCCTGCACGGGCTGGTTTTCAGGCGAGCAGTTGCTCGCGCCGAGCACGATCAGGCAGCCGGTGGGGTGCGCGCTGGTCGTCTGCATGCGGGCGGAACGGCGCAGGGTCTGTTCAATGGCATCACGCGGGGCGAGCGTTTCATCCCATAGCGGCGCCATGACCTGACCGTAAGTTTCCAGATAACGCTGCACGACTTCGCGGAACAGCGCTTCCTTCGACCCGAATGCCGCGTAGAAGCTTGCAGGCGAGATATTGCCCATGCAGGCCTTGAGCTGGTTCAGCGAAGTCGGTTCATAACCCTGCGCCCAGAACAGCGTCAGCGCGGCATCGAGCGCCTTGTCCCGATCAAATGCGCGGGGCCGTCCTGTCCGGGCCATATCGTGTCTTCCTCCGCATGGATAAGATTCCATACTAATCAGTCCGGAAGTAGAAAGCCAGCATCATGCACTAAAGCCACCATCAATGGTCTGCATGGCCCCGGTAATGCCGCGCGCCGTGGAACCGGCAAGGAACGAGACATAGGCCGCAACGTCCTCTGCCGAACCATGTTCCTTGATGGCCATGACACTGTGCATGAGATCGGCCTGCGGGCCATTGGCCGGATTCATATCCGTATCCGTCGGCCCAGGCTGAATGACATTGACCGTGATGTGGCGATCCCCAAAATCTCGCGCCAACCCCCGCACCATGCTCTGCAGGGCGGATTTTGTCATGCTGTAGGCCGCCAGTCCCTTAAAGGGCACCCGATTGGCATTTGTGGAGCCGATCAGGATGATCCGGCCCCCATCGGGCATGGAGCGGGCCGCTTCAACCGCGCAGTGATAGGCAGCGCGGATATTGATATCGATCATGCGATCAATGTCATCAGGGTTAAGCGTCAGCGGATCTCCGACAATGCAGATCCCGGCATTGAAGACAAAAATGTCGATCGGCCCAGCATCGCGCGTGGCGGCAAGGATTGCAGAGCGGTCGGTTGCATCAGCCCGAATGGCTTCCGCGCCACTTACCCGGGCAAGGTCTTCAGCCTTCGCGCGGGAACCGGCCCATGTGAACCGCACCGATGCGCCTTCGCTCGCCAGACGTTTGACGATGGCAGCCCCGATCCCCCGGCTACCGCCGATGATGAGGGCCTTTTTTCCTGAAAAAACCGCCATATCATATTCCTCCCTTTTCTGTATCGATCACTACAGAACGGGAGGGCATCACCATGCAAGCGAATTCCGTATCGAAGTTCATCGCGTATTTCCGCTCCGCGCGACGCAAGGGCGACCGTGCGCTGATCAATCTGCGGCTGTTTCGCGTACCCGCCTTTTCGGCATCCGCCATGACCATGTTCCTGTGCTGGTCTGGCTCATTCATGCCTGCGGCGCGCCGCCTGACCGCACGGACTGTTTATGCTCCCGCTGGGGCTGGGCATGATGTGCACCTTCCCCCTCATGGGGCGCCTGACCGACCGCTGCGGCTTCCATTGGCGCTATCGGGAAAAACACTGTCGTCTCAACGCGCGTAAGTGAGGCGCATCCGCTCCGTATCAGCACCATACGGGCTGATCGCGTATTCCCTGTTGCAAGCCTTTATGGAAACATCCGGTCCAATTAACCTTGTAACCAGTTCTTACTTGTTATTGGTAACCGCCCGATAGATGGTAGCTTTATGCACGCCAAAACGGGCTGCAACTTCTGAAATGGAGAGGTTCTCGTCCCGGACAAGTTTCTGTATGGTCGCAACCTGTTCAGCACTAAGCTTGGCTGGCCGCCCAAGATGGACACCCCGTTCCTTGGCCCGTTTCCTACCCGTTTCCGTGAGGTTCCGGCTCAATGCGCGTTCAAATTCAGCAATACCGGCAAAAACACCAAGAATCATTTTCCCATAGGGAACGGTGGTATCGGCCCAGGGTTCACAAAGGGAACGCAGCCCTGCCCCTTTTTCACGCAGTCGATCAGCCACCTCCAGCAGGTGGGGCGTTGACCAGGCGAGACGGTCCAGAGAATAGACCACCAAAGTATCGTCAGAAGAAAGTTCCGTCAGGACATCGGCCAGAATGGGCCAGTCCCGGCTCATTGTAGGAACTTTTTCCTCATATATTTTTTTACAACCCGCCTTTCGGAGCGCTTCTACCTGATTGAGAAGCATCGCTTCTTCCGTATTTTCGCGCGCGTACCCGATCAGCATCATATTATTCGTTTATATTGGCACATCAGTCTTATTTTATAGACGATTGCGCGAACGCATAGCCAGCATTTTTTTTGTTTCCAAATGACGGGTCTTATGCAACAATAAATTCCGTTACGTCCTCATCACTTTCACCATCATGCGGTTTCACATCAAGCAGAACGGCCACGCCACAAATATTTCATATTTTGGCCCAATAGCCAGCGGTCAGAAAACCCGAAACTTTCTTGCTGGTGCGAGTATTTTTGAGACAGGCGATACATATGAAGATGGCAACGGACAATGGCTGCTCTCTTGTGGTCCGTACGGATGAGACCTCGGTCAGGAACGGCTTTTTCAACTGGAACAACGTGATCGAGGTTGTAAACAGATCACTTCCCCTTTCACGCAGGTCGGATCTGTCTTCCTACCGCTTCGTCATAGGGACACAGGCCTGGGTCCGCACGAACCTGATCGATCTGGCCCGGTGGAGCAGTTGGGAATACGTTCTGCAGGGGGGAACGCTGGAAATCGACAGCTTTGGCCCCTTTCAGGTTCTGTGGCTGCACCTGATTATTGATCCGGCGGGGGGAGAAGTCATTTTCGGACCCAAGCATTCCGAAGCCGGCCTTATCCTGATCGACATCACATTTGGCAGCCCGGACCGCGCCGCGCCATTCAGCCTGATATTCCGTGGCAACGAGACCCTGACGGCATCCTATGATTCCGATACCCGGATCACGCTGATCGGACTGCTTGCGGGATGTGGAGCGGAACAGAACTGCGCGGCATGGGCGGTCGTGCGCTGTGATGGAGACCCCTATGGGCTGTCCCGTCCTGAAAACTGGCAGCAGGGAGAAGGGGCAAGCAAGTCCCCGCTTTTTCTCAAACGCTACCGGACACAGACCCCTGAAAACGGCGTCGTTATTCATTTACCCACCAGAACACAACAGACAGGCAGACCAGACTAATGGGCGAACGACAGACCTATCCCATTCCGGACAAACTGCTGGAAAGCATTGATGCGGGTATCCTGCTTGTCAGCAATGATAATACAATCATCTTCGCCAATGATAACGCGGCTCATATCTGGGGTGGCTCCACGACGGAACTGTCTGGCCGGAAACTCGATATTCTCTTTCCGACCGGAACAGACATCCTGCCCTGTACCTTTGGCGAAAACCTGACACATGCCGCGCTGTGTCCATCCGGCGTGTCCGGGGGCAGGGTCTGTCGTTCCACTACGGAAAACCATCCCCATCTGACCCTGCTACGACATGACGGCACGGCGTTTTTTGCCGAGATGTCCGTGGCACGGATCGAGGGAGCAGGGCAACAGGTGTTTGTCATTTCCCTGCGCGACGTGACACGGGAACTGTCCCGACGTGAACAGGACCTGCAGTACGCCAGCATCGTGCAGCGCAATGCATGCGGTATCCTGATACTGGACAGCCAGTGCCGTATTACCTACGCCAATGCGGCGGCAGCCCGGTTTTCGGGCATCGATGCCGAAGGTATGGAAGGGACTGACTTCTCGGCTTTTCTGTCCGGGCAGCAGGGTGATCTTGCAACATTGCAGGCGTTCCGCCGTCGCCTGCAGCGCTGTCGACCCTTTGAACTGGAAATCCATTCCCGCACCGACACGGGCCAGGACATCTGGCTTCTGGCAACCGTAACGCCCATATGCAGCCCTTATGAGGAACTGCATGAAGTGATCGTGGTGCTCAATGACATTACGGGCAGCGAGCAGATAAAGACGCTGCAGAAGGATATGATGGGGGCACTGACCAGCAACCTGTCCTTCAACGAAATCCTCGCCTTAATGTGCCGCCAGATTGAACGTATCGCCCCCGATGTCGCAACACAGATCGTGGTTGTGGATGATGAACAGCGCATGCACCCCGTAGCGCGCGCACGGCTGCCCGCACAGATTGCCGAAGCTTGTGCAGACCTGCGGATAGGCCCCGAGGTCGGGTCATGCGGCACGGCGCTGTTCACCGGCAGGGAAGTGGTTACGCCAGACATTGAAGCCGATCCGAAATGGAAGGGTTTCTGGCAGGTTGTCGTCCCGCATGGCCTCATGGCTTGCTGGTCGGTGCCGATCCTGCTGCGGGATGGCCGGGTAGCGGGCAGTCTGGCTTTTTATTTCCGTGCCAAGCGCGCACCGGGCAGATGGCACCGGCGGATTGCCGATGCCTGCCTGCACCTGTGCGCGCTTGCCATCGAACAACAGCGTGCGCGTGAGGATATCGCGCGGCTTACGCAGTATGACACACTGACGGGCCTCCCCAACCGGACCGGGCTGTGGCACGGTATCAGACAGAGGATGGCACGCGCACGGCATGAAAACCTGCTGGCCCTGATCATCAACCTTGATCGGTTCCGGACCATCAATAACGGGTTGGGGCGCCCGGCGGGTGATAGGCTGCTGGCGACGCTGGCCAGGCGGCTATCCGGTCTCATTTCCAGTGATGACCGGCTGGCCCGCAGCGGGGCGGACGAATTCACCCTGGTCACGACCGGTGGTGTGGAACGGGCCACGAGACTGGCCGATGCCATCATGAAAACCGTGGCGGAGCCGGTCGTGATTGACGATGTTCCGGTTACCATAACAACCAGTATCGGCATCGCGGATAATAATGGTGGCCTGCCGGAGGCGGAAATGCTTATGCAACAGGCCGAAACGGCCCTGTCTCAGGCAAAAAATACGGGCCGCAACTGCTACCGTTTTTTCAGCGAGGAAATGAACCGGCAGGCAGAAGACCAGATCCTGCTGACCAACGCGCTGAAGGAGGCGATCAGGACTGACCAACTCCATCAGGTCTACCAACCGCAGATCCATGCTACGACCGGCAGGCTGGAAGGGGTGGAAGCCCTAGCCCGATGGACCGATCCGGTCCTGGGCATAATCTCACCGGGCCGTTTCATCCCTCTGGCGGAAGAAACCGGGCAGATCGAGGCAATCGGGCTGTGGTCGCTGCGGGCGGCCTGTCGGCAGATGGCCCTATGGATGCAGGCAGGGGTGGAGGTTCCGGTTGTGTCGGTTAACATATCCGCGCTGCATTTCAGGAATCCCGATCTGCCACGCCTGATTGACGGGATCCTGCGTGAAAGCGGTATTCCGCCCCAGCGCCTGACCATCGAACTTACGGAAAGTGCGATGATGGAAGATCACGAGCAGACCCTCATCGCCACGCAGGCGATCCGGGCGATGGGCATCGGGCTCTCCATGGATGACTTCGGAACCGGTTTTTCCAGCCTGTCGAACCTTGCAAACCTGCCGCTTAACGAACTCAAGATTGACCGCAGCTTCATGGATGGCTTTGAACCGACGGGCAAGGTTCACTCTGTGATCACGGCCATCATCCGTATCGGGCGGAGCCTGGGCATGACCGTAGTGGCGGAAGGGGTGGAAACGCAGGCGCAGCTTGACCTGCTCCGTCAGATCAACTGCGACGTGATACAGGGATATTTCTTTTCCAGGCCCCTGGATGTGCAGGATCTTGAAGCATGGCTGAATGCGCGCCCCGATACCGGGTGCTCACGGCCCGACAGCCAGCATGATGCTGCATGAGAGGGACATGAATAGCGGCGTGACGAAGGGGAGATGCCCCCAGATTAACAGTTCTTTACAATAAAAGCCTTCTTATCGGATTTGGAGCTTTATCTGTTGCAGGACCGGACATGACACGTGCGCACCGCAATCAAAATTTCCCTGCAGGCGAAGATGCTGCCCTGTGGCAGCAACTGTGCAGACAGCCTGCCGCGGATGATCCCGTTACGCAGATGCTTGTGGCAAGTGGCCTGCCCGTACTCCATGGCATTACCCTGCCACATGGAACAGATGAATGTGTGGAGATTGATCACATATTTGCCAGCGCGGACGGGTTACATACCTTACATACGAAGCATTACATCGCGTGGATCAATGCGCCTTCTTCCGAAAAAGAAATCCGATCGCAGGGCGGGGCGGGAAATTTTGCCTGTAATGATGACTTCCTGCGCAGTTTCTTGAAACTGGCAGAAACTGTCAGCACCACGATAAATGACCCATCATTAAAAAAAGAGGAGAAACCCGTTCCCGTAACAGGCCACTTCCTGCTCCCTTACAAGGTGCCGCTAGTGGCTCCCCTGAGAAATCATGTCCTTCTCATCCAGGATCTGGAAAGCATATTGCACACCCTATCCAATAAAGGAGCCATTCCATCCAGATACGGTGAAGCATGGTGCCATATTGCAACCACTCATCATAGACACAGGACCGTATCCTTACAGATACAACAGCAAGGTCCTGCATGATTGTTTAGGACTTTGACAGAGCAGTTTCTTATAAACATTGCGGCACCTCGCAAGATATGCCCGTCGCCCTGCAATGCCAGAAAGAATATCGTTAGGATAGCAGATGTCGTACGTACCCTTGTTAAAAGAAATGCACCGGTCCGATACCTCCCTTCTAAGTAAACTTGCACAGGAGTTTACGACGGCCAGGCCATTTCCGCATCTGGTCATAGATGGAATGTTCAGTCATGCCCTGCTGAACGAAGCGTTGCAGGCCTTTAATCTTGATCATGTAAATAATATAAATGTGTTCCAGAATCAGCTTCAGTCAAAGCGTTCGACCAGCACAAAATCCGTCATGCCTGCAGCAATACAACAGTATTTTGATATCGTGAATAGCGCGCCATTCCTGCGGCTACTGACCAGACTGACAGGAATCACGAATCTGCTTCCTGATCCGTATTTTTATGGGGGCGGCATGCACGAAGTCGCGGGGGAGGGACATTTTCAGGTCCATACCGATTTTCGTCATCACCCCCATACATATCTGGAAAATCGACTGGTTTTACTGACTTATCTCAATCATGACTGGAAGCCGGAATATGGCGGCCTGCTGGAACTGTGGCAAAAAAATCCACCCCAGCCTGTCAGGAAAATTGTTCCCCGGTTCGGGCGCAGTGTGCTCATGCTCCAGTCACCTGATTCATGGCATGGACATCCTCAGGCCACGCAAGCAGGGCACGTGCGGCGCACGCTCATTACATATTTTTACACGGCACCAAAAATAAAAACCAGTAGAGCCGCACAAAACACAACTTACTTATCGAACAACAGACAATCGACCATGCAGATAGCAGAAATATTCATACGAAACATAATGCCGCATTTTATTATTGATACGGCAAGATGGGTACGACATAGAAAACATAAGCAAAACTTCAAATAAGATTCCAATTTTTCTTGAGAGCCATATCTTACAAATTATCGTTAAGCCTGTGGTCTTGAGGTGTCCGCAGCCAAACGGCTGAAGGCGCTGGAAGGCCTCATATCCAATCACAAGAAGCTGTTCCGCCTTTATCAGGAAGAGGGCCTGAAAGCCCGTCATCGGAGAGGCCGAAAGCGCGCACTGGGGACGCGTTCTCCCATGACCATCTTCAAGAACCCGGGCAGCGCTGGAGCCTGGATTTTGTCTCGGATACCCTGATCTGTGGTCGCCGGTTCCGCATTCTGGCTGTTATCGACGATTTCAGTCGCAAGAACTTGGCATTGGTTGCCGATACATCGCTGTCAGGCAGACGTGTGGCGCGAGAACTGACGGCTCTGGTGGAGCGATATGGCAAACCCCTCATGATTGTCAGCGACAACGGAACGGTGTTCACGCCCCATGCCATCCTGAAACGGGCCGACGAGATGCAGATCGAATGGCATTATATCGCCCCAAGGAAGCCGCAGCAGAACGGTTTTGTCGAAAGCTTCAATGGTCGGTTCAGGGATGAATGTCTCAACGAAACGCTGTTCACGTCCCTGACGCATGCCCGCCAGATTCTGGCTGACTGGCGGGAATGCTACAATTCGGTGCGCCCACATTCCCAACTGGATGGCAGGACACCGGATCAGATCGCCAGACAAGGGTCTCGGGGGCATGCTTCCGAGACCCCTGTCATTCCATCAACCTCAAGCCATAAAAAACGGGAACTCTCCTTTTGAGTAGATACAAAAAAGGAGGCACGTCAAAAATCATCGCTTCGTCAGTCCAAATCTTCGGACAGGACATTATCGCTATGGATTGGCGTGGATTACCGGTAGGGGACACCCAACCCTAATCTGTATCGACCATTATTGCACGGATTGTATGGTATATGGTCGAATGGAATCTCATCGAATGTATGGAAATTCCATCTCATGTCCGCATACCCCTATCTGGCCCACTGGAAAGAAGAGATCAGCCGGAGTCCGAACGCGATTTACATGACGTTGGCCGATGCCCTGGCGCTTTCCATCCGCAAGGGTGAGCTGAGGGAAGGGGACAGGCTGCCACCACAGCGCACGATCGCGGACTATCTTGGCACAAATCTGACTACCGTGACCCGTTCGTTTGCCGAGGCCCGGCGGCGTGGCCTGATTGACGCGACTGTCGGCCGTGGCACCTTTATCCGTGTTGGCGCCGGAGAAAGCCACTGGCGCCATACGGGACCGGCTGTAGTTGACCTGACCATGAACCTGCCGCCAATTCCGCAGGAACCGCCGCTTCAACGCATTATCCAGAGCGACATTGCAGCCATCCTGAAACAGCAGGATCTGAACAGCCTGATGTCCTACCGGGTAACGGGCGGCACATTGGAGGAGCGCCAGCTTGGCGCAAAATGGATTGCGCCCGCGATCGGTCAGAGGCGAACGGACGAAATCCTTGTCTCACCGGGTGCCCAGAGTGCACTTGCGGCAATTGTCAGCACGCACACGCAGCCAGGTGATGTTATCGTAACTGATCGCATTGCCTACCCTGGCATTCGCACCATAGCGGCGCAGTTCGACCTTATTCTGGTCGGCGTGGACAGCGACATGGAAGGCATGATGCCGGACCAGCTTGACCGGGTCTGCGCCGAACATCATCCCCGGCTGCTCTACTGCATCCCCACCATTCACAATCCCACCACGGCCACGATGTCGCTGCAAAGGCGCAAGGACATCCTGAAGGTCGCCCAACGCCATCATCTGCATATTACTGAAGACGACCCTTACAGCCTGCTGATGGACAATCCGCTCCCGGCGCTGGCGGCCCTTGATCATAGCCGTGTCAGTTATGTAGCTACCCTCGCCAAGACGCTCAGCCCGGGCCTGCGCACTGCCTATGTGGCCCTGCCCAATGCGGAAATGACCCGACGGGTTACGGCGGCCATCCGGGCCATAGCCCTGACCAATGCCGGTCTGCTCAGCGCACTCACGGCGCGATGGATGCAGACAGAGCAGGCGCATACAATCCTGCATGCCATCCGCAAGGAACTGCGCCTGCGCCAGTCCATTGCCCGCAAGGTACTGGGAGAAGGGCACTGCATGAACCCCGACGGGCCACATGTCTGGCTGAAATTGCCGGACTGGTGGGGCAGTGCGGATTTTGTGGCTTATGCCCGCAGGCGGGGTCTGGCGCTGGTGCCCAGTACCGTTTTCACCATCAGTGGGGAACCCCCGCAGCGGGCGCGGATTGCACTGGGCAGCGCGCCGGATGCCACAAGCCTTGAGGAATCCCTGCACGGGGTGCTGTCAGTGCTGCGGCACAAACGTTCCCCCGGTTTTGCCGATATTGTGTGACCTGACCGCAATGCCCGGAATCGATGGAGGCACCAGATTCCGGGGCATGCCATGCAGGCACATGGAAAAACAAAAAGGCACTTCATTCACGACTGCGTGATTATAAGATCCTTTCAAAACAGTCACTTATAATCACATCCCGATATTGTATGGCTTGCGTATATTTTTTGTATGCTCCTATCCTGGTGGGAGAACGGCATGCAATTTAATTTGATCCGTTTGTACCTTAATTTTAAGGCATACAATATTTTGGCTCTCCGCCATCCCGTGCCACGTTCGCCTCGGCAACGCGGTCAGTCCCGGCTCCCCGCCGTAGACCGCAGCACACGGGAGAGATACCATGCCGAAAGTCGAACACGCTCCGCATAAAGATGGCGACTGCTTCGTCAATTATGAAAACAAGGTCTTTGAGGACGTCAAAGCCAGACCCGGCGAAAAAGCCCTCATCACCTTCCACACCGTCGCCAATGAAGGCTCCGTCGGGTTCGTCAACCTGCTGCAGGCTACCCGCCTGATCCGCAAGGGATTCGAGACGTCGGTGCTGCTGTATGGTCCGGGTGTGACCCTTGGCGTGCAGCGCGGCTTTCCCCGCCTGGGCGATGAGGCCTTTCCGGGGCACATGAACTGCAACAGACAGATCGCAAAAATCCTTGAAGAGGGCGGCAAGGTCTATGCCTGCCGCTTCGCGCTTCAGGCCCTTTATGGCTACGGCGAGCAGAACCTGATCCCCGGCATTACGCCGATCAATCCGCAGGACGTGCTCGACATCATCCTGCTGGCCCGCCGCGACAACGCTTTCATCCTGAACACCTGGACTCTCTGAAGGCCGAAGGGAGGACCGCACGCCATGCCCCGTATCGTTCGCGCCGCAGCCATCCAGATCAGCCCCGTCCTTGGTGATGATGGTCTGGGGACTGCCCGGAAAGTCTGCCAGGCCATCCGCGATGCCGCCGAAAAAGGCGTTGCGCTGGCGGTCTTTCCCGAAACCTTCGTGCCCTATTATCCCTATTTCTCGTTCATCCAGCCCGCTTTCCGCTTCGGCGGCGAGCATCTGGAGCTCTACGAACGCGCTGTCGTCATCCCCGGTCCGGTAACCGACATGGTGGCTGAAGCCGCCCGCGACACCGGCATGGTCGTGGTGCTGGGCGTGAACGAGCGGGATTTCGGTACGCTTTACAACACGCAGATCATCTTCGACGCCACAGGTGAAATCCTGCTCAAGCGCCGCAAGATCACGCCCACTTACCATGAGCGCATGGTCTGGGGGCAGGGGGATGGTTCGGGGCTGAAAGTGGTGGAAAGTGCGGCCGGGCGCATCGGGGCGCTGGCGTGCTGGGAGCATTACAACCCGCTCGCCCGCTACGCGCTGATGACCCAGCACGAGGAAATCCACTGCGCGCAGTTCCCCGGCTCGCTGGTAGGCCAGATCTTCGCCGACCAGATGGAAGTCACCATCCGCCACCACGCGCTGGAATCAGGCTGCTTTGTGGTGAACGCCACGGGTTGGCTGACGGAAGAGCAGATCAAGGAAATAGCCGACGACCCTGCATTGGAAGGGCCGTTGCGAGGTGGATGCTTCACCGCCATCGTCTCACCTGAAGGCAAGCTGTTGGGCACACCCCTGACGGAAGGCGAGGGGATGGTGATTGCCGATCTCGACTTCGGCCTAATCACCAAGCGCAAGCGGATGATGGATTCCGTGGGGCATTATGCACGCCCGGAATTGCTCAGCCTGCTGCAGGACCGGCGGCCCGCACGCACGGTGCACTATGTTGGTGAGCATGGAGCAACTGGGCCGGTTGGTCCCTCCAATGACGAGGTTGCGTCATGACTGTTCCGACACTCGGCACGCTTTCCGGCCGCAGGCTCGTCACTGACCTGCAATCCTTCGGGCTTCAGATCGGTGAGCAGACCGGGGGTATCGCCCGCAAGGGTGGGGCCGGCCCTTCCGACCACAAGACGATCACCATCGCGGGTCAGACAGTCATGGTCCCGGTTTATACATCTGGTGCACGACGGTCTCCGTTTCAGGCCAGTCCGCCTGACCAGAGTGGGACAAGCACGCTGCTGCGTGATGGCCAGACGCTGGGCACAATCCATTTTCCGAGGGCTCCGCGCTTTTATGGCCTGAGCACGGCGGACGGCATTCCTTACTGGAAGATCGCCCTTCTGCATGGCCGCGACACGCTGGCCACCACGGTGCACCAGACCTGCATCCGCTATGCCGACCGGCGCACGTCGTGCCAGTTCTGCGCCATCGGCCAGTCGCTCGAAGCCGACCGCACCATTGCCTACAAGACGCCCGCGCAACTGGCCGAAGTTGCAAAAGCCGCCGTGGAGCTGGACGGCGTGCGCGATATGGTGCTGACAACCGGGACACCCAACGTGGTTGATCGGGGCGCTGCCGTGCTGGCGGAATCAGCCCGTGCCATCAAGGCGGCGGTGGATCTGCCGCTTCAGGTGCAGTGCGAGCCGCCGCGCGATCACGGCTGGTTCCAGCGCCTGCGCGAGGCGGGGGCCGACAGTCTGGGCATGCACCTCGAAGCCGCAACACAGGCCGTGCGCGAGAAGATCATGCCCGGCAAGGCCACGGTCAGCGTCGATCGCTACATGGATGCTTTTGCGTCCGCCGTGCCGGTCTTCGGGCGCGGGCAGGTCAATACCTACATTCTGGCCGGTCTTGGCGACAGCGCCGAACACATTCTGGCTTTGGCCGAACGCCTGATTGCGCTCGGGGTCTATCCCTTCGTCGTGCCGTTCGTGCCCATTTCCGGCACACCGCTGGAAAATCACGCGCCGCCTTCGGCCGAGTTCATGAAATCCGTGCTGGCGCCGCTGGGCCGGATGCTACGCGAGGCAAACATGAAATCCACCGACATCCGGGCGGGGTGTGGCCGGTGTGGCGCCTGTTCCTCGCTGTCGGCGTACGAACAATGAGTGAGATGCTCGAAGGCGTGGAAGACCGGCCGTTCATTCCCACGGAATATGTTGTGCGTCTTGCCCGCACGCCGTGGGAAAGGGCTGGCTATCACGCGCTGCGCCGCGAAGTGTTCTGCACCGAACAGCAGGTGTTTGCGGACGACGATCGGGATGCAACTGACGCAGTTGCCATTCCCATCATCGCGGCGTGCTGCATGGCGGGCATGCCGGACCGGGTGGTAGGAGCAGTGCGCATCCATGAAGCCGAGCCCGGTGTGTGGCGCGGTTCCCGTCTGGCCGTGCATGAAGGTCACCGCAAACTGGGCCGGATCGGGGCGGAACTCATCCGCATGGCAGTCAGCACGGCGCACGGGTTTGGGGCCACGCAGTTTCTGGCGCAGGTGCAGGAGCAGAACGTGCTGTTTTTCCGCCGCCTGCACTGGAAAAGCCTTGGCACCATAACCTTGCACGGCCTGCCACATCACGACATGCAGGCCGACCTTGCGCGCTATCCGGCACACGGTCAGGATCAGACTTGGCTGCTACGTCCGCAGCCGCGCAACCGGCAGGTGGCGTGATGGCACATCAACTTGCCACACTGCTGCGCACGCTCCGCCATGGTCGCGCCCTTGCGGGCAAACAGGATATTGCTGAAGCGGCTGCGATCCTGAAGCCTGCAAATCCTGATGCCATCCGCCTTGGCGATGACTGCGCTGCAATTCCGGACGGTAACGGCTATCTTCTGCTGGCCAGTGAGGGATTTCAGGACAGCTTTGTCCGCTCAATGCCGTGGTTTGCCGGGTATTGCGGCGTGATGGTCAATGTCAGCGATATCGCGGCCATGGGAGGCCGTCCCGTGGCCGTGGTGGATACGTTGTGGAGCGATACGTCCGAGGCGGCCGCGTCCATCCTGACGGGTCTGCATGATGGAGCACGCACCTATGACGTGCCTGTGGTCGGCGGCCATACCAACATGCGCAGCACTCACAACTCGCTGTCGGTGGCGATCCTTGGCCGTGCCCGTCATCTGCTGACCAGCTTCGATGCCCGACCGGGCGAGGTGCTGATCGCCGCCATCGACCTGCGTGGCCGCTGGCATGACCCGCACCCGTTCTGGGATGCAAGCTCAGCCCTGTGCGGCACCGACGGGGCGGCACGTCTGCGGGGGGATCTCGAACTTCTTCCGTGCATAGCCGAGGATGGGCTGAGCCGTGCCGCCAAGGACATCAGCATGGCCGGACTGCTGGGCACCGCCCTTATGCTGGCTGAATGTTCAGGCGTGGGCATGACGATCACGCTTGATGATATTCCACGCCCCGATGCCGCGCCTATGGAACGCTGGCTGTCCGCATTCCCCAGCTATGGCTATCTGCTCACGGTGCATCCCGAAGATGCGGATGCGGTCATCGCCCGCTTTCATGGGCGGGGCATTGCAGCTTCTGCCATCGGCCAGTGCAATGAGACGCGGCGTGTGGATGTCACATGGACGGATGAGAAGGAAACCTTCTGGGATCTGGCCCGGACGCCGCTCATGGGGTTTACGCCATGAGTCTGTCCATTGGCATCCTGACCCATTCGACCAATCCGCGCGGCGGTGTGGTGCACGGCATGGCGCTGGCGGAAGCCCTGTGTGACGCGCGCCATGACGCAACGCTCATCGCGCCGGACGTAACAGGAGCCGGTTTCTTCCGCACGCCCCGCTGCGCCATATACTGTATTCCGGCTGTGCCGGAGAGCGATCTGTCAACGCTGGTGGAGCGCCGCATTGGTGAAATCAGGGACGCACTGCATGGGCAGCATTTTGACGTGCTGCATGCGCAGGACCCCATCAGCGCCAATGCGCTGGCCGATCTGGTGGAAAAGGGGCGGATACCGGGCTTTGCCCGCACGGTCCACCATCTCGACCGTTTCTCCCACCCCGTCCTTGCCGCGCGACAGGAGCGGGGCTTCATGGCGGCGACCGAACTCTTTACCGTCAGTCCCCTGTGGGCAGGCATCCTGCGTGACGAACATGGTCGCGAGGCCCCCGTCGTCGGCAACGGGGTCGATCCCGTGCGCTTTTCGCCCGCACCAACCACGCACGATGCCTCGCTGCGGGCACGGTATCGTCTGCCGACTGACCGTCGCCTGATCCTGTCCGTGGGCGGGATCGAGCGGCGCAAGAATACCCTGCAACTGCTCGACGCGTTTCTGGCCCTTCGCCGCGAACAGCCTGATGTGCATCTGGTTGTGGCGGGCGGGGCTTCATTGCTGGATCATTCTGCCTACCGGACGCTGTTCGCGGCACGTCTGCACGAAAGCGGTGCAGCGGATCACGTGACCATAACCGGACCGGTTGCGGATGAAGACATGCCTTCATTCTACCGGCAGGCGGATGTGCTGGCCTATCCGTCCATAACAGAAGGGTTCGGCCTGTGCCCGCTGGAAGCACTGGCCTGCGGCACGCCTGCCATTGTGCCAGAAATCGCGCCCTTTACCGGGCACCTCTCGCAAGCGGATGCGCTGTGGTGTGACCTGGCGCGCCCCGAAACCCTGCTGGTGGCCTTGCGTGACGCGCTGAGCATCAAAAGTCGTGACCATTTCCGGATCAGCGGTCCCGCAACCGCCCATCGTTTCGACTGGCGCAACGTCGCTGGCCGGCACATCCCCGCATACCGGCGTCTCGCGGCGCTGCAGCACGCTGGCGTCCATGCTTCAGGAGTTTCGTCACCATGCCCGAAATGACCTTTCGCGTGTGCTGGCCCGATGGGAAGGAGACCGACTGTTACTCCCCATCACTGGTCATAAGAGACCATTTCATGCCCGGTCAGGACTATCCGGTCCGGGAGTTTCTTGAAAAGGCGGATACGGCCCTGACGGAAGCCAGCGAGCGGGTTCGTGCGCGCTACGGCTTTCCGTGCAGCCGCGCCCTTGGCCAGCTGCATGCCATTCGACAGGCCAGTACGCCCTTCCTCAATCGACCCGATGCGCAGGTGCGCGTCCTGTCTTTCAGTTATTGAGACGAAAAGAATGACCATGTCACAGAACGAAAAAAGCATCCCCGTCATCATCGTGGGTGGCGGACAGGCCGGGCTCTCGATGAGCTGGTATCTCTGCCGCGAGAAGGTGGAGCACATTGTCTTTGAGGCAAAGACGGCCTGCCATTCGTGGGATGACGAACGCTGGGACAATTTTTGCCTGGTCACGCCAAACTGGCAGTGCGCACTCCCAGGGCATCCCTACAAAGGGAGCGATCCTCACGGCTTCATGGTGAAGCAGGAAATTATCGACTACGCCAAAGGCTTTGTTGTGTCCTTCAATCCACCGCTGCGTGAACACACGGCTGTCACCTCCATCACGCGCCATGAAAGTGGTGGCTACCACGTGGTAGCAGGTGGTGAGGCGTGGCACGCGAAACATGTTGTCATCGCGTCAGGTGCCTATCAGGACGCGGTCATCCCCGGCTATGCCAGCGCGATCGACCCCGCCATCCATCAGGTCCACTCGCAGGATTACCGCAATGCCGCCCAGCTTCCGGACGGCGCGGTTCTGGTCGTGGGCAGCGGCCAGTCCGGCGCGCAGATTGTCGAGGACCTGTTCCTTGAAAAACGCAAGGTTCATCTGTGTGTCGGTTCCGCCCCGCGTGTCTCGCGCTTCTATCGTGGCCGCGACGTTGTGGACTGGCTTGCGGACATGCACTTCTATGACCTGACGGTAGATAATCACCCCCTGCGTGACGGCGCACGCGACAAGACCAATCATTATGTCACGGGCCGGAATGGCGGCCATGATCTTGACCTGCGCCTCTTTGCCATGGAGGGCGTGGGCCTGCATGGCACGCTTGAGACCATCCGTGACGAAATCGCACACTTCGCGCCGGATCTTGCGGAAAACCTTGATGATGCGGACAGGACCAATGCCGATATCAAGCAGTCCATTGACGCCTATATCGCCCGCGAAGGGATTAGTGCCCCCACCGAAGCGCCCTATGTACCCATCTGGGAGCCCGATCGTAGCAATGCGCCGCTGGACCTGAAGGCCGCAGGCATCACCTCGATCGTCTGGTGCATCGGCTTCCGCCCGAACTATCGCTGGATCGACGTGCCGGTTTTCAGTGGGGCGGGCAAGCCGGTCTGGCATCGCGGCGTGACCGACGCGCCGGGATTCTACTTCCTCGGCCTGCCGTGGCTGCACACATGGGGATCGGGACGGTTCTCCGGTGTTTCGCGCGATGCTGCATGGCTGGCCAGCCAGATCACCGGCAAACACGTGCCCGTAGCCTGAGCGGAGGACAGCGCCATGCTTGCATGGACAACATATGAAGCGATGTATGACGCAGCCCTGAACCAGCCAGAGGCATTCTGGCTGGATGCCGCACGGCGCATCACATGGAAGCAGGCACCTGGAATCGCATGCAGAACGCGGGCGGATGGCTGGCATGACTGGTTTCCCGACGCCACGCTCAACACCTGCTACAATGCCGTGGACCGGCATGTGCAGGATGGACGCTGCGGGCAGGCGGCGCTGATCTGGCATTCCTGCGCCACAAAAGAACGGCAGATGGTAACCTACCGGGAACTACAGGGCAGGGTGGCCGGGTTTGCCGGTGGGCTGCGCTCGCTGGGGGTAGGGAAGGGCGACCGTGTCCTGATTGCCATGCCGACCATGATCGAAACAGCCATCGCCATGCTGGCCTGTGCGCGGATCGGAGCCGTGCATGTGGTGGTTTTTGCCGGTTATGCGGGGCCGGAACTGGCGCGCAGGATTGATGATGTGGCCCCGAAAGTCATTATCATCGCCAGTTGCAGCTTTCATGGGCAGACGTCCATCCCGTCTGCGCCCACCCTGCATGAGGCGCTGGCCGAAGCGACGCATAGGCCGCATGCATGCATAATCGCACAACGAGCGGCCTGTTCAGCTTCGCTTCTGCCGATGCGGGATCATGATTTCCATACGCTGGAACAATCTGCCCCAGTTGATCCGGTCACGCTGCAATCAGAAGATCCATTATATATTCTTCATACATCTGGAACGACAGGGAATGCGAAGGGCATTGTGCGTGACAATGGCGGCCATGCCGTGGCGCTCGCGCTGTCCATGGAACTGATCTATGGCTGCGAACCCGGCGATACTTTCTTTACTACGTCCGATCTCGGCTGGGTCGTCGGTCATTCCTATGGTGTCTATGCGCCGCTGATCAGCGGCTGCACGAGTATGATCGTGGAGGGGAGCGCATCGGCTTCCGCGATCCGCGCGCTCTGCCATGAGCACGAGGTAAAATGCCTGTTCACCACGCCTACCCAGATGCGACTTACGCGACAGGAGAGCCGTCATCTGTCAGGAGCGATCCTGCCAGCACTCGCCTGCATCTTCGTAGCCGGGGAATATGCGGATCCTACCTTGCTCGACTGGGCGCGGTCGTATTTTCGCAAACCCGTGGTCAATCACTGGTGGCAGACCGAAACCGGGTGGAGCATCACCGCGCATTTCTTCGGCCTGGCCGAGCGTGAACCGGTGGCGCTCATGAATGACATCGGGCGGCCTGCACCGGGATTCCGTCCGGCCATAGTGCCGTCCATACCGGAGGAACGGTGCGGCGAGATTGTTCTCTCCCTGCCGTTGCCCCCTGGCTGTCTGGCGGGTGTCTGGAAGGACAGGGCGATCCGTGCTCCTGCAGCGTATCTTGATGAAACACGCAGGTATTATCGCACCTTCGACGAAGGCATGATCGAGGCCAACCGCGCCGTTCATATGCTCGGGCGTTCTGACGACGTCATAAAGGTCGCAGGCCGGCGGATTTCGGGCGTGCAGATCGAAAAGATCATCGCTTCTAACCCTGCCGTTCATGCCTGCGCCGTGGTCGCAACCCCGGATGAACTGCGGGGGCAGCGACCTGTCGCCTACGTGGTTCCTGATCCCGAGGTGGAATGCGCACCTTCTGCCGAGGAAATCGTAGCACGGGTCAATGAAGTCCTCGGGCGCTGGATTGGTCTGAAAGAAGTCCGCTTCGTCAGTCACCTGCCGACCACCGTATCTGGCAAGATTACACGCAAACGTCTGCTGGTATCCTGATGGTAGCAGTGTGGCATGCCATTTGTGGAACGGCCCGTTCAGATGGCCTGGCCACCGGAGACTTCGATCCGCTGCGCGTTCACCCAGCGATTGTCTTCGGACAGCAGGGAGGCGATCATCGGGCCGATGTCGTCAGGAAGGCCGGGACGTCCGAGTGCGGTTACTTCTGCAATATGCCGGGCAATGTCCGGATTGTCCCGCACCATACCTCCCGAGAAATCCGTCTGGATCGCACCCGGCGCCACTGTGTTGACGGCAATGCGACGGGCCCCGAGTTCCTTGGCCATGTAGTGCGTCATGACTTCTACCGCGCCCTTCATGGCGGCATAGGCAATCCGGCCGGGATAAGCAAAGCGCGTCAGACCGGATGAGATGTTC